>NZ_JAPSKQ010000065.1:0-27955 GCF_031181555.1 Streptomyces sp. | reverse complement strand
AGGTGCTGAACGCCGGGGGACTCATCGCGGCGATGAAGGAGGACGTGAAGAAGGTCCGCTACCCGAAGAAGGTGCGGGACCTGGCGCAGATGGAGGCCCGGGCGGTCGAGCTCCAGCTGTACGACCCCGTGAACATCCACGGCCTCTTGCAGACCCCGGACTACGCACGAGCGCTGTTCCGGATGCGGCGCCCGCGATACGCCGAAGAGGAGATCGAGCGAGGGGTGGCCGCTCGCATGGCCCGTAAAACCGTCTTCGAGCGCGACTCGGCGCCTGAACTCAGCTTCATCCAGGACGAGTGGACGCTCCGGCGACGGCTCGGGGGGACGGAGGTGGTACGCAAGCAGCTCGAGCACCTGCTTGATGTCGGGCAGTTGCCGAACGTCGAGATCCAGGTGATGCCGATGGACCGCGAGGAGCATGCCGGTGTGGACGGAGGAATCGAGGTTTTGAAGTTCGAGGACGGAACGGCGGTTGGCCGCTCACCGGGCGTCTCCAGCGGCCGACCGGTCACCGATCCACGGCAGCTCCGTATCCTGGAACTCCGGTATGGCATCATCCGGGCGCAGGCTCTCACGCCTCGCGAGTCGGCCGCGTTCGTCGAGCAACTGCTGGGGGAGACATGATCCGCAAGACCTCGTCCGAGGACGCCTCCGACCTGGCGTGGTTCAAGAGCAGCTACAGCAGCGGGGCGGAGACCGACTCCTGCGTCGAGGTCGCCACCGAGCCCGGCACCGTTCACGTCCGTGACTCGAAGGTCGCCGAAGGCGCCCGGCTGGCCTTCACCCCCGCCGCGTGGGCCGGCTTCGTGCCGTACGCGGTCGAGGGCTGACCCTGCCCCCGGCGTCCGTCAGACGTCCTGGAGGCGCCGGAAGGGCTGGTCCGCCTCCAGCTCGAACGCGAGTTCCAGCAGCGTCCGTTCGGCGCCCGGGCGGCCGGAGAACATGACGCCGACGGGGAGCCCGTCCGCCGTCGTGCCGGTGGCCGGCACCGAGATCGACGGCGTCCCGACGACGTTGTTGACCGGGGTGAACGCGACGTAGGCGAGGATCCGTTCGATCAGCGTGGCGTACGGGACGGCCGGGTTGAGGTGGCCGATCGGCGGGGTGGTGTGGGCGAGCACCGGGGAGAGGACCAGGTCGAGCCCGCGGAACGCCGCCGCGTACGCCTCCCGCGTGCGCTTCAGTCTCCGCACCACATCCGGCGTGCGCCTCCAGTCCCTCAGGTACGCCTCGCGCAGCCCCCGGCTGAGGCCGTCCATACGGCGCCGGTCGAAGTCCGCGCCGAACGTCCTGCCGGTGGCGCCGATCAGGAACGACAGCAGGCCCCAGTACGCGAGGAAGTCCTGGGTGAAACGCGGGTCGAGCGCCACCTCCACCGGTGCCACGCTGTGGCCGAGCCGTTCGAGCCGCTGCGCCGTCTCCGTGACGGCCGCCCGGGTGGCGGCGTCGGAGCGGACGCCGTTCGGCGAGTCCAGCAGGAGTCCGATGCGCAGCCGTCGCTCCGCAGGGCCCTCGACCAGGCCGACGGGCGGCAGCTTCGGGTTGCGCCAGTGCTTCTCCGCGGCGGCGAGGAACGCGGCGCTGTCCCGTACCGAGCGGCTCACGACGCCGTCGGTGACGAGGTCGATCGGTAGCCGGCGGCCCTGCGCGTTCGCCACCACCCGGCCGCGGGTCGGCTTCAGCCCGACGAGTCCGCAGGCGGCGGCGGGAATCCGGATCGAGCCGCCGCCGTCGTTGGCGTGCGCGATCGGCACCGCCCCGGCGGCGACGAGTGCCGCGCTGCCGCCCGACGAACCGCCCGCCGAGTGGCCCGTGTGCCACGGATTGCGGACGGGCTCGGCGTCCTCGTACTCCGTGGTCGGGCTGAACCCGAACTCGGGCAGCCGGGTCTTGCCGAGCACCGTGACCCCGGTGCTCAGGAACTGGCGGGTGAACGGGGCGTGCCGTCGTGCGGCCCTCGGCGCGAACGCGGCGCTGCCGTGTCCGGTGGGCAGCCCCTGGTAGTCGGTGTTGTCCTTGACGAAGGTCGGCACCCCGGCGAAGGCGCCGACGGACCCAAAGCCGTGCGCCGGAACGTCGAGGTGCACCTGGACGGCGTGGAGCCGGGCCTCGACGGCCCTGACCCTGGCCGCCGCGTCGCGGGCGGCCTCGGCGGCGCCGACCTCGCCCCGGCGGATCGCCCGGGCGAGGCCGACGGCGTCGTGGTCGCCGAGGGCGTCGTCCCGGAAGGCGTGCACCCTGGTTCGTTCCTCTGAAGTCGTCACCGGCGGCTCCGCCCTGAGCGTGTGGATGATGCCCGCCATCATCCCTTACCAACGAGTAACAGGCGAGGGGCCGGAGGGCGCGAACCGGTGCGCCCGGACCTGCTCGGGGGGCGCGTGGGCCGGTGTCACGCCGAGGCGGGTGACGAGCGGGCTCGCAGGGGGCGTCCCGCGGGCCGGGGACGGTGGCGTGGACTCCGGCCGGCGCCCGGGAGTTGCCTCGGGCCCCGGCCGGAAGACGCGTCGCTCAGAACTTGATGCTTCCGATCATCCCCGCGATGTTCGTCGTGAGGTCGCTGATCGTGGGCGCCATCGTCGACGAGGCCAGGTAGAAGCCGAGCAGCATGCACACGATGGCGTGCCCGGTCTTCAGTCCTGACTTCTTGATCAGCAGGAAGACAATGATCGCCAGCAGCACCACCGCCGAAATCGAGAGTGCCACGGCGGCTCACCTCCAAAGATCCCAGGACGCGGGGGGGGTAGGAATATGGGGGCAGATAAATCCACGCACGAGCCAGCAGGTTCATACCCACTATGCGCTAGTGATCATAACTATCCGTACGTGCGCATCGATCGGCGCACAGCCGCACAAGGGGGCGCATGGCCAATATGGTCAGGGCATGACGACCGAGGCTGACTCCTTCCCCCGACGGCACGCCCGCACCCAGCGCTTCACGCTCGGCGCGCCGCGTTCGTTCACCGTGGCGCCCGACGGTTCACGTGTCGTGTTCCTGCGCTCCGGTTCCGGTACGGACCGGGCGAATTCGCTCTGGACCCTCGACACGGAAGGGGGCGGGGAGCGCGTGGCGGCCGACCCGCGCGCCCTCCTGGGCGGGGCGTCCGAGCGTCTCTCCGCGGAAGAGCGGGCGCGGCGCGAGCGGAGCCGCGAGGGGGGTGCCGGCATCGTCGGCTACGCCACCGACGCGGCCGTGGAGTTGGCGTCTTTCGCCTTGTCAGGGCGGCTTTTCGTGGCCGAGCTGCGGGCCGGTACGGCGCGCGAACTGCCCGTGCCGGGACCGGTGATCGATCCGCGGCCGTCGCCCGACGGGCGCCACGTCGCCTACGTCGCCCGGGGCGCGCTGCGGGTCGTGGCGGCCGAGGGGGCCGACGACCGCGCGCTCGCGACCCCCGAGGCGGAGGGCGTCACCTACGGCCTGGCCGAGTTCGTCGCGGCCGAGGAGATGGGGCGTTCGCGGGGCTTCTGGTGGGCTCCGGAGTCGGACCGGCTGCTGGTGGCGCGTGCGGACGACACGCCGGTCGAGCGGTGGTGGATCGCCGATCCCGCCCACCCGGAGCGTGAGCCGAGCCGCGTCCCCTACCCGGCGGCGGGCACCGCGAACGCGGACGTACGGCTGTTCGTGATCGGGCTGGACGGGGTGCGCACGGAGGTCTCCTGGGACCGGGCACGCTACCCCTATCTGGCACGAGTGCACTGGTCAGCGGCGGGTGCCCCGCTGCTGCTCGTCCAGGCGCGCGACCAGCGCAGCCAGTTGTTCCTGGCCGTGGAACCGGACTCCGGGGCGACCCGGATGGTGCACGCCGACGAAGATCCAACTTGGCTTGAACTTTTCCCCGGGGTGCCGTGCTGGAGCCCCTCCGGGCATCTGGTGCGGATCGCCGACGAGGGGGGTGCGCGACGGCTGGCGGTCGGTGAACGTCCCTTGACCGGCGCGCAGTTGCACATCCGCGCGGTGCTGGACGTCTCCGACGACGACGTGCTGGTCTCCGCGTCCGCCGGTGAGGAGGCGGCCGGGCCGGAGACCGGCGAGGTGCACGTCTACCGGGTGAACGAACTGGGCGTGGAACGCCTCTCCCAGGAGCCCGGCGTCCACACGGCGGTACGCGCCGGCGGGGTGACCGTGCTGGTCTCCGCGACGCCGGACCGGCCGGGTGCGCGGGTGCGGGTCCTGCGTGACGGGAAACCGACGGCGACCGTCCCCTCGTACGCCGAGGATCCCGGTATGTCCCCTCGCGTGACCCTGACCCAGGGGGGCGCACGCCGCATTCCGTGCGCCGTGCTTATGCCTCGGGACTACGCCGGTGACACCCCCCTGCCGGTCCTCATGGACCCCTACGGTGGTCCGCACGGGGCGCGCGTCGTGGCCGCCCACAACGCCCACCTGACCTCGCAGTGGTTCGCCGACCAGGGCTTCGCGGTGGTCGTCGCCGACGGCCGCGGCACCCCGGGCCGCTCCCCCGCCTGGGAGAAGGCGGTCCACCACGACTTCACGCTCAGCCTGGACGACCAGGTCGAGGCGCTCCACGACCTCGCACGGTCCCACCCCCTCGACCTCTCCCGGGTGGCCGTTCGCGGCTGGTCCTACGGCGGTTACCTGGCGGCGCTGGCGGTGCTGCGCCGGCCCGACGTCTTCCACGCGGGCATCGCCGGCGCCCCGGTGACGGACTGGCGGCTGTACGACACCCACTACACGGAGCGGTACCTGGGCGACCCGGCCGCGCACCCGGAGACGTACGCGAAGAACTCGCTCGTCACCGACGAGGGCCTGTCGTCCCCCGCCGAACCGCACCGCCCGCTGATGATCGTGCACGGCCTCGCCGACGACAACGTGGTCGTCGCCCACGCCCTGCGCCTGTCCTCCGCCCTCCTGGCCGCAGGCCGCCCGCACGAGGTCCTGCCCCTGTCGGGCGTCACCCACATGACCCCGCAGGAGCAGGTCGCGGAGAACCTGCTGCTGCTCCAGGTCGACTTCCTCAAGCGCTCCCTGGGGCTCGGCGCGGGCTGAGCACGGCAGCGGGCCGGGACGACATGGCGCGTCCCGGCCCGCTCACGGCACCCGCACGGCCGTACGCTGTCCAGCCTGACGCGTCCGTATATCGGAACCGATTCCGTGAAGTTGCGTGTCCGTTAACGCGGTTGACGCGGGTTCGGGCGGCTATGCCGGCCCTTCCCGGTGCTCCTCCGCCACCACCTTCTTCTCCTCCGCGAAGTGGCAGGCCGAGTCGTGCGCGGCCGGGCCGCCGGCCGCCCGGAACTCCTCGGGGACCGCGAGGGCCGGGACCTCCACGGCGCAGCGCTCCCGGGCCTTCCAGCAGCGGGTGCGGAAACGGCAGCCGGAGGGGACGTTCGTCGGGGACGGGACGTCGCCGCTGAGGAGGATCCGCTCGCGGCGCTCCCGGGCCCGGGGGTCGGGTACGGGCACGGCGGAGAGCAGTGCCTGGGTGTAGGGGTGCGTGGGATGGTCGTAGATCTCGGTGTCCGTGCCGGTCTCCACGATCCTCCCGAGGTACATCACCCCGACCCGGTCCGAGATGTGCCGCACGATCGACAGGTCGTGCGCGATGAAGACGTACGCGAGGTCGAACTCGGACTGGAGCCGGTCCATCAGATTGATGACCTGGGCCTGGACCGAGACGTCCAGCGCGGAGACCGGCTCGTCGGCGACGATCACCTCGGGGCGCAGCGCCAGCCCCCGGGCGATGCCGATGCGCTGGCGCTGGCCGCCGGAGAACTGGTGCGGGTAGCGGTTGACGTACTCCGGGTCGAGGCCGACGACGTCCAGCAGTTCCTGGACCCGTCTGCGCCGGTCGCCCCTGGGTGCCGCCTCGGGGTGGATGTCGTAGGGCTCCCCGATGATGTCGCCCACCGTCATGCGGGGGTTGAGGGAGGTGTAGGGGTCCTGGAAGACCATCTGGATGTTGCGGCGGACGGCTTTCAGGGCCCTGCCGGACAGCCTGGTGATGTCCTCCCCCTTGTAGCGGATCGAGCCGGCCGTCGGCCTCTCGAGGTTGACCAGCATCTTCGCGACCGTGGACTTGCCGCAGCCGGACTCGCCGACGATGCCCAGGGTCTCTCCCCGGCCGAGCGCGAAGTCGACTCCGTCGACCGCCCGTACGGTGCCGACCTGCTTCCTGAACAGGACGCCCCGGGTCAGCGGGTAGTGCTTGACCAGGCGGGAGACCTCGAGGATCGGCTCAGCCATGCAGGCACTCCCTCCAGAAGTGGCAGGCGCTGCCCCGGGTTTCCGAGACCTCGTACAGCGGCGGCACGTCGGTGCGGCACACGTCCCGGGCCATGGGGCAGCGGGGGTGGAAGGCGCAGCCGGGCGGGACGTTCGCGAGGTTGGGGGGCAGGCCCTTGATGGCGCAGAGGTCCCGGCCCTTGAGGTCCAGGCGCGGGACGGAGTCCAGCAGGCCGCGGGTGTAGGGGTGGGCGGGCGCCTTGTAGAGGTCGTGCACGGGCGCCGACTCGACGATCCGGCCCGCGTACATCACGGCGATGCGGTCGGCGACGTCGGCGACCACGCCCAGGTCGTGGGTGATGAGGATCAGCCCCATGCGGTACTCGCGCCGCAGTTCCGCGAGCAGTTCCATGACCTGCGCCTGGACGGTGACGTCGAGGGCGGTGGTCGGCTCGTCGGCGATGATCAGGGCCGGCTCCAGGGCCAGGGCCATCGCGATCATGATGCGCTGGCGCATCCCGCCGGAGAACTGGTGCGGGTACTGCTTCACCCGCTCCCGGGCGGCGGGGATGCGCACCCGGTCCATCAGCTCGACCGCCCTGGCCCGCGCGTCCTTCTTCGACATGCCCCGGTGCACGACGAACATCTCGCCGAGCTGGTCGCCGACGGAGAGCACGGGGTTGAGCGACGACAGCGCGTCCTGGAAGATCATCGCCATCTCGGCGCCCCGGACCCTGCGGCGCTCGTCCTCCTTGAGCGTCAGCAGGTCCCTGCCCCGGAAGAGGACCTCACCGCCGGTGATCCGGCCCGGCGGCATGTCGAGGATGCCCATGACGGCCTGCGCGGTCACCGACTTGCCGGAGCCGGACTCGCCGAGCACGGCCAGCGTCTCCCCCGCGTCCACCTGGTAATCGACGCCGTTGACGGCCTTCGCGACCCCGTCCCGGGTGCGGAACTCCACGTGCAGGTCACGCACTTCGAGCAGCATGGCGGCGGATCACCTCAGCTTCGGGTCGAGGGCGTCGCGCACCGCGTCGCCGAGCATGATGAACGCCAGGACGGTGATCGCGAGGGCGCCGGAGGGCCACAGCAGCGCGTGCGGGGCGTTGCGGATGTAGGGGGAGGCGGCGGAGATGTCGATCCCCCAGGAGACGCTGGGCGGTTTCAGTCCGACGCCGAGGTAGGACAGGGTCGCCTCCAGCGCGATGTACGTACCGAGCGCGATGGTGGCCACGACGATGACCGGGGCGACGGCGTTGGGCGCGATGTGCCGCAGCAGCAGCCGGGTGTGGGAGGCGCCCAGCGCCCGCGCGGCCTGGACGTAGTCGTTCTGCTTGACGGTGATGACGGAGCCGCGGGCGATGCGGGCGATCTGCGGCCAGCCGAGCAGCACGATGAACCCGATGACCGGCCAGACGGTGTTGCTGGTGATGACGGACAGCAGCACCAGACCGCCGAGGACGACCGGGATGGCGAAGAAGACGTCGGTGACGCGGGACAGGACCGCGTCCCACACCCCGCCGAAGTAGCCGGCCAGCGCGCCCAGCACGCTGCCGAGGACCGCGACGCCGAGCGTGGCGCAGACGCCGACCGCGACGGACGTGCGGGCGCCGTGGACGGTGCGGGTGTAGACGTCGCAGCCCTGGCCGTCGAAGCCGAAGGGATGACCGGCCTGGGAGCCCTCCTGGGCCTTGGCCAGGTCGCACTCGAGGGGACTGCCGGAGGCGATCGCCGAGGGCCACAGGGAGATGAGGACCAGGAAGCAGATCACCAGGCCGGAGACGATGAAGACGGGGTTGCGGCGCAGGTCGCGCCAGGCGTCGGACCACAGGGAGCGGGGCCTGCCCCGCGGTCCGGGGCCGCCGGGACCGCCGGGCCCTCCGGGGGCCTTCGCGGGCGTCTCCGTCCCGTCCGTGCCCAGGTCCACGGTGCCGCCCACGCCGGTCACCGCGACGACGCGCTCGGACTCGTAGTGCTGCTCAGACATAGCGGATCCTCGGGTCGAGTACGGCGTAGAGGAGGTCGACGACGAGATTGGCGACCAGGAACACCAGCACCAGCACGGTCACGAAGCCGACGACGGTCTGGGTGTTCTGGCGCAGGATGCCCTGGTAGAGCTGGTAGCCGACGCCGTGGATGTTGAAGATCCGCTCGGTGACGATCGCACCGCCCATGAGGAAGCCGACGTCCGCGCCGATGAAGGTGACCACGGGGATGAGGGAGTTGCGCAGCAGGTGCCGGGTGACGACCCGGCGGCGGGGCAGGCCCTTGGCGACGGCGGTGCGGACGTAGTCGGAGCGCCGGTTCTCGGCGATGGAGGTGCGGGTCAGCCGGGTGACGTAGGCGAGGGAGACGGAGGCCAGCACCAGGCCGGGCAGGAGCAGTTCGTCGAGCGGCGCCTCGGAGGAGACCGAGGGCCGGATCCAGCCCCACTTCACCCCGAGCAGCAGCTGGAGCAGCAGACCGGTGACGAAGGTGGGCACGGAGATGACGACGAGGGTGAACAGCAGGACGCCGGTGTCGACGGGACGGCCCCGGCGCAGCCCGGTGACCACGCCGAGGGTGATGCCGATGACGACCTCGAAGAGGATCGCGATCAGGGTGAGCCGGAGGGTGACGGGGAACGCCGTCGACATCAGCTCGGTGACCTCCTGGCCGTTGAACGCCGTGCCGAAGTCGCCGGTGAAGACGTTCCCCATGTAGGTCAGGTACTGCTGCCACACCGGCTTGTCGAGGCCGAACTCCGCCCGCAGCCGGGCGGCGGTCGCCGGGTCGCAGCGGCGCTCGCCGCACAGGCCCGCGATGGGGTCGCCCATCACGTTGACCATGAGGAAGATCAGCAGCGTGGCCCCGGCGAACACCGGGATCATCTGGAGCAGACGCCGGACGACGTAACGTCCCATGACGGCTCAGCTCACCTTGATCTGGTCGTACACGGGGACGCTGAAGGGGTTGAGCCTCACGTCGGACAGCCGCTCGGACCAGCCCGCGCTGCCGTTCTGGTACCACAGCGGGATGGCGGCCATGCGGTCGCGGACGACCTCCTCGGCCTGCTGGAACAGGCCGACGGCCCTGGTGACGTCGGTCTCCTGGTTGGCCCGGTCGACGAGGTCGTCGAACTCCTTGTCGGACCACTTGCCGTCGTTGGAGGAGGCGTTGGTGTAGTAGAGCGGCTGGAGGAAGTTCTGGATGAGCGGGTAGTCCATCTGCCAGCCGGCGCGGAACGGGCCGGTCATCCTCTGCCGGGTGATCTGGTTGCGGAAGTCGGCGAAGGTGCCGACCGGGTTGCCGGTGCAGGCGCGCTCGTCGTCCAGCGCGTTGTTGATGGAGTTGCAGACGGCGTCGACCCACTCGCGGTGGGAGCCGGTGTCCGCGTTGTAGGTGAGGGTGACGCGGCCTCCGGGCAGGCCGCCGCCCTCCGCGATGAGCCTCTTGGCCTCCTCGGGCCGGTACGCGCAGGCCTCGCCGCACAGGTCCGCCTTGAAGCCCCCGTCCTCGCCGAGGACCGGGGAGGTCCAGTCGGTCGCCGGGGTGCGGGTCTTCCGGAAGATGGTGTCGGTGATCTGCTTCCGGTCGATCGCCATGGACAGGCCCCTGCGGACCTTCTCCATGCCGGGTCTGTTCCAGTTCTCGTCGTAGTAGGGGAAGGCGAGGGTCTGGATGATGCCGGCGGGGGTGCTGAGGTAGCGGTCGCCCAGGTCGTTCCCGACGTTCTTCAGCTGGGCGGCGGGCACGTCGTCGACCAGGTCCAGGTTGCCGGCCATGAGGTCGGTGTAGGCGGTGTTGTTGTCGGTGTAGACCTTGAGGTCGACGCCGCCGTTCCGCGCCTTGTCCGGACCGGGGTAGTCCGCCCACGTGCGCAGCGACATCTGCGAGCCGCGCGCGTACGAGTCGACCAGGTACGGGCCGTTGCCGACCGGCTTCCTCACCCAGGCGTCGTGGTCGTCGAAGAAGGCCCGGGGCAGCGGGGCGAAGGCGTTGTAGCCGAGGGTGTCGGGGAAGCCGGAGAACTTCTGGGAGAGCCTGACGGTGAAGGTCCGCTCGTCGACGACCTTCAGCCCGGAGAGGGTGTCGGCGCGCTGCTCGCCGCCGTCCTCGGGGTGGACCTCGTCGTAGCCCTCGATGTAGCCGAAGAAGTAGGCGTTGCGCTGGTTGTTCTTCAGGTTGGCGCCGTAGTTCCAGGCGTCGACGAAGGACCGGGCGGTGACCTTTTCGCCGTTGCTGAAGGTCCAGCCGTCCTTGACGGTGACGGTGTAGTTCTGCGAGTCGGAGGTCTCGATCCGCTCGGCGAGCATGTCCTTCGCCTCGCCGGTCTCCGGGTCGTAGCGCTTCAGGCCCCGGAAGATCATGTCGAGGACCTTGCCGCCCTGCACCTCGTTGGTGTTGGCCGGCTCCAGCGGGTTCTGCGGGTCGCCCCAGGAGGCGCTCAGCACGGCGCCGGTGCCGCCGCTGCCGCTCCCGCCTCCGCAGGCCGTCGCGGCGAGGGCGACCGCCACCGCGCAGACGGCCCATCGGGCATGCGTGGCTCCGCGCATGGGGTGCCTCCTCGTACGTGCGCCGTGGCGCGCTGATCTTTACGCCACTATCGACACAAAGGGGGCGTCACGCACATGCACGACGTCTGTACGGGGGGCGACTCCAGCCGTCTGTTCGTATGAGCCGCCGGGGTTCCCCGAGTTTCCCGGAGTTCCCCGAAGCCCTCGAACGCGCAGCGGCTGCCGTCCGCCCCTCCCGGGGGCCGACGGCAGCCGCGGGTGCCGCTTCTCGGGTCACTCCTTCTCGGCGGAGCCCTCCAGGGCCTTCAGCGCCGGGTCGAGGACGACGTCCTCGCCGCGGGCCTGGGTGGTCGGGTCCTCCGGGAAGTGGCAGGCCGTCAGGTGGCCCTCGCGGTTGCCGGAGATCTGGACGAGCGGCGGCTCCTCGGTGGCGCACTTGTCCTGCGCCTTCCAGCAGCGGGTGCGGAAGCGGCAGCCGGACGGCGGGGAGATCGGCGAGGGCACGTCCCCGTAGAGGCGGATGCGCTCCCGGTTCTCGGTCTCGTCGTCCATGGCCACCTCGGGCACGGCCGACAGCAGGGCGTGGGTGTAGGGGTGCCGGGGCCGGTTGTAGATGGAGTCCCGGTCGCCGACCTCGACCACCTTGCCGAGGTACATCACGGCCACGCGCTGCGAGAAGTGCCGGACGACGGCCAGGTCGTGGGCGATGAACAGGAAGGCGATGCCCAGCTCTTCCTGGACCTTCTGCAGCAGGTTGACGACCTGCGCCTGGATCGACACGTCGAGCGCGGAGACCGGCTCGTCCGCCACGATCAGCTTCGGGTTGAGCGCGAGGGCCCGGGCGACGCCGATGCGCTGGCGCTGGCCGCCGGAGAACTCGTGCGGGAAGCGGTTGTAGTGCTCGGGGTTGAGGCCGACGAGCTCGAGCAGCTCGCGGACCCTCTTCTCCCGGCCGCCCGCGGGATTGATCCCGTTGACCTCCATCGGCGACTTGATGATGGTGCCGACGGTCTGCCGCGGGTTCAGCGAGGAGTACGGGTCCTGGAAGATCATCTGGATCTCGGACCGGATCGGCGCCAGCTGCCTGCGCGAGGCGTGCGTGATGTCCTGTCCCGCGTACTCGATCTTTCCGCCGGTCGGTTCCAGGAGCCGGGTGATGAGCCGGCCCGTGGTCGACTTGCCGCAGCCCGACTCACCCACCAGGCCGACGCTCTCGCCGGCGCCGACGGTCAGGTCGACGTTGTCGACGGCCTGCACGGCGCCGACCTTCCGCTTGATCGGAAAGCCGCCGTAGATCGGGAAGTGCTTGGTCAGGCCCTCCACCTTCAGCAGCGTCTCGGCCGGCGCTGCGGTGGAGCCCTGCTGTGCGGGGAGGGTGAGGTTGTCGCTCATGTCTCGGATCTCTCCCTAGCGCAGCCTGGGCTGGATCTTGTCGATGAAAATGGTCTGCTTCTGCTCCGCCGTCAGGTGGCAGGCAGCGGCGCGGCCCTCGCCCAGCGGCGGCCGCTCGGTGCTGCAGCGGTCGCCCGGCACCTCGCCCGTGAAGGCGCAGCGGGGGTGGAACGGGCAGCCGGAGGGCGGGTTCAGCAGGCTGGGCGGGGATCCGGGGATCGGGTTGAGCGCCTGCGCGGTGTCACCGCCGAGGCGCGGCATCGAGCTGAGCAGGCCCCAGGTGTAGGGGTGCTTGGGCTCACGCAGCACCTCGCGGACGCCGCCGCGCTCCACGGCCCGGCCCGAGTACATCACCAGCAGGTCGTCGGCCATGTCGGAGATGACGCCGAGGTCGTGGGTGATGAAGATGATCGCCGAGCCGAACTCCTGCTGGAGGTCCTTGAGCAGGTCGAGGATCTGCGCCTGGACCGTCACGTCCAGGGCCGTGGTCGGCTCGTCCGCGATCAGCAGGTCGGGGTCGCAGACCAGCGCCATGGCGATCATGGCGCGCTGGCGCATACCGCCGGAGAACTGGTGCGGGTAGTCGTCCACGCGGGTCTTGGGCTGCGGGATGCCGACCTTGGTCAGCATCTCGATCGCCCGCTCCCGGGCCTCCTTCTTGGAGGCGCCGGTGTGCTTCATGAACGGCTCGGCGATCTGCCGGCCCACCGTGTAGTACGGCGAGAGCGCCGTCAGCGGGTCCTGGAAGATCATCGCGACCTTGTTGCCGCGGAGCTTCTCCATCTCCTTCTCGCTCGCGGTGACCAGTTCCTGCCCGTCGAGGACGATCTCGCCCTCGACGGTGGTGGTCTTGGGGTTGTGCAGGCCGAGGACGGTCAGGTTGGTGACGGACTTGCCGGAGCCCGACTCGCCCACGATGCCGAGGGTCTTGCCGCGCTCGACGTCGAAGGACAGCCCGTCGACCGCCTTGACGATGCCGTCCTCGGTGGAGAACCGCACCCGCAGGTCGCGGACCGAGAGGAAGGAGTCCGGCCCGGTCGGGGCCTTCTCGCCTTCGGTCTTGGTCAGTGTGGTCACGGTGTTTCTCCTAGCTGAGCCGCACGCGCGGGTCGATGTATGCGTACGCGAGGTCGACGATGATGTTCAGGATCAGGATGAAGAAGGCCCCGAACAGCATGATGCCCATCGTCAGCGGCAGGTCCTTCGTCACCGAGGAGTCGACCGCGAGACGGCCGAGGCCGGGGAGGTCGAAGGTGAACTCCGTGACCACCGCGCCCGCCAGCAGCGCACTGAGGTCGATGCCGAGGATGGTGACGATCGGGATGAGGGAGCCGCGCCAGGCGTAGCGGAAGAAGACGTACCGCTGCGACATGCCCTTGGCGCGCGCGGTGCGGACGTGCTCCTCCTGCAGCTGCTCGATCATGGTCGAGCGGGACATACGCGTGTACTGCGCGGTGAAGATGGTGGCCATGACCACCCAGGGGATGAGCAGACCGAGGGCCCAGGTGGCCGGGTTCTCGGTGAACGGGTGGTACTTCGGGTTGTCCATCAGGCCGCTGCTGTAGACCACGATGCCGAGGACGATCGGGCCGAGCAGGTAGATCTGGAACGAGCTGAGGACGATCGAGGCACCGGAGACGAGCTTGTCGATCACCGTGCCGCGCTTCCAGGCGGCGAGCAGACCCGAGCCGAGGCCCAGCGTCAGGAAGATCACCAGGCCGCCGACGGTCAGCGACAGCGTCAGCGGGAAGCGGTCGATGATGGAGTCCCAGACGAACTCACCGCTGTCGAAGGAGACACCCAGACACGGCGCGGAGCAGTGCCCCTGCGGGAAGTCGCGGCCGGCCACGATGCCCGACATGAACTCCCAGAACTGTGTGGTGATGGGCTTGTCCAGGCCCAGGTTCTCGCGGATCACCGCGAGGTTCTCGGGGGAGCAGTTCTTGCCGCAGGACAGCGCAGCGAAGTCCTGAGGGATCGTATAGAACAGGAAGAACGTGAAGGCGCCGATCAGGAACATGATGACGACGGCGCCGATCAGCCTGCGGATGAGGAACTGAAGCATGGCGGGTGGATGCTCTCTTCGAAACGCGGCGGCAGGGAGGGGGTACCGTCCGCGGGGGTGTGCTCCGCCTGGCGCACACCCCCGCGGTCAGCCGAGCTGACGGGTTACGGCTTCTTCAGGTACAGGTCGTTGATGTCGATGTAGCTCGACTCCGTGCTGTACTTGGCGCCACCGATGTTCGATCCGTAGAGCTGGATCTGCTTCGAGTAGTAGACCGGAGCAGCCGGGTTGATCTCCTCCACGATGCGGTGGTGGGCCTGCTCCCAGGTCTTGGCGGCCTCCTCCGGCTCCTGGGTGAGGGCCTTCTGGATCAGCTCGTTGACCTGCTTGTCATTGATGTGCGAGTAGTTCGACGCACCGTCCTGGATCTGCGTACCGTCGTAGACCGGGGTGATGACCGTGGAGGCGGACGGCCAGTCCTGGCCCCAGCCGGTCATGTAGAGGTCGTACGGGTTCTTCACCTTGCCGACCTGCTCGTAGAAGCTGGCCCGGTCGATCTCCTTCGCCTGGACGTCGAAGCCGATCTTGTTGAGCGCGTCCTTGATGATGACCATCTGGGCCTGGCCGCGCGGGGTGTTGGAGTAGGCGTAGGTGAGCTTCGTGCCCTCCTTGACACCCGCCTCCTTCAGCAGCTGCTTGGCCTTCTCCGGGTCGCCGTTGGGCTTCTTCAGCTTGCCGAACGGGTCGTACTTCGGGTCGAAGTTCGACAGGGTGGGGGCGATCAGACCGCCGGCGACCTCACCGCCGTAGCGGCCGCCGTCCGCCTGGACCATGGACTGGTTCGGGATCGCGTAGGTGATCGCGTCGCGGACCTTCTTGTCCTTCATCCGGTCGAGGTTGAAGGTCAGCTGCCACACGTAGGGCTGGTAGCCCTGGATGGTGCGCTTCTTGGTCTCGGCGTTGCCGATGACCGTGGACATCTGGGCCGGGTCGACCGAGTCCGTGAACTGGATGGCGTTCTTGGCCTCGCCCTGGTCGGCGATCAGACGCTTGGTCTGGCTGGGCTGGTCGATGGTGCTGGTGAAGTTGTAGCCGTCGACGTACTGGTGGCGCACCGAGTCCGTCTTCGGGTCCCACTGGTCGTTCTTGACCAGCTTCATCGACTTGCCCGGCTTGTACTCGGCGATCTTGTAGGGACCGAGCGCCGCCGGAGCGTCGTCGTACTTCTCCTTCGTGTCCTGCTTCTCGGGCACGATGGCGTAGCCGGCCATGGCCAGCGCCTGCGGGAGGTCCGGCTGCGGCTTGTCGAAGTGGAAGACGACCGTCTTGTCGTCCGGGGTCTCCAGCACGGAGTCCGGCAGGTGCTTGCCCTTGTAGGGGCCGTCCGGCAGGTCCTTGCGGTAGTCCGGGCCCGACAGCCAGGTCTGGACGTAGGTCGGACCGTCGAAGATGACCTTCGAGTACATGCGCTCGATGGTGTGGCGGACGTCGGCCGAGGTGATCTCGTTGCCGTCCTCGTCCTTGATGCCGTCCTTGAGCTTGTACGTCCAGGTCTTGCCGCCGTCGGAGGACTGACCGGAGTCGGTGGCGATGTCACCGACGACCGTCAGGTTGCCCTTGTCGTCCTCCTGGAAGTTCGTCAGACCGCGGTGGACCAGGTTGGCGAACTGGCCGGCGTCGCTGACGTAGATCTGGCCCGGGTCCATGTGGGTCAGGTCCGACTGCATGTAGACGTTGATGAAACCGCCGGACTTGGCCCCGGGGACCTCCTCGGCCGGACCGGTGGAGGCGGCGGCGTCACCGTAGGCGACCGGATCCTGCTGCTCGGCGGCGTCCTTCTGGGACTTCGCGTCACCCTTGCCCTTGCTGCCGCCGCCGTTGTCGCCGGAGCAGCCGGTGAGTGCCAGCGAACCGGCCACGATGGCGACGGCTATGGCGCGCGTGGTGCGCGTTCTGATGGGCTTCATGATGCCGATGCACCTACCTGTCGATAGTTGTCCACGAGTGCTGCCTGACGGTCCGGTCACCCGGCACGGGGGCGGCAGCTCCCCCACCACCAATGGACGGTTAGCGTCCGGTCTTGGGGTCGAATGCGTCCCGGACGGAGTCTCCGAGAAGGTTGAAGGCGAGAACGAAGATCACCAGCGCCGCGCCCGGGAAGAGCAGGAACATCGGGTCCTGCTCGTACACGTCGGTACCGATGGCGAACATGCGCCCCCAGTCCGGTGTCGGCTCGACGAAGCCGACGCCGATGTACGAGAGGAAGGCGATGGTGAGGATCGTGCTCGGGAGGATGTAGGTGGCCTGCACCAGGATCGGGGTGACGATGTTCGGCAGGATCTCCTTGCGCACGATGCGCCAGGGAGAGGCACCGGACACCTTGGCCGCCTCCACGAACTCCCGGTCCGCCAGCGACAGCACGGAGCTGCGCACCAGGCGGGCGAGGCCCATCCAGCCCAGGAACCACATCACCAGGATGATCGCCACAGCCCGCAGGTAGGTGGGGGTCTCGTCCTGCGGGGAGACGAACATCGCGGTCACGACGGGCATGAAGGCGATGAAGAACAGCTGCTGCGGGAAGGCCAGGAAGAAGTCGGTGACCCGGCCCACCCAGTAGTCGACCCGGCCGCCGAAGAAGCCGCTGATCATACCGATGAGCACGCCGGTGACCACGCAGAGCACCGTGACGACCACCGCCATGTAGAGCGAGGTCCGCATGCCGTACAGCAGCATGGTGAACACGTCGCGGCCCAGCTTCGGCTCCACTCCGAACCAGAACTCGCCCGACATGCCGCCGAAGGAACCGGTCGGCATGGCGAAGTCGTCCAGGAGGAACGGGTACTCCGGCTCCTGGGCGTACAGCGTGTAGGGGTTCTTGCCGTACACCTTCGCGATGACCGGGGCGAGCGCGGCGACCGCGAAGAAGAAAATCACCACGCACGCGGAGACGACTCCGGTACGGTCGCGCTTGAAGCGCTGCCACATCAACTGGCCGGGGGAACGACCCTCGGGCTGCTTCTCGCCCTTGGCGACCTCGGCGGTCGCCGCGAGCTCAGGGTCCAAGACAGCCGCGGACCCGGAGTCCTCGGCCTTAGTTGGACTGGTCATCGTGTTCGTCCCCCGGGGGGTTGGAGAGTTGAGCGCAGCACAGATACCGGCAGGTTCTGTGGTTTGGGGGAACTTTCGCCAAGAGCATCAACGCGCGTCAAGGGCGGAAGGCATAGGGATCTCCCTACCGTTCATATTTTGAGCGAAAATTGCAAAGATTGACACCTGCGCGCGCTTGACACTCTTGGACACAAATCGGCAAAACGGGCATACGCGAATATTTTTTTGTTTACATGTCCGAAACCCGTGCGTGTGATCACCGCTATCCGAACAGCGTTTCGGGCTCCTCGCGCGCTCCTCAGGAACCTCACCCGCAGCACGGGCCCCGGTGCGCCGCCGGGCGGGCCGGAGGGCCCCTGAGCTCGGGAAGGCGGTCCCGCCGACGGCCCCGTACCATGGGGTGAGGCCGTGGCGTGTTCAGCCCGGCAGGGCCCGCGCACCGCAGACGTCTGCGCAGGGCATCCCTCACCACCTCCGGGAGTACGCCTTACATGGCACCGTCTGTTACGCGTCACGACATCCGCAACGTCGCCATCGTCGCCCACGTCGACCACGGCAAGACCACCATCGTCGACGGCATGCTCAAGCAGGCCGGCGCCTTCGCCGCCCACCAGCTCGACCAGGTCGACGACCGCATGATGGACTCGAACGACCTGGAGCGTGAGAAGGGCATCACGATCCTCGCCAAGAACACGGCGGTGAAGTACCACCCCAAGGACGGCGGGGACCCGATCACCATCAACATCATCGACACCCCCGGCCACGCCGACTTCGGCGGCGAGGTCGAGCGCGGCCTGTCGATGGTCGACGGCGTCGTGCTGCTGGTGGACGCCTCCGAGGGCCCGCTGCCGCAGACCCGCTTCGTGCTGCGCAAGGCGCTCCAGCAGCGGCTGCCGATCATCCTGTGCATCAACAAGACGGACCGGCCGGACTCCCGGATCGACGAGGTCGTCAACGAGACCTACGACCTCTTCCTCGACCTGGACGCCGACGAGGAGCAGATCGAGTTCCCGATCGTCTACGCCTGCGGCCGGGACGGCATCGCCTCCCTGACCAAGCCGGAGGACGGCACGGTCCCGGGCGACTCCGACTCGCTGGAGCCGTTCTTCTCCACGATCCTGGAGCACATCCCGGCCCCCACCTACGACGAGGGCGCCCCGCTCCAGGCCCACGTCACCAACCTCGACGCCGACAACTTCCTCGGCCGCATCGCGCTGCTGCGCGTCCACCAGGGCGAGCTGAAGAAGGGGCAGACCGTCGCGTGGATGAAGCGCGACGGGTCCGTCTCCAACGTGCGCATCTCCGAGCTCATGATGACCGAGGCGCTCACCCGCAAGCCCGCCGAGAAGGCGGGCCCCGGTGACATCTGCGCCGTCGCCGGCATCCCGGACATCATGATCGGCGAGACCCTGGCCGACCCGGAGAACCCGGTCCCGCTGCCGCTGATCACGGTGGACGAGCCGGCGATCTCCATGACCATCGGCACCAACACCTCCCCGCTGGTCGGCCGCGGCGGCACCGGCAAGGGCGCCGACAACAAGGCGGCCGTGAAGGACCGCAAGGTCACCGCCCGCCAGGTCAAGGACCGCCTGGACCGCGAGCTGATCGGCAACGTCTCGCTCCGCGTCCTGGAGACCGACCGCCCCGACGCCTGGGAGGTGCAGGGCCGCGGCGAGCTGGCGCTGGCCATCCTGGTGGAGACCATGCGCCGCGAGGGCTACGAGCTCACCGTCGGCAAGCCCCAGGTGGTCACCAAGGAGGTCGACGGCAAGGTCTACGAGCCGGTCGAGCGCATGACCATCGACGTCCCCGAGGAGCACATGGGCGCGGTCACGCAGCTCATGGGCGTCCGCAAGGGCCGGATGGACAACATGTCCAACCACGGCTCGGGCTGGGTGCGCATGGAGTTCGTGGTGCCCTCCCGCGGTCTGATCGGCTTCCGCACCGAGTTCCTGACCCAGACCCGCGGCACGGGCATCGCCCACTCCATCCACGAGGGTCACGAGCCCTGGTTCGGGACGCTCACGACCCGGAACAACGGCTCCCTGGTCGCCGACCGCGCCGGTGCCGTCACCGCGTTCGCGATGACCAACCTCCAGGAGCGCGGCGTGCTGTTCGTCGAGCCCGGCACCGAGGTGTACGAGGGCATGATCGTCGGCGAGAACTCCCGCTCCGACGACATGGACGTCAACATCACCAAGGAGAAGAAGCTCACCAACATGCGGTCGTCCACGGCCGACGTGGCCGAGTCGATCGTGCCGCCGCGCAAGCTGTCGCTGGAGCAGTCCCTGGAGTTCTGCCGCGACGACGAGTGCGTCGAGGTGACCCCGGAGGCCGTCCGCATCCGCAAGGTGAACCTGGACGCCCGCGAGCGCGCCCGCGCCGCGAGCCGCGCCAAGCACGGCTGATCCCGGCCCGCGCCGGCAGCGACGGAGAACGGCACACCCCGGCCGGGGTGTGCCGTTCTCCGTGCGTGTGCGTGCGCGCGGGCTCCACGCCCGGGTCGTCAGTCCCCGGACGACGGCTCGGCGCTCTTCCGCGTCCCTTGGGTCCCGGGCGTCCCCGCCGGCCCCTGCGCGCCCTTCTTCAGGAAGCCCATGTCCTCGTACACCGGCGTGCGGAAGCCGAAGGCTCCGGCGTTGGCCAGGTTCTTGCGGGCCGCGGTGAGCTGGGGGCGCTGGTAGAGGGGGATGGAGCCGGCCGCCGCCCAGATGCGGGAGTCGGCCTTGCGGATCAGGGCGCGGTGCTCGGAGTCGTCGAGCGTGGCGATGGCCTGGTCGAAGAGCTGGTCGACCTGGTCGGTGCCGACGCGGGTGTAGTTCTGCTCGACGTTCAGCGAGCCGTCGGCGGCCGGGACGGGCTTGGCGTAGACGGGGCGGGCGTCGGTGGCGGGGAAGGCGGTCGCGGGCCACGAGTACAGGGCGAGGTCGTACGCGCCGGAGGCGATGTGGTCCTTGAAGTAGCTCTCGTCGTCGACCTGGGAGATGTCCGTGCGGATGCCGATCCGCTCCAGCATCTTCGAGATCCGGCCGGCCACGGTGCGCAGGGTGTCCGAGCCGGGTCCCGAGGGCAGCACGAAGCGGAGGGTGAGCGCCTTGCCGTTCTTGGCGACCGGGGCGGTCCCGGCCCGGGCCGGGGCGGCGGTGCCCCTGGGGGCGTAGGCGCCGGGGGCGCTGCCCTGCTTCAGGTGCCTGGTGCCGTCCTGGGCGAGGTGGCCCTCGGGGCCGGAGTCGCGCGGCGCCTTGTTGTCGTCGTCTCCCCCGCCGTCGCCGTCGGCGTCGTCCTCGCCGACGATGTACGTGCCGTCGTCGCCGCCCTCCGACTCGTTCCCGGTGTCCTCGTCGGACCCCCCGCCCTTCTTCCCCTCCGCGCCGGCCGCCTTCTCCCCCTTCTCCTTCTGCTTCTCTTCCTTCTCCTTCCCCTCCTTGACCGGCCCGCCCGGCACCCACCCGGCGTCCGCCAGCAGTGCCTGTGCCTCCTTGGTGTCCTGGTGGCCGAGGGCGCCGCTGTTGTCGGCGTAGGCGGCCTGGCCGGACAGCGCCAGGTGGCTGCCGACCGGCACGGCGGGCAGACCGAGCGGCTTCAGCACCGCCTCGGCCAGCTCCTTCCGGTCCAGGGCGCGGGCCACGGCACGGCGGACCCGCTCGTCGGCGAGGGGACCGTCGGCGCCGTTGAGGGCGAGCTGGGTGTAGGCCGGCTCCAGTGACCTGCGCACCTCGAAGCCGCTGAGGGCCTGCTGCTGACGCGCGTACTTCGCGGCCTTCTCGCGCCGCTTCTCGCGGGCGGAGACCTCCTCGTCGGCGGCCTCCTCGTCGGAGCCGTGGGCGACCGCCCAGGAGTGCAGCTCGTCCGCGGCGGACCGGTGCGCTCCGGGGCCCATGAGGGGGGTGCCCGTGCTCTGCGGGCCGGCGGCGGCGGTGATGCGGCGGGCGGTGGCCGGGTCGATCTCGGCCAGGTCGACGGTGCCGGCGGTGAGCGCCGAGACCCGCTTGTCGCGGGGCACGGCGCGCAGCACGATCTCCGAGAGCCTGGCGGGATCGCCCCACCAGCGCACGTTGCGGGTGAGGGTGACCTCGTCCTTCGTGCCGTCGACCTTCTTCACCGTGAAGGGCCCGGCGGTGACCTTCAGCTTCTTGCGGGCCCCCTCGTTGAAGGAGTCCGGGGTGCCCGTGACGTCCTTCGGGTACAGCGGCGTGAAGAGCGACCTCCAGTCGGCGTAGGGGCGGCTGAAGGTGACCTTGACCTCCAGGTTCCCCTTGCCGCGCTCGACCTTCTCGATGCGGTCGTAGCCGGCGTTGCGGGCGGTCCAGTAGGCGGTGTCCCTCCCCGACAGGGCGCGCCACTGGGCGGCGAAGTCGGCGGCGCCGATCTCGCGGCCGTCGCTCCAGACGGCCTGCTGGTTGATCTTGTAGAGGACGACCTGCTTGGGCTCGGTCTCGACGACCTCGGCGGACTCCAGGTAGTCGGGGTTGCGCACCGGCCGCCCCCGGCCGTCCATCCGGAACATCGACGGCAGGACGGCCTGTGCGATCCGGGTGGTGGTGGCGTCGGCGTCCGACTGGAAGGTGTTCAGGGTGCCCGGGACGGTGTCCACGGCCCAGCGCAGGGTGCCCCCGTCGGCGACCTCCGCCCGGCCGGCGGGCTCGATGTCCTGTCCGGCGAGGGGCTTGCCCGCCGGGTCCTCGGAGCCGCATCCGGCCAGCGCGGGCACCGCGAGCGCGCCCGCCGTGAGGAAGGCGACCGAGCGCATGACCGCGCGCGGGCCGACGCCGTCGTGGGACATCTCTGGGTACCTCCGGGAAGCCGCGGGCGTTACGATCACTTTTGGTGGTATTTGGAGCTCATCCGATGTATGCGGCCACTGAAGAGGAAAGGGTTCGGCAACCGGGAGCGACACGGCGGCCACGGGCGAGAAGCCCACCCGTGCGGCGCAAAGCACCGACCGGTGCACCCGTACGCCTCGGCCAATCGATGCACATCCCTTCACAGCGCAAGGTGTGACGCGCAACACTCGCAGGCGCATGAACGTTGCCGCCTTGGGCCTGAAGGACCCGTGAAAGTGAGGTCACGTCATGTCCGTGCACGATGAACTGACGACCGTCCAGCGCTGCCTCGACGACCTGATCCGGTCGGTGGGGCGCCTGGAGAAGCAGCTCGGCAGCGGTGGCCTGGAGATGCGCCGTGTCCGCACCGACACCAACCACCTGCGCGAGAGCGTCGCGCTGCTGCGGGAGACGGTCGCCCTGTCGGCCGCCGCGCAGAAGCGGCCCGACCTCGTCACCATCTCCGACACGCCGTACGACCCCTCGCTGTGGGTGGACACGGACGACGAGGGGCTCGGCGCCCGCGACCGTCGCGCCCCCTGACCCCCGACCCCGACCGGAGTGGATCCCGTGGCCACAGGTACGGAACCCCCTGCCACCGAACCCCGTCCCCGAAGCGGCGGCGTCACAGCGGGTACGCGCGCCGCGATCGACGCCCCGCACCTGCGGACCGACCGCTGGTGGCTGGCCCCGGCCGCCACCGCGGCCGGTCTGCTCGCCTTCGTCGTCTACTCGACCTGGCGGGCCTTCGCGAACGCCGACTACTACGCGGCGCCCTACGTCTCGCCGTTCTACTCGCCCTGCCTGGCGGAGAACTGCGTGCCGATGAAGGCCGGGCCGAACTGGGAGATCTTCGGCAGCTGGTGGGGCATCTCACCGGCGATCATCATCCTGATCTTCCCGCTCGGCTTCCGCCTGACCTGCTACTACTACCGCAAGGCCTACTACCGGGGCTTCTGGGCGTCCCCGCCGGCCTGCGCGGTGGCCGAGCCGCACAGGAAGTACACCGGCGAGACCCGCTTCCCGCTGATCCTGCAGAACATCCACCGGTACTTCTTCTACGCGGCCGTCCCGGTCGCCGTCATCCTGACCTACGACACCGTGCTCGCCTTCCGCGACGAGCGCTACGACTGGGGCCACATGGGCCTGGGCACCCTGGTGTTCCTGGTCAACATCGTGCTGATCTGGGCGTACACCCTCTCCTGCCACTCCTGCCGGCACATCGTCGGCGGGAAGCTCAAGCACTTCTCCCGGCATCCGGTGCGCTACCGGATGTGGCAGTGGGTGAGCCGGCTGAACGCCCGGCACATGCAGCTCGCCTGGGCGTCGCTGCTGAGCGTGGCGCTCGCCGACCTCTACGTGTACCTCGTCGCGTCCGGCGCCTTCGACGATCCGCGCTTCTTCTGATGAGTTCCGTGATGAGTTTCGACGACTGGGGCCTTTGAGATGACCATGGTCGACCGGCAGGAATGGGACGTCGTCGTGGTCGGCGCGGGCGGCGCCGGACTGCGCGCCGCCATCGAGGCCCGCGAACGGGGCGCCCGTACGGCCGTGATCTGCAAGTCGCTGTTCGGCAAGGCGCACACGGTGATGGCCGAGGGCGGCATCGCGGCGGCGATGGGCAACGTCAACGCCGGGGACAACTGGCAGGTCCACTTCCGCGACACCATGCGCGGCGGGAAGTTCCTCAACCAGTGGCGGATGGCCGAGCTGCACGCCCAGGAGGCGCCGCAGCGGGTGTGGGAGCTGGAGACCTGGGGCGCGCTGTTCGACCGGACGAAGGACGGCCGGATCTCGCAGCGCAACTTCGGCGGCCACGAGTACCCGCGCCTCGCGCACGTCGGCGACCGCACCGGCCTCGAACTGATCCGCACCCTCCAGCAGAAGATCGTCGCGCTCCAGCAGGAGGACTTCCGGGAGACCGGGGACTACGAGGCGCGGCTGAAGGTCTTCCAGGAGTGCACGGTCACCCGGGTGCTCAAGGACGGCGAGCGGGTGTCCGGGGTCTTCGGCTACGAGCGCGAGTCCGGGCGCTTCTTCGTGCTGGAGGCGCCCGCCGTGGTGATCGCCACCGGCGGCATCGGCAAGTCGTTCAAGGTGACGTCGAACTCGTGGGAGTACACCGGCGACGGTCACGCGCTGGCGCTGCTGGCCGGGGCTCCGCTGCTGAACATGGAGTTCGTGCAGTTCCACCCGACGGGGATGGTCTGGCCGCCGTCGGTGAAGGGGATCCTGGTCACCGAGTCGGTGCGCGGCGACGGCGGGGTGCTGCGCGACTCCGGGGGCAGGCGGTTCATGTTCGACTACGTCCCGGACGTCTTCAAGGACAAGTACGCCGAGTCCGAGGAGGAGGCCGACCGCTGGTACGACGACCCGGACCACAACCGGCGCCCGCCCGAGCTGCTCCCCCGCGACGAGGTGGCCCGCGCGATCAACGCCGAGGTGAAGGCGGGCCGCGGCTCCCCGCACGGCGGTGTCTTCCTGGACGTGTCCACGCGGATGCCGGCCGAGGTGATCAAGCGGCGGCTGCCGTCGATGTACCACCAGTTCAAGGAGCTGGCGGACGTCGACATCACCGCGGAACCGATGGAGGTCGGGCCGACCTGCCACTACGTGATGGGCGGCATCGCCGTCGACTCCGACTCGGCGGCGGCACGCGGGGTGCCCGGGCTCTTCGCGGCCGGTGAGGTGGCCGGCGGGATGCACGGCTCCAACCGGCTCGGTGGCAACTCCCTGTCCGACCTGCTGGTGTTCGGGCGCCGGGCCGGCTGGCACGCGGCCGAGTACGCGAGCGGGCGGGCGGCCGCGCGGCCCCGGGTGGACGACGCCCAGATCGACGCCGCCGCCGCGGAGGCGCTGCGGCCGTTCTCGGCGGAGAGCGGGGAACCGGCCGAGGGGCCGCCGGAGAACCCGTACACCCTGCACCAGGAACTCCAGCAGACGATGAACGACCTGGTCGGCATCATCCGCCGCGAGCCCGAGATGAAGCAGGCGCTGGAGAAGCTGGGCGAGCTGCGGGTGCGGGCGCGCCGGGCCGGGGTCGAGGGGCACCGGCAGTTCAACCCGGGCTGGCACCTCGCCCTCGACCTCAGGAACATGCTGCTGGTCAGCGAGTGCGTGGCGCGGGCCGCGCTGGAGCGCACCGAGTCGCGCGGCGGGCACACCCGCGAGGACCACGCGGCGATGGACCGCGCATGGCGCAACGTCAACCTGCTGTGCGCCCTCACCGACCCCACGGGCGGCCTCGCGGCCACCGATCCGGTGCGCGGCCAGATCACCCTCGCCCGCGAGACCACCGAACCCATCCGCCCCGACCTGCTCGCCCTCTTCGAGAAGGAGGAGCTGGTCAAGTACCTCGCCGAAGAGGAGCTGTACGAGTGAGCAGCTACGAGGCCCGCTTCAAGGTGTGGCGCGGGGACGTCGAAGGCGGCGGCCTGGAGGACTTCGCGGTCGAGGTGAACGACGGCGAGGTGGTCCTCGACATCATCCACCGCCTCCAGGCCACCCAGGCCCCCGACCTCGCCGTGCGCTGGAACTGCAAGGCCGGCAAGTGCGGTTCGTGTTCGGCGGAGGTCAACGGGCGTCCCCGGCTGATGTGCATGACCCGCATGTCGGTGTTCGACCGGGACGAGACGATCACCGTGACCCCGCTGCGGGCCTTCCCGGTGATCCGCGACCTGGTGACGGACGTCGGCTTCAACTACACCAAGGCCCGGCAGGTCCCGGCCTTCGTGCCGCCGGAAGGACTCGGTCCGGGCGAGTACCGGATGATGCAGGAGGACGTGGACCGCTCGCAGGAGTTCCGCAAGTGCATCGAGTGCTTCCTGTGCCAGGACACCTGCCATGTGGTCCGCGACCACGAGGAGAACAAGCCGGCGTTCGCGGGGCCGCGGTTCCTGATGCGGGTGGCGGAGCTGGACATGCACCCGCTGGACGCGGCCGAGGAGGCCGGCCTGGACCGCAGGCGCACGGCCCAGGACGAGCACGGCCTCGGCTACTGCAACATCACCAAGTGCTGCACGGAGGTCTGTCCCGAGGGGATCAAGATCACGGACAACGCGCTGATCCCGCTGAAGGAGCGGACGGTCGACCGGAAGTACGACCCGCTGGTGTGGCTGGGCTCGAAGATCGGCAGGCGCTCCTCGGCGGGCTGAGCGCCGCGCCGGTCACGGCTCGTTCACCCAGCCCTCCCGGTACGCCGCCCAGTCCGCCTCCGTCGCCGCGAAGTCGACGTACAGGGCCACGCCGAAGCGGGGGCGGTCGGCGTCGGTGCGGGACAGGCCGAGGCGGACACCGCGGACGGCGGCGGGGACGGTCTCGGCGTGGGCCCAGTGGCCGAAGCGGTTCTCCTTGAAGAAGGGCAGGCCCATCAGCAGGTCGGTGGAGGGCGGGGTGACCTCCAGGGCGAGGGCGGTCTGCTGGGCGACGTAACCGCCGTAGGTGCCCTCCAGCGGCTGCATGGTGTCGTACGACATCACGGCGATCTGGTCGACGCGGCGGGCGACCTGCCCGAAGAACTCCTGGGACCACCACTTGGGGTGGCCGGTGAGCGTCCCCCAGAAGGAGTGGAAGCCCGGGAGCGGGTCGATCTGGTGGGCGGCGACGGACAGGGGGACGTCGCGGGAGCTCGTCTCCTCGTGCAGGGCGTCGAGGAGCTTCAGGTAGTCGCCGTCGCCGGAGTGCAGGGGCTCGAGATCGAAGTGGACGCCGTCGTAGCCGGTGTCGAGGATCTGCCGGGTCGAGCGGAGGATGGCGGCCCGGGACTCGGCCCGCTCCAGGTGCAGGGCCTCGGGGTGCTCGGGGGCGAGGATGTCACCGAGCCAGGCCTGGACCCGGACGCCGGGCAGCTCCCGGTGCACGGACTCGATCAGCCAGCGGGCGCGCGGGTAGGCCGACTCCGGCAGGGTGCCGTCGTGCTCCAGCGGGCCGGAGTGCACGTAGAGGTCCCGGATGCCGGTGCCTTTCAGACGGCGGGCGAGCGCGTCGATGTCGGCGTCCTTCTTCCGCCCGTCGACCCAGGCGTGGCCGAGCCAGACGGCGTCGCGGCCGCGGGTGTACGTGCCGTCCGCCGGATCGCCCGTGTAGTTGATCCGCAGGGCCGTCTCGGCGGCGAGGAGGGGGACGAGAAGCACGAGGACGAGGGCGAGGGCGGTGCGCCTGAGCCGGCGGGCCCAGGGCCCACGGCGTTTCCCGCCGGGTGGGTCGGAGGCTTCCGGAGATTCCAGGGCTCCCGGCGCCTCAGGGGCTTCGGACGAGTCGGGGGCTCCCGGTGATCCGGGGGCTCCGGATGAGTCGCCGCCGGACCGCTCCTGCGGGGGCGCCCCGCCGTCGGTGTCCTCGGGAGCGCTCGCGTCGGCCGGCTCCGGCAGGCGGTCCCCGTCCCCTCCGGCCGTCGGCTCCTGCGGCTCCCTGCGTTCCATCCCGGGCCCCCTCACCCGCCGACCGCCGTCGGTGGCCTCGTGGTTGATGTTGCCGGTGAGGACGAGGGGAACGGGTGTTCCGGTTGCGGTCACCCGGCGGCGGCCGCCTCCCGTACGTGCAGACGGCCCTCCCGGGGAGAGGCCGGCGGGGCGGCGGGAAGCAGGCCGACGAGTGCGAAGCCGCACTTCCCGGCGACGCGGCAGGAGGCCGTGTCGCCGGCCTGGTGCAGCAGCTCCGGGCGGGCCGGGCCCTCGTGGGCGAAGGCGGTGAAGGCCCCGTGGGTCAGGGCCCGCAACGCCCGCGGGGCCACCGCCCGGCCCCGCGCGTGGGCGGCGGTCCAGTAACCGACCTCGGCCGAACCGGACTCCGGGGCAGGACGCTTGAGAGCGACGTGGCCCGCCGGCCGGATGCCGGCGCCGGGGGCCCGCGCCTCCTCCACGGCGAAGGCGAGGCGGTCGCCGGTCTCCCGGCCGCGCTGCTGCTCGGCCACCCACCTCGCCGCGCCCGTCTCGTCGCACACGGGGCCG
>NZ_JAPSKQ010000064.1:30720-32857 GCF_031181555.1 Streptomyces sp. | reverse complement strand
AGCTCGGTCCGTCCGTCGTCCTCGGCCCAGCGCACCAGTGCCGTGTGCATGGCGGCCAGGCAGGCGCCGGCCGCCGCTCGGGCGCGGAACGCCGCGTCGGGATCGGTGGCATCGTCCCCGAGGGCGTCGACGATCGCCTGCTGAAGGGCGTAGTGGTTGTCCAGGTGCCTGGCGCGCAGGGCCGGCGTCGAGATCATGAGCCGGAGGCGGGCGAGCAGGAACTCCTCGCCCGCCGTGGGGTCGTCCGGGCGGCCGCCGCTGGTCAACGTCGCGGCCCCGTCGACGAGCGCACCGCCGATACGGCGGACCAGGGGCTGCGCGGCGGACGAAGCGGCGATCCGCTCAGCGACGAGCGGGCCGTTCTGGTCGACGAGCACCAGGTCTTCCTTCGTGGGGAAGTGCCGGTACACGGTCATGGGCGACACGCCTGCGGCTTCGGCGATGTCGGTCACGGTCGTGGCGTCGTATCCGCGCTCGGTGAACAGTCGTACCGCGAGCGCCTGGATCATGCGCTGCGTCTCCGCTCGCCGTTGTGCTCGCAGTGTTGAGTGCCGACCCGTCATATGGTAGACCCTACCTTATTGATAGTGACTACCAGATTGGTAGTCACTCACAAGGGTGTGGGGTGGGGCATGAGCGGTGTGAACGACCTGGCCGGCAGGACGGCTCTGGTGACCGGCGCGTCGCGCGGCATAGGCCGGGCGATCGCGGTCCGGTTGGCGGCGAACGGGGCCGCCGTCCTCGTGCACTTCGGCGCGGACGAGGTCGGTGCGGCCGCGACGGCCGACGAGATCGGGCGGGCCGGTGGAACCGCGGTCACCGTCCGAGCGGAACTGGGTGTGGAGGACGACGTCGACACACTCTTCGCGGGAGTCGAGGCCGCACTGGCCGGGCGGCCGCTCGACATCCTCGTCAACAACGCGGCGGCTGCGCCCGCCGGCCCTCTCGGGGCCACGACGCGCAAGGAGTTCGACCACCTCTTCGCGGTGAACGTGCGAGCGCCGTACTTCATCATCCAGCGAGCACTGCGCTCGCTCCGCGACGGTGGCCGCATCATTACGATCTCCTCCGTGGCGACCCGGATGGCCAACCCCTCCCAGACCTCCTTCGCCATGACGAAGGGAGCGGTCGAGACGATGAGCATGACCTTGGCCAACGAGCTCGGAGTGCGGGGAATCACGGTGAACGCGGTCGCCCCCGGCGCCACTCGGACCGCGGCCAACGGAGCGTTCTTCGAAGCACCCGGCCTGGCGGAACTCATCGCCGGCACGACGGCGCTCGACCGGCTGGGCAGGCCCGACGATGTCGCCGACGTAGTCGCGTTCCTCGCCTCCGACGCGGCGCGCTGGATCACCGGGCAGGTCATCGACGCAAGCGGTGGCCTGTTTCTCGGACCGCGCGTCTGACCGTGATGACCACTGACCTCGTCATGGGCGAAACGCGCACGTGGCACCACACGCCGTGGATATGGGTGGACCTCACGGCACCCGGTGACGGCGAAGGCTGAGCGTGTCCCCGGCGTGCCCGATCGAGCAGCGGCCGACGGGGAACAGCGGGGAACACCGGTGAGCGTCCCGGAACCGTGCAGGTCGCCGTCTTGCGGGGTCAGCACCCGTCCGCGTACGCGATCTTCCACACTGGTGCTGCTGGACGGGAACTGACGACGTCGCGCATCCGGGCGCACTTACAGATACGTGGAGGCCCACATCAGCACTCCGACCGGGGTGAGCGCGCAGAGGAGACCAGCGGACAGGAACACATAGGCCGAGATCTTGAACGCTTGGTGTCGCTGGGCACGGCAAGCGGCGAAGCAGACGAAGCAGACGATGGCCAGGCACGGCAGCGTAACGAGGAAGAAGCCCAGCGCCGCCACGGTCCCCCCAAGCTGATCGCGCCTCCGTGCAGCACGAAAGTACAGCAACCACCGTGACCGCAGCCGGCCGGCATCGACCCCGGCACCACGGCCGGTCGGCAGAGGACACCTCAACGACCCTCCTGCCGTGGCTCGGGACGAAGAGGCCGTGCCGGACGCGTGCCGGATCGTGCGGGGAACCACGGGGAACACCGGGGAACGAGCCGCCGGCCCACCGGGGACCAGTGCTTCTCCGTCGCAGGTCGGCCCGGCAAGCCAAGTCGC
>NZ_JAPSKQ010000064.1:0-30620 GCF_031181555.1 Streptomyces sp. | reverse complement strand
CGGCCGCCGTGATCCGCGTCCTCGAACGCCGCGGCCGGGTGTCCGACGTCCGCCGGCCCGCACCGGACCGCCTCACCGCCCGCCGTACCCGACCGGACCACCCCGACCGATCATCACCCTCACCGGGCGGCCCCCCTCGCCCTGCCGAACCGCCTGGCACCCCACCTCGTCAGAGAGACCTCACGTGCTCACCACAGCTCGGGCCGCACCGTCCGCCCTGCCCCTCCCCCTCCTCCGCCTGCGTCTCGCGCCCCGCGACGTGCTGCCGCGCCGGATCGACGGAGTGTGGTGGCCGCACTCCCGCGACCTCATGGCTCAGCTCCCGCAGCTGCTCGCCGCGCTGCCGATCGCGTGGGGCGACATCACCGGCGTCACCGTGAACGCCACCGCCTGGTCAGTGGCACCAGGGCGCCTGCTCGTCGCCAACCAGGTCGTACGCCTGCACAAGGCCGCCGCGCCGCACGCCCCGGACACCGTCGTCCTGCTCTCCCCCGGCCACGGCCGCTGGGACCTGCTCGTCGTCCCACCGGACGCGACGGAGGAAGCCGCCGTGTCCCTCATGGCCGCCGCGCTGGACGACCGCGCGCCCGACACCCACGGGGGAGGCTGAAAACCGTTCCCGACGCGGACGACGGGCCCGCACGGCCGTGTGACACCCACCGGGCGGGGGACTCGTGCCCCTCGGGGGTGGGGCGCCGCCGTGGGCACGTCCGCGTACGCGCCCGTCCCAGCGCCTGCCTCGCCCAGGGGCCGCTCCGAGCCACCCGCCCGCTTCGCAGAGAGTTTCACCGTCATGACCACTGTCACCACCCCCGCCCCGCGTTCCGACACCCCCGGCAGCGACTTCGCCCGGCTGTCGAGGGAGATCGCGGACGCCGGACTGCTGGGGCGCCGCCCCGGCTACTACACGTTACGGATCACCACGGTGACCGCGCTCTACGTCACCGGATGGATCGCGTTCGTCCTCGTCGGCCCCTCGTGGTGGACGCTGGCGGTCGCCGCCTTCATGGCCGTCATGTACGGGCAAGTGGCCCTGGTCGCCCATGACGTGGCCCACCGGCAGGTATTCCGCAGGCGCCGTGCCAGCGAGGTGTCCGGGCGGATCGCCGGCGCATCGATCGGCATGGGGTACGGCTGGTGGCAGGACAAGCACACCCGTCACCACGCCAACCCCAACACCGAGGACCTCGACCCCGACATCGAACCCGACCTGCTCGTCTGGTCCCAGGACCAGGCCCGCGCCGCCACCGGACTGCCCCGCCTGATCGGCCGCTGGCAGGCGTTCCTGTTCTTCCCGCTGCTCACGCTGGAGGGCTTCAACCTGCACGTGGCGAGCGGCAGGGCGATCGCCAACCGCCGGCTCAAGCACCGGGCGCTCGACGGCACCCTGCTGTTCGCGCACTGCGCGGTCTACCTGACCGCCCTGTTCTGGGTACTGCCGCCCGGCATGGCGTTCGCCTTCCTCGCCGTCCACCAGTGCCTGTTCGGCGTCTACCTCGGTTCCGTGTTCGCGCCCAACCACAAGGGCATGCCGATCCTGTCGGCCGACGACCGCCCGGACTTCCTCCGCCGCCAGGTGCTCACCTCGCGCAACGTCAACGGTGGCCGGTTCACCGATCTCGCGCTCGGCGGCCTGAACCACCAGATCGAGCACCACCTGTTCCCGAGCATGCCCAGCCCCAACCTGCGCAAGGCCCGCACCATCGTCCGGCGGTACTGCCGTGACCTGGGCGTCGACTACGCGGAGACGGGCCTGATCGCCTCCTACCGGCTGGCACTCACCAGCCTCCACCGCGCCGGCGAACCGCTCCGGCGGACCCGCGTCCGGGCCTAGTGTCCTGCGCCGGGTGCCCGGTCGCGGCCGGTGTGCCGCTCCAGCTCGGCCGGCGTGGGCGGTGAGGACTTCTCCCCGCGCCTCACCGGCGGGGCGCGGGGAGCGCAGCAGGAGGTCGGAGCCGGTGGTCTCGATGACACGGACCGAAGAATGCGGCGGGCCGTGCAGGCGCAGGAGCGCTCCGGTCCGCCCGATGGTCTCCGGGGCCGCGAGGAAGACGTTCAGTCCGCCGACGTCACAGAAGCCGGCCGCCGTGAGGTCGACGTCGACGGTGCGGGTGAGGCCGTGCAGGCACCGGGCCGGCACGGTACGCACGAGCGGCGCCGTGGTCAGGTCGGTGTCGCCCACGACGGTGATCGCGTCGGGGGATCCGCAGTTCTGGTGCCGGACACTGAACTGTGCAGGGGGCATGACTCCTCGTTCGGCGGGTCCCTCGGAGGCACTCCGCACGGCGAGCCGGACCAGGATCCGCGCGGGCTACCCGTGGGTACGGCGTCGAGGGCGCAGCCGTCCGCGCCCGCCGTCACGGTGGTCCCGGTGCTCGCCGGCGCCGCTCGCCGCGGCGGCCCGGCGGCGTGCGGCCTTTCCGTCAGCGGGTTTCTGACCCGGTGCGGCCACACCGTCGCGACCGTAGTGGAAGGCGGCGGCCCTGTCGCCGTGCTGCGAGTTGAGCCGGTGGATGAGGAACACGCCTGCCGCGATCACCGCCAGCAGCACGATCACCGTCACGAGGATGTCCATCGTCCTCACGCCCTCTCCGGCCGGTCCGTCGGCGCTGCGATGACCACTCGGCCCCGCGGAGGAATGACGGAAGCACCGGCATCGTGCCCCCCTTCGGACTCCCAGACCGCTTCCCCGGTGCGGTCGGCCTCGGCGGTCGCCGTCAGGTGCGCGGCATCCGCCATCAGGCGGCTCGCGGTCACGGTGCGGCGCGGGTCGCTCGCGGCGGCCATCAGCCAGGCGGCCACGGCGGGAGGCGTCCGCGGGGGAACCACCAGCAGGTTCCAGCGGCCCACGTGGTAGGAGAGCAGCAGGAGTTCGTGCGCGTCCTGCTCGGAGCGGAACCAGCCCACCTTCACCACGTGCCCGGCGACGGGCACCTTGCGCGGGACGACCGGCCACTGGGCGGGATTCACCGTGACCCGGGTGATCCGTCCCCACAGCGGATCGAGAACGGACGCCAGGGCGGGCAGTTCGGCGGTGAGATCGCGCGAGCGCGGCCACCAGGCGCCGTCCAGCAGGAGTGGTGCGGAGCCGGCGGGAGCGAGCGACAGACGCACGGGAGACGTGGGGCGTCGGCCTTCGGATGTCGTCGGGCGGAAGACGGTCGCAGTCATGACGCGGACCCTGCCCCGGGCGGGCCGGAGCCGGCCCGGCGTATTCGATCACCGAAAACGGCACAGGCGCGAATGCCCGTGCTCGGAATGTCCTCGGTTCTTCCAGCCTACTCCTCGCGGCGTCCGAGCGGGCCGTACGCCCGGCGGTCGAGCGGGCCGTACGCCCGGCGGTCGCGGCACTCCGGCTCCCCGGGCGACGCGTTCGGTGCTGTCCCGGCCGCTCGGGCGTGGCACGGCGTGCCACACCTTGTGGCCGGGTCTCCGAGAGGCACGGCGGAGTAGAGTGACCGGCGCTCCGTCCCTGCCGCACAGCGAGGTCGTCATGACGTCCCAGGAAGCACCCCCCGCCGGGTACGCCGAAGTACAGGTCGTCGCCGCGTCACCCGAGGTCGCCCGGCGAGTGGCGGAGGTCCTCCGCCGCAGCTTCGCCACGACCGAGCAGCGCAGCTTCCCCGCGGGCGACGAAGGCGGGACCCGTCTCATACTCACCGTGGACACGACCCGTGCGGAGGAGCCGGCCCGCTCATGGCTGGAGTCCAGCCGATGAGCAGGTGCCTCTTGTCAGGGCACTTCGGGGAGTAGCCTGGGGGTACCGAGGGCTTTCGCGGGCCGGCGCCGCCGCCGGTCCCGTCCCCGGTGAAACACCGCCGGGCGCTCCGCCTGTCGACGGAGGCCCGCAGTCAGGCTCGTCATCATGACCTTGGGCACGACCCAGCTCCGTCCGCACGCGGCACCCTTCCGGCCGCGGTCCGCGCGCCTCGTCCTCGGATCCGCCAGCCGTTTCCGGCGGCCGGACGGCGCTTGGTGGCCCCGCACCCGCGACCTGGCGCGCGAGCTCGGCGAACTGGCCGACGTGATCGACCCGCTGTGGGGCCGGCTCACCCACGTCGCCGTCAACCCCCGCCACTGGTTGCTCGTCCCACGCGGTGTGGTCGTCGTGAACGATCACGAGGTGACGGTCGACCGGTTCGCCGTCACGCTGAATCCGCACAGGATCCTGCTGCAGTCCTACACCGCGGGCCGTTGGGATCTCCTCGTGGTTCCGCCGCTGACCAGCGCGTCGTCAGCCGCTCGGCTCATGGCCGCGTCCGCGTCCATGGCGACGTGAACGGCGCGTGTCCTTCGCGCCCGAGCCGGCTCCGTCCGGCGGGTCCGGCGACGGCCGGGGACCCCGGGCGGACGGCGTCCGGATGCGCCCGGGGCAGGTGCACGGGCCGGGGATGCTGCCGCGATAGCGTGTGAGGAACGCGCCGGAAAGCCCGCAAAGCGGACTCTTGTGGCCATGCGGCGATACCCCGGAGGTTCCTCCTTGTGTGCTGCACCGCGTGAGCGTTCGGTCTTCCTCGGGCTGCTGCCCTGGTCCGAACGCGTGCAGGTGGCCCGGGCGCTGCGGACGGAGACGGTCGGCGGCCTGGTGCTGCTGGGCGCCGCGGTGGTGGCGCTGGTGTGGGCGAACACCCCGTGGAGCGGAAGCTACGAGTCGCTGCGTGGCGTCCACTTCGGCGTACCCGCGCTGGGGCTGGATCTGTCGGTGCAGCACTGGACCGCCGACGGGCTGCTCACCGTCTTCTTCCTGGTCGCCGGGATCGAGCTCAAGCGCGAACTCGTGGCCGGCGGGCTGAGTACCCCGGCCATGGCGGTCCTGCCGATCGTCGCCGCGGTCTGCGGCATGGTGGTACCCGCGGCGATCTACCTGGCCGCGGTCACGGCCGGCGGCGGGTACGCGGGAGGCTGGGCCGTGCCGATGGCCACCGACATCGCCTTCGCCCTGGCGGTGCTCGCCGTGCTCAGCACTCACCTGCCCACCGCTCTGCGGGCCTTCCTGCTGACCCTGGCGGTCGTCGACGACCTGGGCGCGATCCTGGTCGTGGCGGTGTTCTTCTCCGGTGGTCTGCAGCCGGTCGCGCTCGGGGGAGCCTTCGCCGGGCTGGTGGTGTTCCACCTGTTGCAGCGGTTCCGGGTGCGCGGCTGGTGGTGGTACGTGCCGCTGGGCGTGGTCATCTGGGCGCTGACGTACAACGGCGGGGTGCACGCCACCGTGTCCGGGGTGGCCATGGGCCTGGTCCTGCGCTGCGTCCGGGACCGGGAAGCGGGGGAGGACGCCTCGCCCGGGGAACGCGCCGAGTACCTGCTGCGGCCCGTGTCCGCCGGCTTCGCCGTGCCGCTGTTCGCCCTGTTCGCCGCCGGAGTGAGCATCTCGCCCCCCGTGCTGGGCGAGTTGTTCACCCGCCCGGAGCCACTGGGCGTGCTGCTGGGACTGGTCATCGGCAAGTCGGTGGGGATCTTCGTCGGAACCCACCTCGCCGTCCGGTTCACCCGCGCCCGGCTCAACCCCGACCTGGCCTGGGCCGACGTCCTCGCCCTCGCGGTGCTGTCCGGTATCGGCTTCACGGTCGCCCTCCTGATCACCGAGGTGTCCTTCCCCGACCCGGCAGCCGCCGGGCGGGTCAAGGCCGCGGTCCTGCTGGGCTCGCTGCTCGCCGCAGGCGTGGCCGCGCTGCTGGTCAAACGTCGTGACCGCATCTACCGCAGGCTGTGGGAGGCGGAGAACCGCGGCGAGGACGCCGACGGCATCCCCGACGTCTGCCTGCAGCGCCCGGACGGACCCGCGCACGGCACCCCGGGCGGGCATCAGCGGCGGACGGGCCACCGGTGACGGGCAGGCCGCCCGTGAGGAGCGGACGTCCCTCCCCGGCGAAAGGGCGGCGCACGAACCCGGTCATGCCCGGGGGACGAGGTCCGGTTCCGCCGGCGCGGCCGCGGCACCGGCGTCGTGGCCCGGTGAACGGCTCTTGGCCAGCGCCCGGTTCAGGTGGCGCTTGGCGGCCTCCCGGTCGCCGCGGAGGCGTGCGGCGAGCCCCAGGCCGATCTCGGCACGGATCTCACCCCGGCTGTAGGCCCGTTCGGCCGACACGGACAGCGCGCGCTCGTACAGTTCCGTCGCCCGCCGGGCGTGGCCGTCCGCCAGGGCGGTCCTGCCGAGCCAGGTCAGTGCCTCGACGACCTCGGTCCACAGCCCGAGTTCCTCGGCCATCGGGAGACCTTCCCGGTGCAGCCGCTCCGCCCGCGCGCGGTCACCGTCGCGTTCGGCCACGAGCGCCAGGGACCGGTTGGCCCGGAGCCGGCCCCAGGGGTCGCCGACCTCATGGAACAGCGCGGCGCCCAGTTCCGCGTGGGATTCGCCCTGGGCCGGGACGTGGCGCGCGAGCTCGACCAGCGCCGCGGCCTCGCCCCAGCGGTCTCGGGCGGTGCGCGCACCGGCCAGGCTCGCCTCCAGCAGCTGCCGCCCCTCCCGGTGGTGGCCGTGGCCGGTCAGACCGGTGCCGACGAACCACTGCAACCGGGCCCGCAGCACAGGATCGTCGACACCGGCCGTCGGGTCCTCATCCGCCGGGACCGGTGTCGCGCCGGCCGACGACGTGCGCAGCTCGATGCCGGCCAGCCAGGCCCGCGCCGTCAGGCACGCGGCCGGGTCGGTCTCGCCGGCGGCGGCCAACGCCGTCTGGAGCGACCTGCGGGCCTCGGTGAGCCGCCCGCGCAGGAACCAGTACCACGTCAGCGCGTTCACCAGCCGCACCGCGTGTCCTGCGGCGTCCTCGGCGACCGCGAGGTCGAGGGCGCGGCGCAGGTTGACGGTCTCCGCGTCCAGGCGCTCCAGGCAGCGCCGCTGGTCCGGGCCGCGCAGCCGCTCGCCCTCCCGCTCGGCCAACTCGGTGTAGCAGCGTACGAACCGCGCCCGGACGGCAGCCTCCTCGCCCGCCTCCGCCAGCCGTTCGGCGCAGTAGGCGGCCACCGATTCGAGCAGCCGGAACCGGTTCGCCTCACGGACCACCAGCGAGCGGTCCACCAGCCGGGACAGCAGGTCGGGCACCCGCTCGGCGTCCAGGTCCCGGTCGGCGCAGACCGCCTCGGCGGACGGCAGGGTGCAGCCGTCCGCGTGCACGGCGAGGCGCCGCAGCACGGTCCGCTCGTCCGCGGTCAGCAGCTGCCAGCTCCAGTCGAGCATGCCCCGCAGCGTCTGCTGCCGGACCGGAAGCCCGCGCACCCGGACCTCGGGCGGGGCGAACCGGTCGCTCAGGCAGGCGGCGAGCTCGTCCGGGCTCAGCGTCCGCAGCCGGGACGCCACGAGTTCCAGCGCGAGCGGGATACCGTCGAGGCGACGGCAGATGGCGGAAACAGCCGCCGCGTTGTCCGCGTCGAGGACGAAGCCGGGCGCCGCTGCCGCCGCCCGCTCCACGAACAGTTCGACGGCGCTGGACCGGGCGACCGCATCCGGATCGGTGTGCTCCGGCAACGCCAGCGGAGGCACCGGATGCACCACCTCGCCAGGGATGTCGAGGACTTCCTGGCTGGTGACCAGCAGGTGCCCCGCGGGCACCGCCGACAGCACGGCTCCGGCGAGCACGGCGACCGGCTCGACGAGGTGCTCACAGTTGTCCAGCAGGATCAGCAGGTGCTTGTCGGCCACCGCCTGGCACAGCCAGCCCACCAGGTCGTCCAGGTCCGGCTCCGTCGCCGCGGTGTCGCACAGGCCCAGCGTCGTGATGACCCGCTCGGCGATGTCGTCCGGGGTCGACGCGGCACCCAGACCGGCCAGTTCCACCCACCACACGCCGTCGGCGAACCGTTCGGTCATGTCGCGTGCCGCGGCGATCGCCAGTCGCGTCTTCCCCACTCCGCCGAGACCGGTGAGGGTGACGAGGCGGGTGTCCGCGTCGGAGCTCAGCCGTGCTCGCACCTGGTCGACCGCCTTCCGCCGGCCGATCAACGGGGTCAGTGGCGTGGGCAGGTTGGTACGGCACGACAGTGACCCGACGGCGGGCGTGGCCAGCTGCGGTTCCTGGCGCAGGATCGCCTCGTGCAGCGCGGAGATCCCCGGTCCGGGGGACACCCCCAGCTCCTCCGCCAGCTGACGCCGCAGCTCGTGGAAGCTCTGCAGCGCGTCGCCCTGCCGCCCGGCCCGGTACAGCGCGCGCATATGGGCCGTGCGCAGTCGTTCGCGCAGCGGATGCCGCGCCACCAGCTCCCCCAACTCCGCCGCCAGCGCCGTGTGTTCACCCAGCGTCAGCCGCACCTCGGCCTGGTCCTCGACGACGGTCAGGCGCAGCTCCTCCAGCCGGGCGATCTCACTGCGGGCGAACAGGGACTCGGCCACGTCGGCGTAGGCCGGGCCCCGCCACAGCGCGAGCGCGTCGGCGAACAGCCTCCCCCTCACCGCCGGTTCCTCGTGGGCGCGGGCGCGCTCGGCCAGTTCCTGGAACCGCAGCGCGTCGACCCCGTCGTCCGCGAGCAGCAACCGGTAGCCGGCGGGCTCGCGGACCACCTGCTCCCGGCCCAGCACGCGGCGCAGTTGGGAGATCTTGGTCTGCAGCGTGTTGACCGACCCGCCCGGTGGGCTGCCCGCCCACAGGTCCTCGATCAGACGGTCCGCCGGAACCGGTCCGCCCCCGTGGATCAGCAGGTTCGCCAGCAGGGCGCGCACTTTCGCTTCGGGGACCTTGACGGGCCGCCCCTCGGCGTCCCAGACGGCCAGCGGGCCGAGCACCCCGTAGCGCATGGCCGCAGTGTAGCGCCGGGTGACCCTCAGGAAATCGTGCGTGACGGTCGGCAGTGTGGCGGGGCACGTTCTCGGACTCGAAACGCAGGGGAGTGCCATGAGCACAACGACCGTACGCAGGGCCGGTGCCCGGGAGTGGGGAGGCCTGGCCGTCCTCTCGTTGCCCACCGTGCTGCTGGGCCTCGACGTCACCGTGCTGTACCTCGCCCTCCCCTCCCTGGCGGAGGACCTGCACCCGAGCGGCACCGAAGAGCTATGGATCATGGACGCCTACGGCTTCCTGATCGCCGGCTTCCTGATCACCATGGGCACGCTGGGTGACCGGATCGGCCGCCGCAAGCTGCTGATGATCGGGGCCGCCGCCTTCGGGGCCGTCTCCGTGCTGGCCGCCTGCTCCGACAGCGCCGCCATGCTCATCGCCGCGCGCGCGGCCCTGGGGATCGCCGGTGCCACGCTGATGCCGTCCACCCTGGCCCTGATCAGCAACATGTTCACCGATCAGCGCCAGCGCTCACTGGCCATCGGTGTCTGGGCGACGAGCTTCGCGCTCGGCATGGCGCTCGGGCCGGTGGTCGGCGGCGCGATGCTGGACCACTTCTGGTGGGGTTCGGCGTTCCTCCTCGCGGTCCCGGTGGCGATCGTGCTGCTGGTGGCCACACCGATCCTGATCCCCGAGTACCGTGCGCCGCAGAGCGGCCGGTTCGACCTGCTCAGCGTCGCGCTGTCGCTGAGCGCGATCCTGCCGGTGATCTACGCGGTGAAGCGGTTCGCCAAGGACGGCCTCGGCGTTCCCGCGATCGTCGCCGCGGTGATCGGCCTGGTCTTCGCGGTGCTGTTCGTCCGGCGTCAGGGCAAGCTGGCGAGCCCGCTGCTGGACGTGCGCCTTTTCACCGACCGCACGTTCAGCGCCGCGCTGAGCGTCCTGCTCGTCGGCCTTGTCGGCGTCGGCGGCTCGATGCTGCTGATCACCCAGCAGCTCCAGCTCGTGGAGGAACTGCCCCCCATCGAAGCGGGCCTGTGGATGGGGCCGCCCGCGCTGATGATGTTCCTGGCCGCGATCGGGGCGCCGCTGGTCGCGCGCCGCGTGCCGCCGGGGATCGTGGTGGCCGCCGCCCTGACGCTGTCCATGGTCGGATACGTGCTGCTCACCCAGGTGGACGCCTCGGGCGGCATCGCCCTGATGGTGATCGGTTTCGGCCTCGTCTACCTCGGACTCGGGACGATCGCGGCCCTGGGCACGGACCTGGTGGTCGGAGCCGCGCCGCCGGAGAAGGCCGGTTCGGCCTCGGCGATGTCGGAGACCGTGCAGGAGCTGGGTCTCGCCCTGGGCGTGGCGATCCTGGGCAGCCTGGCCACCGCGGTCTACCGCAACCGCATCGACGACGAGATCCCCGCCGGTACGCCGTCCGAGGTGGCCGACGTGGCGGGCGACAGCCTCGTCGGCGCGGCCTCGTCGGCACATCGGATGCCCGCCGGCTGGCTCGACCAGGCCAAGGAGGCGGCCACCTCCGGGCTGAACGTCGCGATGCTCGTCGCCGCGGTGTGCACCCTGGTGCTCTCGCTCCTGTCGGCCGTCGTGCTGCGGCACGTCGGCGTCATCGGCGGCGACGAGCCGGGGGTCGACGAGGCCGTCACGGCGGAACCCGCCGAGTCGGAAGTCTGATCGCGGCGGAACCCGCGCCCGTCGCCCGACGGCAGGCGGTGACGCCGGGGCCCCGGCCCGGACACGGGCACCGCGTTCCGGTCGGCGATCACGGGGACAACCGGCACGACGGCAGCCTCCCCGCACCCCGTGTGATCCATGATCCCGGGCGAGGCGGCCTCGCCCGGGCTGACGCGGCCCGCCGGCTTCGCCGAGCCGGTGGCTGCGCAAGACGGTGAAGTCCGTCGTCGCCTCCCGGGAGACCGTACTGGGAGACCGTACTGGGCGATGCGGGCTTCCACGCGTTCGTGCAGGGCCTGCGGCACTGCCCGGCCCGGGAACGCCAGGGCGCCGGCAGGTGGGCGGACCTGGCGGATGTCGGGTTCGCCCCGGACGACATCGCCGAACCCTTCGGGAACGGGGTCCTCGGCCCCATGGTCCTCCGACGGCGCCGCGGGCGACCGTATGCGGCACTGCCCCACCGTGATCCGGACCGGGAACCCGTGCCTGTCCAGGAGCGGACGCCCCGCTTCGAGCCCGTCCCGCCGGCCGACCATGTCGCCCGTGACCTCGCGGAAGCACACTGGCTGACGGACTGCTCCGGATCCACGGAGCGGTGGCGTCGTCCGATCGGGCAGCGCACCCCCGAGCGTCCCCGGCTTCCGCCTCGGTCATCGACGGACCCGGTCGTTCGACGCTCCTTCCACCGTCTGGTCGATGTCCGCGAGGCAGGCCCTGAGACCGACGCGTTCCCGGCAGAGCTCTTCCTGATCCCTGCGACAGGACCTCGGCTCCCCCGAGGGCCCGAAGCACCAGGGTTCCGACAGGTCACCGTCCGCGGTGAGGCCGTAGCGCGGAAGCTGCTCCCACCGCACGTCCGCTTGGCTGCGCAGTTCCGCCCAATGGGGCAGGGCGCCGTCGTAACCCGAGTCGATCGCGATGTGGTACAGGCGATCGGCGTCATCCGGCCGTCCCTCTCGGGCACACATGCGCGCGAGGTTCGAAAGCGCCTCCACGTGTCCCGCGTGTGCCGCAGCGCGGGCATGGTCCTCCGCTGCGGCATGGTCACCGGCCTGCTGTTTCAGGCGGGCCAATTCCCCCAGTGCCTGTGGCCGTCCCCGTTCGGCCGCGCGCCGGTAGAGCCGCTCCGCCTCCGGTTTCCTGCCGTCCGCTTCCCACCGTCGGGCCAGTTGCAGCAACAACTGACCGCCTCCGACCGAGGCCAGGCGTTCGGCCCCTTCGCTGTCACCGCTCTTCTCCCTTCGCACCACGAACTCATTGAGCACCTGTCTGTCGCCGGCGGCGGCCGCCTGGAGGACCAGCGCCTCGGCACCGGAGGCGTCCCCGGCCTTCTCCCGTAAGCGAGCGAGCAGGACGAGCGCCCCCGAGTTACCCGCGCGGTAAGCGGTGTGGGCCAGGCGCTCGGCGCCATGGTGGTCGCTGTTCTTCTCACGCAGCCACGACAACTCCAGCAGTGCGAAGGTGCTGCCCCCGTCCGCTGCGCTGCACGCCATGCGCTCGGCTTCCTCACCGGCTCCCTCCTCCTCCTTCAGCAGAGCGAGGTGGGCCAGCGCATCCGTGCTCCCCCGCTCCGCCGCGGATCGGTACAGCCGGAGCGCGGCCTGCCTGTCCCCAGCCCTCTCCCGCAGCCGGGCCAACTCGGTCAGGGCGGACACGCTGCCCCGCCCCACAGCGGTGCACAGGAGCTGTTCCGCCCCTTCGCTGTCCCCCCACCTCCGCTTGAGACGGGCAAGCTCGATCAGGGCGAACCTGCTGCCCAGGCCGGCGGCCAGGTCGAGGACGTGCACCGCGCCCCGCCTGTCCCCGGCCTGTCGTCGCCCATTGGCCAGCCTGATGGCGGGGCGCAGCTTTCCCCGGTCAGCAGCTGCCAGGACCAGGCGCTCCGCCGCCTTCCCGTCACCGGCCTGCTCCCGCATTCCCACCAGCTCCGACAGGGCGTACGTGCTGCCCGTCATCTCCAGGGCCAGGAAAGCGAGCGTCTCGGCGCCGTCCCTGTCTCCCACTTCTTCCCTGGACCGGGCCAGTCCCGCATACGTCCTGATCTTCCCCCTGGCAGCGGCATTCCTCGTCAACCGCTGTGCGCCCTCCTCATCACCGGCCTTCTGACGGAGCCGGGCCAGCCGGGTCAGCGACAAGCTGTCCCCTTGGTTGGCGGCCACGTGGGCCAGCTCCTCCGCCCTGCCCGGTTCGCCCATGAGCTGGCGCAGCCGTACGAGCTCCCAGCGCGCCTGGTGATCCTCCTTCCACGCGGCCTCGTAGAACTCCTTCGCCTTGGCGAGGTCCCCCACGCCTTCGGCGAGACGGCCCAGCTCGGGCCGTACTTCGGTGTTCCCGGCCTCCAACGCCTTTCCGTAGAGTGCCGCGGCGACTCGGAGCCGTCCCCTCAGCCGCGCGGCGCGCGCCAGCGCGACACTGTCGTCCGTGCCGAGACAGTGGCGGATCGCCGCTTCCCAGAACGAGGTCGGCGGGCACATCAGGCGGCGCTCGACGCGGCCGTCCTGCTCGAGGTAGTCCGCGAGCCGGTATGCCCTTCCGGCGAACGCATTGCTCCGGGGTGCGACAGGCGTCAGCGGGCCGGGGACCCCGTGGCACGGCATGGCGCAGTACGCCAGAGCCTCCTCCAGCCAGTTGCCGCCGCGCAGGCCGATCTCCTGATCCGTCAGATACCCTTCAGCCGCTTCGGCCAGGAGCTCGTGCGGCAGCAGGGGGCCGTGCCCGAGCCGGCGACAGTCCATGGCGGCATGGATCAGTGCCTTCTCTGCGGGTGCCGCACATTGGTAACGCCGCATGAGTTCCGGAACACCGGCAAGGAACTGGGTGATCTCTCCGTCGGTCGCTCCCTCCAGGGCACTGGCGAGCCGCGGGTCGTCGTGTGATTTACGGCGTGCCTGACGCAGGTCGTTCTCGGTGAACGTCTTGGGCACCACGATGCACTGGCCGAGATCGGTGAGGAGCTTGCGCTGCTGTTCGAAGCGGTCGTCCGCTCCCGCGGCCGAGGGCGCGGTCAGGGGGTCCCAGAAGCGGGGCCAGATGGTGGCAAGGACCAGCACCGGGCGCCGGCGCCGATCGGTCAGCACCGAGCGCAGGCCCGCTGTGATGCCCTCGGCGGTCCTCGCGTCCGGGGCGAGCAGGTAGTGCTGTGCCTCGTTCAGCCAGATCACCGTCTGTGGCCCGATCTCCTTGAGGTGGACCAGGGCAGCGTCCGGACGTGTCGGATCGAAGGGGTGCCACACTCTCCACCCGGAGGGAAGACGGCACAATGCCTCCCAGCAGGCACGGGTCTTTCCGGTCGAGGACTCGCCGACCAACGTGATCATGAGGCTCTCGCCTCCGATCGCCCGATCCACCAGTTCGCCCAGCGCCGCGTCGTGATCTCTCGGGACGTAGGCGGGCAGCCTGGGCAGCGGCTCGTCACCGGGCACGCTGATCGCCCGGTGCACCTCCAGCGCGAAGGGGTCGAGATCAGGCACGGCGGTACCCAACGGCTGAGCAAGATGGGCGGCGATCCACATCCGCCGGACCCGGGTCTCCACCTCGCTCGGGTTCCTGCCCGCCCACCGGGCCAGCAGGATGGCGACGGAGACGACATCCTCCTGTCCCGTCGGAAGTTCCTTGGCGCCGATGATCCGGTGGATGGTGGCCTTCGACGGGCTGCCGGGAAGTGCGTCGTCCTTCCCGATCTCAGCCGCCATGCGCTGTGTCGGCGGCGCCCCGGCCTCCACGTAGAGCTGGTAGACGTAGTCCTTCAAGTCCCGCAGCGGGGCCGGGGTCACGCCTTGGGGCTGCGGAATCCGTCGCTGGCTTCCTTGCCGCGAACCGCTCCTGTGACTGGTCATCGAAAGCATCCTTGCCTATGGGCACCGCGCCGTCCGGAGCATCGCGGATTCGGCAGCGCTGTGTGGCATGGGCCGAACCACTGGAGGCATGTCCGGACGGAAGGACATCGGAGTCCGGCCGCTCACGACAGCAACGCCTTGAAGATCTCGCCGGCGACCGCTCCGGTGAGAGCGGAGACGAGGCTGCCCAGGATGATTCCCATCAGGGTGAGCCGCTCGCGACGGCTCAGCGGGCGTCGGGGCATGACAGATTTCCCGTCTTGGTGGGGTCGGTCGGCGGCTGGCCGACCGACCCCACTTTCGCCGACGTGAACGTGCCGTGGACGAGTTGAGACGAGAAGGCGACACCGCGCGTGGAATGCGGCCGCCCAGGCACCGAGCCGGGCCCTCATCCGGTCCTCCCGCCTCGTGCCCACGGCACCCCGGCCTCTTCTGCCGCTGCTCGGTGCCTCCCGTCGGCCGGTGACCGACGCGGCGGCACTGCCCGCACGTCACGAGCGGGCCCTGCCCGTCAGCGGTCGGCACGGCAGCGGGCCGGGTGTTGACCGCCGGAGGGAAAGCGCACGTGCGGTCCGGCCCGGCGGCTTCCGGTGTCCGTGCGGTTCGCCTCCGACACCCTTGTGTTCGGTCATGCTGGGAGCCCCCTGCCGACGAAGGGATCGTCATGCTCCCGGAAGCGCTCAGCGCGTTGGCGGCCGCCGGGGGGGTGGCGCACTGGTCCAGGCGATGGCCGCGGCCCGCCAGGCGGCGGCCTGGCGGACGCGGTTCGCTGATCTGCTGGAGGACGCTCCGGAGCGGGCGGAGCAGCTCCGCGACCTGGTGGCGTTCGTCCGGGAGCGGATGCCGGCCGGGGGCGTGGCCGCCGGGCAGGTCACCGTGCACGCGACCGCATCCGGTCACGCGCAGCAGGCGATGCAGGGCCAGGGCGAGCAACACAGCACGTTCCAGGCGCCGCGGTGACGGCCGGGACGGGCCGGCCGCCGGCGGACCCACCGGGCACACCGGGCACGACACCGGTCGACGAGATCCCCGGCGCCTCCGTGACGGTCGGCGTGGACGCGAGCGCGAGCGGCCGGGTGCAGCAGGCCGTCATCGGGCAGGGCGTCCAGCACCACCACTTCTACGGCGCCCCCGCCGCCGAACGGCCGGGACGGCGAGGGCGCCCGTGCCCGGTACGGCGGCCAAGGCGCCGCCGTCCGCCCGGTCCCGCGCCGGGAGCGCGAGTCCGGTCCTCGTCACCCGTTCCACGGGAAACCCCCGGGCCGGAGACCCGGGGGTTCTTCGTTGTCCCGGCCGGCGGGTTCCGGGTGCGAACGTGCTTCAGATCAGTTCGGGTTGCGGTTCGGGCTGCCGCTCCGGTGCGGTCCTCCGGGTCCACCGTGCGGTGGTCCGTGCGTAGCCGTAGACGACCGAGGCCATCGCCGAGACGAGCAGGGGGCCGGACAGCCACGGGTACTCGGCCATCTGCACGGGCAGCCAGCGGTACGACACCAGGAACGCGGTGAAGACCGCCGCGCCGTAGGCGACCAGCCGGATCCCCGACCGGTCCCAACCGCGGTCGTACGAGCGCAGGGCCGCCTCGATCGTGAGCGTGAACACCACGCCGGCGATGAGGTCCGCGCCGTAGTGGTAGCCGAATCCCAGCGTCGCGCAGAGCGTGGCGATCAGCCAGAACGTTCCCGCGCAGCGCAGCAGCCGCGGGCCCTTGCGGGAGTGGATGAAGATCGCGACCGCCCACGCCGTGTGCAGGCTGGGCATGCAGTTCCGCGGGGTGATCTCGTCGAACGGGACGGGGTGCGGGGCACCGACCGGCGGCGGCGTCTGCGGCCACAGGGTGGCCACGGCCCAGGGTTCGCTGGGCGGCATGTCCGGCGCCCACAGGCTGACCGCCGACCAGTGCTCCATGCCGGTGCCGTAGGCGAAGATCGGTCCGACCACCGGGTAGATCATGTAGAAGGCCGGCCCGACGAGACCGATCACCAGGAACGTGCGCACCAGGTGGTGGCGCGGGAAGCGGCGCTCGACCGCCACGTGGCGCAGCTGGTACAGCGCGGCGATGACCGCGGCCACCGCGAGATTGCCGTAGACGAAGTCGAGGAAGTTGAAGCCGATGGCGCCGGTGGCCGTCACGATCCGGCCGACCAGCCATGACGGTTGGCCCAGCGCGTGGTCGGCGGTGGCCACGTACTGGTCGAGCACCCCCGGGCGGGTCTTCGAGGTGATGAGCAGCCAGGTGTCGCCGGTCTTGCGGCCGGCCATCAGCAGCAGCCCCAGGCCGACGCCCTTCAGCAGCAGGACGCGTTCCCGGCCGGTGCGGCGCGTGACCGCGATGACCGCACAGCCCAGGATCACCCACAGGGCGCCGTTGCCGAAGGGGTGGCCGCCGGCCGTGTCGGCGTCGACCGCCCACCGGACCGCGAAGAAGGCGACGTCGATGCCGATCGCCGTACCCGCGGCGATGAACCGTTCCCGCCAGGTGAGCACCACCATCGTCAACGCCATGGCGGCGTACAGCAGGCCACCCGACTTGGGGGCGTGGATCACCTCCCGCACCTGGTTGGTGACCGGCCCCGGCGCGCCGTAGTGGCGCGCGGCGAGCTCCAGCGCGACGAGGAACCCGAGGGTCACGACGGCGGCCAGGGCCCAGAGTGCGGCCCGTGGCGGACGCCGTGGGGAGACCGCGGTCCTCCCCCGTATGCGCGAAAGGTTCTGCGGTGGTATGTGTCTCAACTCTTGTCAGCTCTGCTAGATGTTGCTCGCGCCAGGGCGGAGGTCGTTCGTCACTTCCGGTCGGAGCCGCGTTCTCCTCACGAGGGGCAGCTCGTCGGGAGCAAGACGGAAGGAGCGCGGTCCGGGTTCCGGCGGATGAGCCGGACACGGTCGGCAGCGGTGCTCCCGGCCTCTCGCGCCGAGCGAAGCTCAGCGGACCTGCGCAGGTCGACAGCCGTGCGGGCGCGCAGGTGCCCTCGCTTCCCGAGCCGAGAGCGCGAGCCCGGCACCAGGTCTCGGAAACGCTCTCGGCACGTGGCTACTGGACGTCCACGAAGTCGCCGGCCGCGTTGACCGCCGGAGTCGTCGCCGTGCCCGCGAAGCTGTAGCGGAAGTAGCCGTCGGTGGAGGCGGTGACAGTCGTCCTGAGGTTGCCCGTCGAGTCGGACTTGATCGTCTTCACCGTGGTGTAGGTGTTGCTGCCCTTCTTGCGGAACTGCAGCTTCACCGACTGGTTCGTGTAGCCGTGGTACTTGTTGTCCTCCCAGTTGGCCCGGGAGAGCTTGCCGGTGACCGTGATGGTCCTGCCCTTCTTCACCGGCTCCGGCGAGGCGTTGACCGTCAGCTTCGAGTAGCGCTGCACCTTGAACGTGGTGGCCGCGTCCCGGTGGATGTAGTCGTAGTCGTTGGCGGAGACCAGCGTCGCGAGGTTCCAGGTGGCCGCCGCCTTGTTGTTGACGAAGCCGGTCGACGCCTGCGGGTCGAACGTCAGCGTGCCCGTGCAGGTCGACGTGGTGGCGCTCGCCTTGACGCACGTGATGTCGCCGTCGTCGTACCAGATCTGCGCGTAGTTCGGCTTCGGTCCGGAGGCGCTGATGTACGTGGTCCTGGCGATGCCCGAATCGTCCGACGCGGTCACGGAGACCTTGGCGGTCACCACCTTGGTGGTGCCGACCACGACCGGCTTGCCGCCGTTGACGACGACCCTGTCGATCGTGATGTCGCCCTTGCCGCCGTCCTCCGCCTGGGCGGCGGTGGCACCGAACGCGGTGGCGACCAGCGCGACGCCGGTGCCGAGCAGGGCAAGGCGCATGGTTGTGCGCATGGATGTCCCCCCACGGAGTCCTTGGTTGATCAGAGGGAGCGTACGGCGTTGGCCAACGGTTCACCACGTTGTTGTTTCAACGCCTCCGCCACACACGGGCGATGTGACCTTCGTCGCGGCAGCGGGATCCCGGCGCGTTCGCCGTCGTGCCGTCCGCCGGCGGCGGTGGCGGCGGCTCGTCCGCCGTCGACGGAGGTCACAGGGCTGCGGTGGGAGGCGCACGGCAGGAAGACCCGCGTCCGCGGAGGGCAATATCTGTGCCCGCAAAATGAGAAATAGACGCGGGGCACGGCGAGTATTCCCCGGGCGTCGGCCGGATCGCAATTATCGACCGTGCAGGGTCGATCGCACCGTGCTACTGTCGATCTCAGTTGCAGGTGTGGTTGCCAGAAGGTTCATTTCCGACGGGGTAATCATCACGGCGACACGGAATTCACACAGGGTGAATTCCTGACACCGCCTCCGAAGGAGAAATGACATGGCTACTGGCACCGTGAAGTGGTTCAACGCGGAAAAGGGCTTCGGCTTCATCGAGCAGGACGGCGGCGGCGCCGACGTCTTCGCCCACTACTCGAACATCGCCACCCAGGGCTTCCGCGAGCTGCTGGAAGGCCAGAAGGTGTCGTTCGACATCGCGCAGGGCCAGAAGGGCCCGACGGCCGAGAACATCGTCCCCGCCTGACACCGGCGCTGACGCGTACTTCGCAGCCGGGGCCCGCACCTCTGGGGTGCGGGCCCCGGCTCGCTGCATTTCAGGGCGAGCGACGGGAAGGCTCCACCACGTCACCGACCGGTGACGCATTCCCCGTCGGTCCGACTCGCCCCCCATCGACTCCGGCTCGTTTCGAGATTCTCTGCGCCGCTCATCTGCTGCGGGAATTCCTTGCTGCGCGCCTCATCAAGGAAGGTTGCGCATGAAGCGTGCCCGCACATCCCGTACGTCCCGCACATACGACCGCTTCGGAGGAGGCACCGGATCCGGCTCCGGCCGCTCCGGTGGTCCCCGCCGTTCCAAGGACTACGGAAACCGACAGGCCGGACGGGCCGTCCAGGGCGAGTTCGCGCCGCCGAAGACGATCACGCCCGCGCTGCCCGCCGCCGAGGCGTTCGCCGATCTCGCCATGCCCGCGCAGCTGCTGGACACGCTCGGCCGCGAAGGCGTGACCGTGCCCTTCCCGATCCAGGCGGCGACCCTGCCGAACTCCCTGGCCGGCCGTGACGTGCTCGGCCGGGGCCGCACCGGCTCGGGCAAGACCCTCGCCTTCGGCCTCGCCGTACTGGCCCGGACCGCGGGGCGGCGTGCCGAGCCGCGGCAGCCGCTCGCCCTCGTCCTCGTCCCCACCCGCGAGCTCGCCCAGCAGGTCACCGACGCGCTCACCCCGTACGCCCGCTCCGTGAGCCTGCGGCTGGCCACCGTCGTCGGCGGAATGTCCATCGGCCGGCAGGCCGGTGCGCTGCGCGCCGGGGCCGAGGTGGTCGTCGCGACGCCCGGGCGGCTCAAGGACCTCATCGACCGGGGCGACTGCCGGCTGGACGAGGTCGGCGTCACGGTCCTCGACGAGGCCGACCAGATGGCCGACATGGGCTTCATGCCCCAGGTCACCGCCCTGCTCGACCAGGTGCGTGCCGACGGGCAGCGGATGCTCTTCTCGGCCACCCTGGACCGCAACGTCGACCGGCTGGTCCGCCGCTACCTGACGGACCCGGTGGTCCACTCCGTCGACCCGTCGGCGGGCGCGGTCACCACGATGGAGCACCACATACTCCACGTGCACGACGCGGACAAGCACCGGACGACCACCGAGATCGCGGCGCGAGACGGCCGAGTGATCATGTTCCTCGACACCAAGCACGCGGTGGACCGGCTGACCAAGCACCTGCTGAGCAGCGGTGTCCGCGCCGCGGCCCTGCACGGCGGCAAGTCCCAGCCGCAGCGCACGCGGACCCTGGCCCAGTTCAAGGGCGGACAGGTGACGGTCCTGGTGGCGACCAACGTCGCGGCGCGCGGGATCCACGTCGACAACCTGGACCTGGTCGTCAATGTGGATCCGCCCAGTGACCACAAGGACTACCTGCACCGCGGCGGTCGTACGGCCCGCGCCGGCGAGTCCGGCAGCGTCGTCACCCTGGTGACCCCCGACCAGCGTCGCGACATGAGCCGGCTGATGGCGTCGGCAGGCATCACCCCCCGGATCACCCAGGTGCGTTCGGGCGAGGCGGAGCTGAGCCGCATCACAGGGGCCCAGGCCCCTTCCGGTGTTCCGGTCGTCATCACCGTGCCGGTCGCGGAACGTCCCCGCGGCGCGTCCTCCCCGTCCTCGTCCCGGGGACGCCGGGGTCGCCGGGGCCAGGGCCGGCCCGTCGGCGAAGCGGCACGCCGCAGGACGCAGCGGCGGACCGGCTTCGGCCCGGCTGCCTAGAGCCGCTGTGACCACAAGCCCACCCCTTTCCGGTAGGAGGCACCCATGACGCCGGTACAGACGCAGCACCACGGTGTGGAACCGTTCCCCCAGGCCGGGGCCGACGGCAGGGACGCGTCCGGGCCTCGGGTCCGTGACGACATGACGGTCGAGGTGGCTCTGTCCCTCATGGCCGGTGCCCGTGTCGATCACCTCGTCCTCTGCGACGGGGACGACCAGAGCACGGGCCTGATCACCCTGGCCCGGCTCGCCGTTCTCCGCGACAGCCCCGCCTACACGGACCGGATCCGGCTACGGGACGTCCTCACCCTCGCCCGCTGATCCGCTTCGCCCGGTCGTCCCCTCCTCCTCCTTCTCCGCTGTGAGGCATCATGCGCTGTGTCATCGCCCGGTACCCGTTCGAACTGACCAAGAACGGGGTGCTGGCCTCGATGAAGGGCGTCACGCCCGAGCTCGTCACGGGTGAGTCCGTGACCATCGGCCGCCGCCGCTACCCGGTCAAGCAGGTGGGCCAGGTCATCACCCGGCAGGACCGCCGCGACTTCACCAGCGGCGAAGTCGTCCGGGCCATGATCCGCCTCGGCTTCACCTGCCACGGCCATTCCGAGACCGCGCCGGTGGACGTCCCCACTCCGCTCCAGACCGCGTCGGCGCTGCTCGGGGGCACCGCCGTCTCTCCGGGGGTGTGAGAGCAGGCGGGAAACCGCCACCAGAGACCCGACGAGGGCCCTGCCGACGCGCGTCGGCAGGGCCCTCGTCGTCGTTGTCGCAGGCCACAGGATGCCTGTGGCCTGCGAACATCGAAATCTACTTTTGCCACAGTAGACATTGGCCCCTGGCACGGTTAGTCTTTTTCTCGTTGACACGGTCAAACGAGACCCGGCAGACACGAACTGGCGGGTAGCAGTACGTGAAGTTCGCAGGTCAGTGCGGCTCTGGAGTTCCGAAGCCAAGGTGTTCGCAGAACGGTGACGGGGCTGGGAGCCGCACTGGGCGGCCCGCAGTCCGAGGGGCCGCCAACAGCATCACCGGGCAGTACCGCAGTACCCGTTTCACCAAGTGGTCGGTCCAGAGAAAGGACGGAGGAGCAGACGCCATCAGGATCGCCCGGCCCGAGAAGCCCTCGGCCCGGGTACCGCAAGACCCCGGAATGGATGGTGGTCCCCGGTCACGCAGCCGCGATCCCCGCACCCCTCCCCTTGCCGGGCCGGGTAGCGGAAACAGAGGGTCGGCACAGCACGAGAGCCGACAGATGGTGTTGAATTTCCTTCGGGGCCCTGGTGCCGTACGGCACCAGGGCCCCTCGACGCGTTGCACAACGAGGTGACATGGCAGCAGATACTCCGCTCAGCGATCGTCTGGACGACGACGACTACCCCGCCTACACCATGGGCCGGGCCGCCGAAATGCTCGGCACCACCCCTGGTTTCCTCCGAGCCATCGGTGAGGCTCGTCTGATCACACCGCTGCGCTCGGAAGGCGGACATCGCCGGTACTCCCGCTACCAGCTGAGGATCGCCGCGCGCGCCCGCGAGCTCGTCGACAGGGGAACCCCGATCGAGGCCGCTTGCCGCATCGTCATCCTCGAGGACCAGCTCGAGGAAGCTCAGCGCATCAACGCCGAGTACCGCCGTGCCGCGAACGAGGCGTCCGGCGATCCCGGTCCCGGTCCGAGCTGATCGCACGGGCGCGGGCGGGGCGGCCCGAGCACGTACGGCCCCGGGACGCGCGTGAGTGAAGACGCGCACGGTCGGCCCGTCCGTCCCGACGCGTGAGCGGGAAGGAACCGTTCTCCGGCGGGCCCGGACACACGTCTTCCCGCGCCGTGCCCCCGCGCGTCCTCCGCGCGCCCCGGTGACGCTCCGCCGGTCCTGCCCGGTCGGCGGACGCCGAACCAGCCCGCGACCTGCGCCTCCACCGTGATCACCGCCGCGCCGCTCGGCGGGACGCCGCCGGCCGGTCGGTGACGCGGCTGCGGAAGGCCGCTTCGCCAGGGGCGGCAATTCCTGCCGTGGGTAAACCTCTTGAGCACTGGTGGCTGTATCGGGGTGTCACTGCCGTGAGCCCGAGGAGGGACGCTGGAGATGGTCGACCCTGTGGTGTTGGTCGTGGTGCTGGTGGGTGCCCGGCTGGTGTACGCGCTGGCGGCGCTGTGGATGCGGCCGGCGCGGGAGCGCGCGTGGGCGCACGCACTGGCCACGGTGGTCCGGGCGGCCGGGCCCGGCGGCGTGGTCGAGGTCACGCGTGCCGACGGCGACATGGTGAGCGCGCGTTCGGCGGCGGCTGCCGGGCCGGCCGGGGCGGACCGCCGGTGAACGCGGAGGCGGCCGTACGGCCGCGTGACTTCGAGACGTTCTTCTCCGGCACGTACCCGCGCGTCCTGGCGCAGGTGATCGTGCTGTGCGGCAGCCGCGAGGACGCCGAGGACGTCACCCAGGAGGCGTTCGTCGAGGCCTACCGGGCCTGGGACCGCATCGCCGGGTACGAACTGCCCGAGGCGTGGGTGTACCGGGTCGCGGTGCAGCGGCTGTGGAAGACGCACCGCAGACGCAGAACGGGCCAGGACCGGCTGCCCGACGTGCCGGTGCCGGTCCGGGCGGGCCCCGAGCAGACTGCCGAGGCGCGCGAGGTGCTGCGGCTGCTCGCCGCCCTGCCGCCACGGCAGCGGACCACCATGGTGTTGTTCTGTCTGCACGGCTGGTCCCAGAAGGAGATAGCCAGGACGCTGCGGATGACGCGCGGCGGTGTGGCCGCGAACGTGTCCAAGGCGCGCCAGACGCTGAGGGAGGCGCTGGACATGGCCACGGACGGGACGACCGGTCGTGACCCGTTCATGGCCGGACCGGAACCGGCCGGTCCGGGCCGGATCGAGGTGAGCCGCATCGGTCTCGGTGACGATCCCGTCGTCACGGCCCTGCGCAGCACCGAGGCATGGCTGCGGGCGGCCGTCCTCGCGGACCCGGCGGTGCTCGACCGGGCGCGGGCCGCCGTGGCCCGCCGGCTGGAGGAGAGAGGGTGACCGCTGTCCTCGGGTGGTTACGCGGGCTGTTGGCCGTGGGGCTGCTCGCCGGGTTCTACGTCGTGTCGTTCGCTCTGCTCGCCGCCGACGCGACCCTCGTCGCGATGATGCTGTGGCTGATGTTCGAAGCACCGGGGCGGGCCGGCAACTGGGCGCTCGTGGTCGGCGGCAGCGTCCCGGCGGTCTTCGCGCTCCTCTACGGGATCGTCACGGTGAGCCGCGCGGAGGAGCATCCGCCCGGCGCGGTCGCCGTACGCCGCGACGAGGCGCCCGCACTGTGGGGGCTGGTCGAGGACCTGGCCCGGCAGTTGCGCACCCGGCCGCCGAGCCGGATCCACCTGACGCCGGAGGCCAACGCGTCGGTGTCGGAGGAGGCGCGGCTGCTCGGCTTCGCCGTCGGGGAGCGGACCATGCACCTGGGCGTTCCCCTGCTGATGTGGCTGAAGCCCATGGAGCTGCGGGCCGTGCTCTGCCACGAGCTCGGCCACTACGCGGGCCGGCACACCCGGTTCGGCGCGCTCACCCACCGGGGGGCGGCGTCGCTGCGCTCCACCCTGTTCCGGCTCCGGATGACCGCGCGCTCGGAGCAGGCCCTGCCCGGGTACGCCTGGCTGTTCCAGGCGGTGATCGGCGGCTACGCGTGGCTGTACCTGCGCCTGTCGCTCGCGGTGCGCCGGCGCCAGGAGCTCGAGGCGGACGCGGAGGCGGTCGCCGCGGTCGGTCCGGCGGTGACCGGCGAGGCACTGCGCGCCGTCCACGCGCTCGGCATCACGTGGGCCGGGTTCGTGAGCCGGTACCTGCGACCGGTGCAGCGCCTCGGGTTCGTACCCGAGGACGTCTTCGAGGCATTCGCCGCCATGGTGGACGACCCGCTCGTCCGGGAACGGATGGCCGAGCTGCGCGAGAACCCGGTGGAGGCCGGCCGGTCCCCGCTGGACTCCCACCCGCCGCTGGCCCGGCGGCTGGCCCTGATCGAGGCGCGGCGTGCCGGGGAACCCGGCGTCGTCGTCGAGGAGGGCCCCCTGCTCGACGACCGGGCGCCGGTGGCGCGGGTGCAGCGGAAGATGCTCGCCGCATCCGGGAGTCCGGTGACCCCGCTGCCCCGGGCCACGTGGGCCGACCTGGCCGCCGAGGCGTTCGCGATCGAACTCGCGAGCCTCCTGCTGGAGGCGGCACGCGGCACCGGCGTGACCGCGCGGCCCACGCTCGGCACCGTTCTCGACCTGCTGGAACGGGGAGAGCAGGCGGAGCTGGTGCGCCGTCTCACCGATGCACCCGGGCCCGAGGAGCAACTCGCCGAAGCCCTGTACGCGGTGACCGGGCAGGCGCTGGCCGGCGCCGGCCGGGCGCGCTGGGTGCTCAGCTGGACCCGGGGCTACCTGCTGGACTGCCCCCAGGACCCGGGTGGGCGCCTGGAGGACCTGGTCGCGGCCGCCGCGCGCGACCGCGCGGGAGTGGCCGCGCTGCGGGCCGAACTGGCGCGGCTCGGCCTGGACGTCGAGACGCCGGTCGTGCTGGCCCTGCGCGCGGTGGCGGCACCGGCCGGACGGACGACGGTTCCGCGGGCCGCCGGGCACGCGTCGGACCTGGTCGTCGAGGAACTCGGACGGCAGCGGAAGGTCGCCAGGGTGACCGTGGGCGCGATGGTCGCCACGGCGGTGGTGTGGGTCGTCGCCCTGGTGGGGGCGGACTCCTCCCAGCCCTATCCGCGGTCCTCCGGGCCGGTGCCTCCCGCGGCGACCTTCCCGCGGTACCCGCCGTATCCACAGGGCACGCCGTACGCGCCGGAACCGCGCTTCACCGGTCCGCTGCCGACACCCGGCCTCAGCGCGCCGCCGTCCCGTCCGGGCTCCGGCGTGCCGCTGCCCGGTCCGGACCTCACCCGGCTGATCCCGCTCCCGTCACTCGTCCTGCCCGTCCACCGCCTCCACGACGTCGCGCCCGGTGACACGCTGTCCGGCATCGCCTGCCGGTACGGCACCACCGTCGAACAGCTGCAGGAGATCAACGGCATGGGAGCGGGAACCGGCCTCACGGCAGGACAGAGGCTGCTGGTACCGGCGTCCGGGCGGAAGGCCGGGAGCAGCGGGGCGGACTGCGGGTGACCGGGGCGGGTCAGCGACGCCGGCGGCGCCGCTTCGGCCGCGGCTCGTCGCCGGGTTCCCACCAGGCGAACCGGTCGGCCCGCCGCCACGAACAGCCCGGGTCGTGTGCCGGGAAGGGAACGGCGTACATCCCGGGGCCGTCCGCGTGGCCCGAGCGGGTGTCCGTGCGCGGACCGGCGCCGGACGCCCACGCGAAGGGATCGGCCGGCGCCGGCGGCGGCTCGGCGGGGGCCCTGTGCGCACCGGGGGCCGACGGCGGCGACGCCGTCCCGCGACGGCGGTCGTACGCGCCGCGCCGCTCCGGGTCGGCCAGCGTCTCGTAGGCCCGGCGCAGGCCCCGGAAGACGTCCGCGTCACCACCTCGGTCGGGATGGTGGGCGAGCGCCTTGCGGCGGAACGCGCGCACGATCTCGGCCCGGGTGGCATCGGCCGGGACGCCGAGCACCGCGTAGAAGTCCGGTTCGTCCGCCGAGGTCATCGCACCGCGACCTCGGCCTGCCGGCAGATCAGCCGCCACGATGCGCGGTGCGCGGGCCCGGACAGACCCGTGCCGTGCCCCGACACGAACGTCACCCACCGGCGCCCGGCCAGATAGCACCAGACGTCCAGTTCGTCCTCGTCACCGAAGTAGAAGTAGTCCCCGCGGTCGAACACGTCACCGTTGACGAACGGCCACTGCAACCGGCCCTGCGCCTCCGCGGGCAGATGACCGAGGAATCCGCGCATGCGGGCCGGCAACGGCAGTTCCTCGGCGCCCCGTTCCGGCACGTCGCCGGGCGGCAACGCGGCACGGCCGAACGAGAGCCGTGACGGCTTCTGCACGACCACCGCGTGCCGCAACGACGACGGCACGAACGGCACGACCGTGAGCAACTGCGCGGGCCCGCCCCGGTCGTTGACGGTCGGCGTGCTCACGGCGAGACCGCGCTCGCCGAAGACCACCGCGTAGGGGCGCTCGCTGTCCGTGCGGTGGCAGTACGCCCACCACTCGACGATCGGACCGACCCTGGCGGCCATCCGGTCGCGGACCCCCTCGCCGAGCCGGTGCCACCAGTGGTCGCGGCCGGGCCGGTCGACGAACTCGAGCGTCGCGGCGTCGTGAACGGGGGCCCGTGCCCCTGCGGCCCGGCGTGGTGCGGGGAGCGGTCCGGACCGGCGGTCCACCGCCCCGGCCCGGCCGGGCTTCGGCCGGGGAACAGGCTGCGACGTCATACGGGGCCTCCCAGAGCGGTTCCGCCGACACCGGCCACCCATTGTCGCCGCATCGCGTCCGCCGAGGAAGAGAGCCGCCCGCCGTCCTGGGCCCTCGGCGCCGGGAACCGGACCCGTACGACGCCACCGGGCGGGCCGCCGGCCGCCGGCCGGGAACCACCTCGCCCGCCGTGCGGCAGGCGGCGCTTCCGGTGCACCGGGGTCGTCGCGGCCGTCGGCCCACCCCGTCGTCCCGTGGCCGTACAGCGACCAGGTGATGACCATCGGGTCGGCCGGGAGCAGCGCCGAACCGGCTCCCCCCCTGCTGGCCGGTCCGCGGTCCACGGGACGAGGCGGGGGCGGTGCGGCCGGTGTCCGCCGCGCCGTTCGGCGAACCGCGGCGTCCGGCGCGGCGGGGGACCAGCCCGGACCTCGTCCCGGCCGGCCGCGTCCCCCGCCGCGCCGGACGGCTAGCCGTAGACCACCGACCACGGGCGCGGGGAATCGTCCGGAGGGCCCGGGGCGGCCCCCCGTCCCCGGGTCGCCCTGTGGTCGCGGGCCAGGACGTCGGCCGCGAGTTCCGCGAAGCGACGGGCGGCCGGGTGGGCTGCGCGACCGGTGGGCCAGGCCCCGCCGATGCGCAGGGTGAGGGGGCGGCCGGCCAGTGGCCGCCAGGCGACGCGGGGCTCCTTGCGGGCCACCGGCCCCCGGTCGAAGGCGACTCCGTGGCCCGCCGTCACGAGGGCGAGCAGGAACTCGGGGTTGGACGCGTGCCGGAGACGGCCGGGTACGAAACCCCCGGCGCGGCACACGTCGAGGATCCGGTCGTACCAGCCGGGTGCGTGTGCCCTCGGGAAGAGCACCAGGTCGTGGCCCGAGAGCTCGCCGAGCGTCACTTCCGGCAGTCCGGCCAGCGGCGAGGTGCGGGGCAGGACGACACCCAGGTCCAGGGAGACCTCGGGGCCGAGCCGCAGTTCGGTGGCGTCGACGGGGTGGTGCACGAGTCCGATGTCCAGCCCGCCGGAGGAGAGCAGCCGCAACTGCTCCTCGGTGGTGACCTCCTGCAGGTCGACGGAGAGGCCCGGAGCGTGCTCCGCGCAGGCGGCCAGCAGCGCGGACAGCACGGCGGCGGCGGTGTCGGGCGGTACGCCCGCGCGCAGTGTGCCGAGGCCGCCCCCGGCGGCGCGGCGGGCCAGCGTGCGCAGCCTCTCCTCCCGGGCGAGGAGTTCGTGGGCCTCCTCCAGCAGTGCCGCCCCGGCGGCGCTCAACCGGACGCCGCGCCCGGAGCGGTCGAACAGCTCCGCGCCGAGCTCCTTCTCCAGTCTGCGTATCGCCTGGCTGAGCGGCGGCTGTGCCATGCCCAGCCGCTCGGCGGCCCGGCTGAAGTGCAGCTCGTCGGCCACGGTGACGAAAAGACGCAGGTGGCGCAAGAGATCCACGGTCGGCATCGTACGTGCGGCCGCTGCGAGGGGGGCACCGAGGGCGTCCGCACCGTCCGGCCGGGAACTGGCCGGCCGGAGCCGTCCACGGTTCGATGATCAGGACGAGTCGACGGCAAGGAGGAAGCAGTGGTCGAGGAACGGATCCGGCAGGTCTTCGCCGGTGCGGGCGCCGAGGGACAGCTGCACGCCGTCCCCGTTCCCGTGCGCACGGGGCCCGGCGGGGAACTCCGCGCGGAGCCGGGTGCCCGTGAGGTCGCCCTGGGCGCCGACGACCCCGTCGTGATCGCCTCGATCTTCAAGGTGCTGCTGGTGCTGGAGTTCGCCCGGCAGGTCGTCGCAGGCCAGCTCGACCCGCGGGAGCGGGTGCGGGTGACCGCGGCCGACCGGCTGGGCGGCTGGGGAACCGCCGGCTGTCTGGACGACGTCGAGCTGTCGCTGCGCGACCTGGCCCACTTCGCCATGTCGGTCAGCGACAACACGGCGGCCGACCTGCTGCTGGCCCGGGTCGGCCTGGACACCGTACGGCTGCTCGCGAAGGAACTCAGCCTCGAACGGACCCGGATCGTGGGCGGCCCGCGCGACCTGCTGGAGTCGATGCTCGCGGAGGTCGGGGCGCGCGACGAGCGTGAGTTCGCCGTCCGCTACCCCGCCCTGCCGGACGACCGCAAGAGACGGCTGGCCGTACTGGATCCCCACCGCACCACGGCGAGCACCCCCCGCGAGATCACCCGCCTGCTCCGGCTCGTCTGGAACGACGCCGCCGGGCCGCCCCGGGCCTGCGCGCTCGTCCGGGACCTGCTGGGCCGGCAGGTCTTCCGCCACCGGCTGGTGTCGGGCTTCCCGGACGACGTCACGGTCGCGGCCAAGACCGGAACGCTGCCGGGGCTCCACATGGAGGCGGGCGTGGTCCGCTACCCCGACGGCGCGTGCTACGCGATCGCCGTCTTCGCCCGCACCCGCGACCTGGCCGCCTCACGCCCCACGGTGGACGCGGCGATAGGGAGGGCCGCCCGAATCGCGGTCGACCACCTCCGCGGGAGCGGCGACGGCCGGTGACCTGGCCGCATATGCGTTCGCGTATCACCGGAGCCTCATTCCGGTCTTGGACAGGGGAGTTCGCGCACTGATCTGCTGACGCCATGACCCAGAACACACGTGTCACGGACGGATCGGACGCCCCCTCCCGCCGCGGGCCCGGTCGTCGTACGGTGCTGCGCGGTGCCGCGCTCGGCGCGGCCTCCCCGCTGGTCCCGGCGACGGCCGCCACCGCCTCGGCCGGGGACGGCGGCGGCCGCAGCCGTCGTCCAGCCGCCGGTTCGACGTCGTTGCGCTGGCTCGGCACCGCCGGCTGGCGCATCGACGCGGGAGACCGGACCGTGCTCTTCGATCCGTATCTCACCCGCTTCCCCACCGGCCTGTTCAACGGCGCCTTCGACCCGCGCACCCCCCTCCGGACCCGGCCGGAGGTCGTGGACGCGCACATCGGCCGCCCCGAACTCGTCCTGGTCAGCCACTCCCACTGGGACCACCTCGCCGACGTGCCCCACATCGCCAGGACCACCGGCGCACGCGTCGTCGGCACCGAGACCACGTACCACCTGCTGGTCGCCCTGGGAGTCGACGCGGGACAGATCTCCGTGGTGAAGGGCGGCGAGGTGCTGGACTTCGACGGGATCGTCGTCGAGGTCGTGCCGAGCCTGCACAGCCGCAACAAGAAGTGCTCCTACTTCGCCCCGGGCACGCTGAACGCCCCGCCCGCGACGGCCCCGCGCACCATCGCGGACCTGCCCGAGGGCGACACCCTCGCCTTCCAGGTGACCGCGGGGGCAGGGGGGCCGTCGGCGTTCCTCATGGGGGCCAGCGACTTCTCCGAGCGGGCGGTGCAGGGCCTGCGCCCCGACCTCGCGATGATCGCCGTGCCCTCCAGCACGGTCACCCACCGCTACGTGCCCCGGCTGCTGCGCGCGCTGGGCCACCCCCGGGTGACCGTCCCCGTCCACTGGGACAACTTCGAAGTGCCCCTGAGCGGTTCCCCCGAACGGGATCCGGCCATGAATCTGGACGCGTTCCTCGCCCAGGTCGAGAAGGTGTCCCCGACGACGCGAGTCGTCGTCCCGGACTACCACACGGTGTACGACGGCGACATGCGCGCCGCGGGGGGATAGGGGGAGCGGGCCGGTACGCCCTCCCCGCGCGCAGGCGCGACGACAGCGCTCGGCGGCGGGCGGCTCCGGCGCCGCGGGCACTACGTCCCCGCGGTGAACGGATTCCCGTGCCCGGGAAGCCGCCCGCCCGGTGGCACGTACCGCAGCCGCCCGTCCTGATCGGTCACCGGGGTGAACCCGGCGGCCTGCAGACGGGCGGCGCACTTGGCCTCGAAGCGTCGGTTGACGGCGAACCCG
>NZ_JAPSKQ010000238.1 GCF_031181555.1 Streptomyces sp. | reverse complement strand
TCCGGCGGCGGTTCGTCCGCGGGGTCCGCTCCGGCTTCGGGGACCGCGGGGGCGGGCTCCGGTTCCGGGACTCCGGCGCCCGGCGTGCCCGCCGGCTCGGGGAGCGGGGCGGCGTGGCCCGCCGCCGGGGGGAGCGGCTCCCCGGCGGGCGCCGGTGCGCCGGCCGGGGCGACGCCGTGGGCCGGTACGGACACCAACGCCGACGCCGGTGAGGACCGCTCCGTACCGTTGCCGGAGACCGTGTTCGCCCCGCAGCTGAACGAGTCCGGTGACGACACCCCGCCGCCCGCGGCGACACCGGACGCCAAGACGACGCTGATGTCGGGCGGCAGCGGGCTTCCGCCGACGGCTGTCGCACCGGCGCTTCCGGACCCCGGCGCGCCCGTGCCGCCCGGGGGTTCGCAGGGGGCGGGGGTGCCGGGTGCGCCGGGCACGCCGCCCGCGGGCGCTCCGGGCGCGCCCGGGACGCCGCCTGCCGCTGTGCCCGGTACCCCGCCTCCGGGTGCGCCGCAGGGCAGTACGCCGCCTCCGGGTGCGTCCGAGCGGCCGATCGCGGCGCATGCCGGGGACATCGCGGACGCCGCGACCGGCAAGGCGACGCCTCCGCCGCGTCGCGGCTCGGGCCCGGCGACTCCGCCCCCGCCGGGCGCTCCGGGTACGCCGGGTGCACGGCCGGGCACCCCGCCCGCGCCCGCGTCCCCGCCCGCGCCCGCGTCCCCGCCCGCGGCCGGGCCCGGTGCGCCGGGCGCTCCGGCGGGCGGCGGGTACGTCCCGACGCAGATGGTGTCCTCGCTCGGCCCCCAGGGCCCGGAGGGGCCCGGGGGTGCGCCGGGCCCGCAGCCGCCGGGTGCCGCGACGCCGCCGCCCGGCACTCCGGCCCCGCCCCCTGCGGGGGCGCCGAACGCGCCCGGCGGTACGCCGCCCGGTGGTGTCCACCATGCCGCGACGATGCTCGCCGGCCCCGGGGGGACGGGCCCGGCCGTTCCCGGCGCGCCGCAGCCCCCGGGTCCGCCCGGCGCTCCGGCCGCTCCGGCCGCTCCGGGTGCTCCGGGTGCCGCGGGGGGCGGGCGTGGTCCCGTGCACCATGCGGAGACGGTGCTGGCCGCGCCCCCGGTGGGCGGTCCCGGCGCGCCTCCGCCGCCGCCCCCGCCGGCCCCGGGGGTTCCGGGCGCGCCTCCGCCGCCGGCTCCTCCCGGCAGGCCCGGTGGTGGTGTCCCGGGGATGCCGCCCGGTGCGATGGCTCCCGGTACGCCTCCGCACGGCGCGCCCGTGCCCGGGCAGCCGCCGGCGTACGGGTATCCGCAGCAGCCCACCGGTCAGCCGACCGTCGGCCCCGGCTACCAGGCCGTGCTGCGCTACCGCGCGCAGGACGGTTCCGAGCAGCAGCTGATCCGGCGTTCGGCGCCGGGCACGCCGCACCCGGAGTGGCAGATCTTCCACGAGCTGCGCGCCATGAACGTGCCGCCGGACCAGGTGCTGGAGCTGCACACCGAGCTGGAGTCGTGCGAGCTGCCGGGGGCGTACTGCGCGCGGATGATCCGGGAGCAGTGGCCGCAGGCGCGGATCACGAGCATCGCGCCGTACGGCACGGATCACGCGAGCCGGCAGCAGGGCATGCAGCAACTGCTGGCTCATCAGGGTGAGTTGCACCAGGTGGCGGACGGTCCGGCGCGTCCGGCCCCGGTGCGTGCGCCGTTGCCGCCGGTGCAGCCGGTTCCGCCGGTTCCGCCGGAGGGCATCGCCCAGGAGCTGGCGGGGGCGTTCGGGCCGGGGGTGTTCCGGTTCGAGCAGGCGGCGGTGTCGCGGCAGGGGGTGCCGCCGATCGTGGCGCACACGCTGGTGGTGGCCGGGCTGCCGCTGGACATGGGCCCGTTCTTCTGGGCGCAGGCCCAGCCGGGCCGGCCGGTGCCGACGCTGGCGGAGCTGGCGGCCGAGCGGGGTGTGCGGCCGGCCTCGGACGCCGGTTCGTACCTGGTGATGGGCAGCGACTTCGGCAAGGCGATCTGCGTGCAGTACGGCACGGCGCACATCGTCGCGGTGCCGGTGGAGGCGGGGCCGGGCGGGGCGCCCGTTCCGCCGCAGTTCGTGAACACCGGTCTGCCGGAGTTCGCGCGCTGCCTGGCGTTGCTGGGGCGGATGTGGCGGCTGCGGTACGGGCTGAACCAGGAGCAGGCGGGCCGCTGGACCGTCGACTTCCAGGCCCAGTTGGCCGCGCTGGACCCGGCGGCGCTGGGTTCGCCGGAGAGTTGGTGGTCGGTGCTGCTGGAGCAGATGTGGGACGGCCTGCTGTGAGCCGCCGCCGCTGATCCCGCGCTCGGCGTGGCGAGGAGCCGGGTCCGGTCGGTACGACGACCGGGCCCGGCTTTTGTGTGCCCTCTTCGCGGAGTGTCGCGTTATGAACACTTCCGTGTGATCCATCAAGATGTGCGCGAATCATCCCATTTCGTGCCCGGTCGTCGTGCTGGGATTCGGGTCCGTCCGGTGAAGAGGGGTTCCAGGATGAGCAGCGCATCGGTGTCGTCGCAGGGCTTCGAGGTCGTGCGGGGGCGCGGCTACCGCCCCCTGCAGGTGATCGCGTACGTCGATGCCCTCAGTGCGGATCGTGATGCCGCCTGGGAGCGGGCCGCGCGGCTCACGGTGCTGGCCCGCGAGATGGAGGAGGAGCTGGAGCGGCTGCGGGAACGGGTGGCGGGGCTGGCTCCGCAGACGTACGAGTCGCTCGGGGAGAGCGCGCGGCGGCTGTTCGAGCTGGTCCAGGAGGAGGCGGAGACCGTGCGGGAGGAGGCCCGCCGGGAGGCGCGGCGGACCGGGGACCTGGCGCGGGACGAGGCGACCGGCGTGCGGGAGGCCGCGCAGGCGCACGCCGACACGGTGCGCGCCGACGCCGACGAGGCCGCCCGGCAGCGGCTGCTCGCGGCCCGCGAGGAGGCCGACGAGATCCGGATCGCGGCCCGGGCCGAGGTGAAGGAGCGGCGCGCGGAGACCTTGGAGGCGCTGCGGGAGATGCGCGGGCGCACCTCCGGGATGCTGGCCGAGCGGACCGCGGAGCAGCAGGAGCGGCTGGCCGAGGTGGAGCGGGAGGAGGCCGAACGGGTGGCCGCCCTGGAGGCCCGTCACGCGGAGGCGGTGGAGCGGGCCGAGGGCGCGCTGGCCGAGGCGAAGCAGGTCTTCGCCGACGCGGAGGAGTCGTCCCGGCGCTGCCAGGAGGAGGCGGAGGAGCGTGCGGACCGGGTGCTCGCCCAGGCACGGGCGCGCGCGGAGGAGATCGCGCGGGAGACCGAGCGGGTGCTGCGCGAGCACGCGGAGACGCGGGAGGAGGTGCAGGCGCACATGGACCACGTGTGCGCCAGTCTCAGCGCGCTGACGGGGCGGGTGGTGGAGTGAGGGTGCCGGGGCGTCCCCGGGGGGACGGCCGTGTGCGCCCCCTCGGGCCCGCCTCCGTACCGCTCCCGCGAGGATCCACGCCTCCACCGCCTCGTACTGCCGTCGCTGTTCCTCCGCTCCGGCCCGGCCGGAGGCCATCGTGCCGAGCCGGCCGCAGGCGAAGCCGGCGGGGACGGCAGGGAGTCGGGGTGCGGGAGCGGGTGACGCACGTTACTCCCGGGCCCTGGTGCGCGCCGCGTTTCGGCCGGACTGATCGGTCGGCATGTGCTCGCGGGGCCGGCCCGGGGTGTCACCCGCGGTGCCCCGGCTCTCGGCCGGCCGGGCCGGCCCGGCCGGCGGTTCGCGGCGTCCTCGGAAGGAAAAGGTGGGCCTTGGCTTCTCCCGTGACGCCCCGGCAGCCGATGCTCCGTCAGTTCCGTCTGCTCCGGTACGCGTGGCACGCCCTGCCGTTCCTCGGGCTGCTTGTCGCCGCCGGGGCGGTGGAGGCGGCGGGCGGGTGACGCACCGGCGGGCGGTCACTCCTCGAGCACCGGGAACTTCCGGGGCGCGAGGAACAGCAGGACCAGGAAGGCCAGGGCCGCCGCACCCGCCGCGCCCAGGTAGACCGTGTGCACGGCGTCGGCGATGGCGCGGCGGACCGCCTCGGGGACGGCGCCGCCGTCGAGCGCCCGGGTCACCGAGTCCAGGTCGCTCGCGCCGCCGAGCCTCGCGGCCAGCACCCCGTTGGCGACCGCGCCGAACAGCGCAGCGCCGACGGTCTGGCCGGTCTGGCGGCAGAAGAGGACCGACGCCGTCGCCGTGCCGCGTTCCTCCCACACCACCGACGACTGCACGCCGACGATCAGCGGGAGCTGGAAGAGGCCCAGGGCCGCGCCCAGCAACAGCATCAGCAGGGTGGGCTGCCAGGCCTCGCCCGGATAGGGGAGGAAGGGGAACGCGAAGAGGATCAGCGCGGCCGTGCCGATGCCGAGCATCGCGGTGTTGCGGAAGCCGATCCTGCGGTAGACGTGCTGGCTGAGGGCCGCCGCGACCGGCCAGGTCAACGTCCATACGGAGAGGACGAATCCGGCGGCCACGGGCGCGAGGCCGAGCACCGACTGGGCGTAGGTGGGCAGGAAGACGGTCGGGGCGACCATGAGCAGGCCCAGCGCGCCCAGGGCGAGGTTGACCGCGGCGATCGTGCGGCGGCGCCACACCCAGCCGGGGATGACCGGGTCCGCCGCGCGGCGTTCCACGACGATCACCACCGCCAGGAGCACGAGTCCCGTCGCGGTCAGGGCGAAGGAGGGCGCGGACAGCCAGGGCCAGGCCACGCCGCCCTGGACGAGGGCGGTGAGCAGGACGCCGCCGCAGGCGAAGAGGGCCAGCGCGCCCGCCCAGTCGACACGCGCGCGTGCCGCCGGCTCCCTTCGCGGTTCCTTCAGGTGACGGACGATCAGCCACAGTGCCACCGCTCCGACGGGCAGGTTGACCAGGAAGATCCAGCGCCAGTCGGCGTAGGAGGCGAGGAGGCCGCCGAGGCCGGGGCCGGCGACCGCGGAGACCGCCCAGACCGTGGAGAGGCGGGCCTGGATCCTGGGGCGCTGTTCGAGCGGGTACAGGTCGGCGGCGAGGGTCTGCACCGTGCCCTGGAGGGCGCCGCCGCCCAGGCCCTGCACGATGCGGAAGGCGATGAGCGCGGCCATGTTCCAGGCCAGGGCGCACAGCAGCGAGCCCAGCAGGAACAGCGCCGCGCCCGCGATAAGGACCGGTTTGCGGCCGAAGGTGTCGGACAGCCTGCCGTAGACGGGGAGGGTGACGGTGACGGCCAGCAGGTAGCCGGAGAACAGCCAGGAGAAGTAGGAGAAGCCGCCGAGGTCCCCGACGATCTGCGGGACGGCGGTGGAGACGACGGTGGAGTCGAGGGCGGCCAGCGCCATCGCGAGCATCAGGGCGGCGACGACGGCTCCGCGCCGGTCGGTCCCGGTCTCCCGTGCGGTGTCCCGTGTCGCCGGTCTGGTGCCGTCCATCCGGAATCCTTCCCTCGTGGCTGTCTGCCCCCTGCACCTATCTGCGCCGGACAGCTTCCCACTTGATCCTGACGCGGCAGGAGGGTGGAGCCTGGGTGGGCCGGCAGGAGGAGGCGACCCCGAGAAGGTCTCACCCTGCCGGTGGACGGCCCCTAGGGGTACCTCCGTACTACGGCTCGGGGAGGGTTCGTACCGACGGAGGACGAGCCGGGGCGGGGACTGTCCTTAACCTGGCTTTACGCCGCTGGGGGGCGGCCGAGCACACCGACGGGGGTGGGGTTTTCCTCAGGAGAAGACTGCGCTGAGCACCAGGGCGCGGGACCCCTCCCCACCCCCAGACTGAACCGCGTCGAACGAACACGCAGGCACCGGGCGGCCGTCGGGCACGACGGAGGCCGCCGGAGCCCTCGCTTTCCACTTGCTGACCGACATAGGAGACTTACCGTGACATCGGCTGTGACCATTCCCAGGCACGGGGGTACTGGAGGGCGTACGGCCGTTGCCGCGCGGGCGCGGCAGGTCGTGAAGGCGTACGGGTCCGGGGAGACCCGGGTCGTCGCCCTCGACCACGTCGACGTGGACATCGCCCGCGGCCAGTTCACCGCGATCATGGGCCCCTCGGGGTCCGGCAAGTCCACGCTGATGCACTGCCTGGCCGGGCTCGACACCGTCACCAGCGGGCAGATCTACCTGGACGAGACCGAGATCACCGGTCTGAAGGACAAGAAGCTCACGCAGCTGCGCCGGGACCGCATCGGGTTCATCTTCCAGGCGTTCAACCTGCTGCCGACGCTGAACGCGATCGAGAACATCACGCTGCCCATGGACATCGCCGGCCGCAAGCCGGACAGGGCGTGGCTGGACCGGGTGGTGGAGACCGTGGGGCTCGCCGGGCGGCTGAAGCACCGGCCGACCCAGCTGTCCGGCGGTCAGCAGCAGCGGGTCGCGGTGGCGCGGGCGCTGGCGGCCCGGCCGGAGATCATCTTCGGTGACGAGCCGACCGGAAACCTCGACTCGCGCGCGGGCGCCGAGGTGCTGGGCTTCCTGCGCCGTTCGGTGGACGAGCTGGGGCAGACCATCGTGATGGTCACCCACGACCCGGTCGCCGCCTCGTACGCGGACCGGGTGCTGTATCTCGCCGACGGCCGCATCGTCGACGAGATGCTCCAGCCGACGGCCGAGCAGGTCCTGGACCGCATGAAGGACTTCGACGCCCGGGGGCGCACGTCATGACCGTCCTGAAGACCTCGATGCGCAACTTCCTCGCGCACAAGGGCCGTATGGCGCTGTCGGCGGTGGCGGTGCTGCTGTCGGTGGCGTTCGTGTGCGGCACGCTGGTGTTCACGGACACGATGAACACGACGTTCGACAAGCTGTTCGCGGCCACCTCCTCCGACGTCACGGTGAGCGCCAAGGGCGCCTCCGACAGCGGTGAGACGACCTCCGACAACGGCAAGCCGCCGGTGATACCGGACTCCGTGCTCGGTGAGGTGCGCGGTGCGGACGGGGTGAAGTCGGCCGAGGGCACGGTGTTCTCCACCTCGGTGACCGTCGTCGACGGCGACAAGGACAACCTCTCGCCCACCAGCGGCGGCCCGACCATCGTCGGCAGCTGGAACGACAACGACGCCCGCACCATGGAGATCACCTCCGGTGCGGCGCCCGAGGGCGCCGGCCAGATCATGGTCGACGCCGACACCGCCGACAAGCACGGCCTGAAGCTCGGCGACGAGATCGGCGTCATCACCGTGGTCGGCACGCACACCGCGAAGATCTCCGGCATCGCCGACTTCACGGTCACCAACCCCGGTGCCGCGATCTTCTACCTGGACACGAAGACCGCGCAGCAGGTCCTGGTCGGCGAGGGCGGCGTCTACACCAACGTCAACGTCACGGCCGCGGCCGGCGTCAGCGACGCGCAGCTGAAGAAGAACGTCCTGGCCGAGCTCGGCGGCGCCTACAAGGTGCAGACCGCCGAGGAGACCGCGGAGGCCAACCAGAAGGACGTCGAGGGCTTCATGAGCGTCATGAAGTACGCGATGCTCGGCTTCGCCGGGATCGCCTTCCTCGTCGGCATCTTCCTGATCATCAACACCTTCTCCATGCTGGTCGCCCAGCGCACCCGGGAGATCGGCCTGATGCGGGCGATC
>NZ_JAPSKQ010000237.1 GCF_031181555.1 Streptomyces sp. | reverse complement strand
CCGGCGAAGATGGCGTGCGAGTCGAAGCGGGGCAGGCACAGCCAGTCCACCGTGCCGTCCCGGCAGACCAGGGCAGCGGTCTGCATGTCTCCGATGAGTGCGTAGTCTTCGATGCGCCCGGCCACGTGCAACTCCAGTCGAACGGCCACGTCACCCCGCGAGGGGGCTGTCGCTAGTGCGGTCAAGGGGTTTGTGCAATACGTCGTTGAGCGGTGAAGCACAGCAGTCGTTCAGTCTCCTGCAAAGCGCCAACTGTTGCTCAACGAACTGACGAGCTGTCGTTGTTCCGGGACTTACGGGCGGGGGTGGTGCCGTTCGGCCGGCCGGGCTCGTCAGTGAGTGTCCGAGCAGGATACGACGCACGTGGATGATCCGTGTGCCGCTCCGGGCAATGCGGCTCCGCTGAGCGGGTGAGCGGCGGAAGAGGGAGCCGCGGGGGGTCCGCGTCCGTGTCGGTGCGTGCGCGGAGCGTGCCCGGACGCCATCGCGTCGCGGCGCTGATACGCTGGTAGCCCGTGGACCGGTGGGCGAGAAACCCCGGAACCGCATCCTCCAGACCGCGACCACGGGAGCCCCCTCTTGGCCATGCCGCCCAAATCCACGACGACCAAGCACATCTTCGTCACCGGGGGTGTCGCCTCCTCGCTCGGCAAGGGGCTGACCGCCTCCAGCCTCGGCATGCTGCTCAAGGCACGGGGCCTGCGCGTCGTGATGCAGAAGCTCGACCCGTACCTCAATGTCGACCCCGGCACGATGAACCCCTTCCAGCACGGTGAGGTGTTCGTCACCAACGACGGTGCCGAGACCGACCTGGACATCGGCCACTACGAGCGCTTCCTCGACCGCGACCTCGACGGCTCCGCCAACGTCACCACCGGTCAGGTCTACTCGACGGTGATCGCCAAGGAGCGGCGCGGCGAGTACCTGGGCGACACGGTCCAGGTCATCCCGCACATCACCAACGAGATCAAGCACCGCATCCGCCGCATGGCGACGGACGAGGTGGACGTCGTGATCACGGAGGTCGGCGGCACGGTCGGCGACATCGAGTCGCTGCCGTTCCTGGAGACCGTCCGCCAGGTCCGTCACGAGGTCGGCCGGGACAACGTCTTCGTGGTGCACATCTCGCTCCTGCCGTACATCGGCCCCTCGGGCGAGCTGAAGACGAAGCCGACCCAGCACTCGGTCGCGGCGCTGCGCAACATCGGTATCCAGCCGGACGCGATCGTGCTGCGCTGCGACCGCGAGGTGCCGACCGCGATCAAGCGCAAGATCTCGCTGATGTGCGACGTCGACGAGGCCGCCGTGGTGGCCTGCCCCGACGCCCGTTCGATCTACGACATCCCGAAGACCGTGCACGGCGAGGGCCTGGACGCCTACGTCGTCCGCAAGCTCGACCTGCCCTTCCGGGACGTGGACTGGACGACCTGGGACGACCTGCTCGACCGCGTCCACAACCCCGAGCACGAGATCACCCTCGCCCTGGTCGGCAAGTACATCGACCTGCCCGACGCCTACCTCTCGGTCACCGAGGCGCTGCGCGCGGGCGGCTTCGCCAACAAGGCCCGCGTGAAGATCAAGTGGGTCACCTCCGACGACTGCAAGACCCCGGCCGGCGCCCAGGCGCAGCTCGGCGACGTCGACGGCATCTGCATCCCCGGCGGCTTCGGCGACCGCGGTGTGCTCGGCAAGGTCGGCGCGATCAGGTACGCCCGCGAGAACAGGATCCCGCTGCTCGGCCTCTGCCTGGGCCTGCAGTGCATCGTGATCGAGGCGGCGCGCAACCTGGCGGACATCTCCGACGCCAACTCCACCGAGTTCGACCCGGCCACCTCCCACCCGGTCATCTCCACCATGGCCGAGCAGCTGGACATCGTCGCCGGTGAGGGCGACATGGGCGGCACCATGCGGCTCGGCATGTACCCGGCCAAGCTGGCCGAGGGCTCGATCGTGCGCGAGGTGTACGACGGCAAGGAGTACGTCGAGGAGCGCCACCGCCACCGCTACGAGGTGAACAACGCCTACCGCGCGGAGCTGGAGAAGAAGGCGGGCATCGTGTTCTCCGGCACCTCCCCGGACGGCAAGCTCGTCGAGTACGTCGAGTACCCGCGCGAGGTCCACCCGTACCTGGTCGCGACCCAGGCGCACCCCGAGCTGCGCTCGCGTCCGACCCGTCCGCACCCGCTCTTCGCGGGCCTCGTCAAGGCCGCGGTCGAGCGGAAGATCTCGAAGTAACACACCAGTTGTACGGTTGCCGGGGTGCGAACCTTCAAACGGTCCGCGCCCCGGCTGTTTTCTCACGCAGTGCACACGCGCGACCGCCGTACGTTCGGAAGGACAGGCATGACGATCAAGGACACCCCGGAGGAGTGGGAGATCCGGGCGACCGAGACCCCCTTCACGGGCAAGAAGACCTCCGTCCGCACCGACGACGTGGTCATGCCCGACGGGACCGTGGTCCGCCGCGACTACCAGGTCCACCCCGGGTCCGTGGCCGTCCTCGCCCTCGACGACGCCGGCCGTGTCCTGGTGCTGCGCCAGTACCGTCACCCGGTGCGCCACAAGCTGTGGGAGCTCCCGGCCGGCCTGCTGGACGTCCCCGGCGAGAACCCGCTGCACGCCGCCCAGCGCGAGCTGTACGAGGAGGCGCACGTCAAGGCCGAGGACTGGCGGGTGCTGACCGACGTGTACACCACCCCCGGCGGCTGCGACGAGGCCGTACGGGTCTTCCTCGCCCGTGGTCTGTCCGAGGCCGAGGGCGATCGCTTCGAGGTCGAGGACGAGGAGGCCGACATGGAGCTGGCCCGGGTGTCCGTCGACGAGCTGGTGCGCGGGGTGCTGGCCGGCGAGCTGCACAACAACTGCCTCGTGGTGGGTGTCCTCTCGCTCGTCGCCGCACGGGCCGGGGACGGGCTGGACGCGCTGCGTCCGGCTCAGGCGCCGTGGCCCGCGCGTCCGTTCGAGGCCTGATTCCGTCCGGTCTCCCGTACACCCGTGATGATGTGACCATCGGTTGATCCGATCGAGGGATGTGCCCGCGGCGCTCCGCCGGGAACGTGGCAGAGCGTGAACTAGGCTCTTCGCGAGTGAGCCGAGAAGCAGGCGCGACGCCCTTCGCACCGGGGCGGGCTCGCGCGTGCGGTGGGACGGGAGTGTGGCCCGTGACGGAGCAGGCGGTGGACCCGGACAGTGTGCGGCTCTCCCGGGACGCGGCTGTGGAGGGCCGGTTCCTGGGCCGTACCAGGGAGCTGAAGGAACTGCGCGCCGACATCGAGCGCACGGGACTGGACACCCTCTCGGGCCGCAAGGCGCCCCGCGCGCGCGTGCTGCTGATCGCCGGCCGCCCGGGCTCCGGCCGGACGGCCCTCGCCGAGGAACTCGTCCGCCAGGTCGCCGACCGCTACCCCGACGGGGTGCTGCGCGCCCGCCTGACCGAATCCGACGGCACGCGCGTGCCCGTCGAGCGCGCCGCGCGCGAGCTGCTCGACGCGCTGGAGGTGCCCGCCCCCGCCGGAGCCCCCGAGGACGATCTCACCGGGGCGCTGCGCACCGCCCTCGCCGACCGCCGGACGCTGCTCCTGCTGGACGACGCGGCCGACGCCGAGCAGGTCGACGCGCTGCTGCCGGACAACCCGGACTGCCTGGCCGTCACCGTCTCCTCGGGTCCGCTGACCGGGATCGCGGACGTCCGTCCGTGCACGCTCGGCGGCCTCGACACCAAGTCCGCGGTGGAACTGCTGTCCCGGGCCGCCGGGTCGGTCCGCATCACCGTCGACCCCCGGGCCGCCGAGGGACTCGCCGAGCTGTGCGAGGGGGAGGCGGCCGCCCTGGTGCTGGCCGGGGGCTGGCTCGCCGCCCGGCCCAAGGCCGCCGTCGCCGACCTCGCCAAGCAGCTGCACGCGGAGACCGGCCAGTCCACCGTGGCCGGCCGTGTCCTCCAGCTCGTGCACGCCTCACTGCCGGCGTCCGCCGCCCGGATGCTGCGCCTGCTCAGCCTCGCCCCGGCCGGCCTGGTCGACCCGCACACGGCCTCCGCGCTCGCCGGCTGCCCGGTGGACGCCGCCCGCACCGCCCTGGACGGCTTCGCCGCCCACGGTCTGCTGCACGCGGTGGCCTCGCCGCTGCCGCAGTACGAGGTGCCCGGCTGTCTGCACCCCCTGCTGCGCGCCCTCGCCGAGACCCACGAGCGCCCCGCCGAACTCCAACTGGCCCGCGCCCGCATGCTGGAGCGGACCGTACGGCTGCTCCAGTCCTGCAGGGCGATCACCGAGACCGACAGCCCCCTGGCGCGCGAGAAGCTCCTCGGCATGCCGCGTTCCGTGCGTTTCCCCAGCCCCCGGGCCGCCGCCGACTGGCTGCGCCTGAGCAGGCCCGCCCTGCTGGCCGCCGCCCGGCTCGCGGTCGCCGACGGGGAGCTGGACACCCTGGCCCGGCGGCTGATGTCCCAGCTGGTGCGGGCCATGGTGGCCCACGTCGGCACCCGGGCGGCCGCGAGCGACCTGTACACCGTCCACGGCCTGGTCCTGGACGTCGCCGAGCGCCGCCGCCTGCCCCGGGAGCGGGCGGCGGCCCTGCTGAACCTCGGCGACCTCGACGCCCGCACCGGCCGCACGGCCGACGCCCTGGTGCGCTACCGGGCCGCGCTGGACGCGGGGCGCGCGGCGCGCGACCCGTACGCGATCGGCCGCGCGATGGAATCCGTGGGCGGCGCGCACCTGGAGCTCGGGGACTACGACCGGGCCGCCGACTGGTTCGGCCGGGCCCTGGCCGAGCGGCTCGCCCGGGACGAGCGTGCGGACGCCGCCCGGCTCTACGGCCGTATCGGCGCCGCCCACACCTACGCCGGCCGCTACGGCGAGGCGCTGCGCAACTGGCGCGCGGCCGTCGCCGGGCACCGCAAGAACGGGGACGTGGCCGCCCGGGCGCGGGCGCTCAGCGAACTGGCCCGGGTGCAGGAGTACGCGGGCCGGCTGGAGGAGTCGCTGGGCACCTGCCGGGAGGCCGTGGAGTGGGCGCGCCGGGCCGAGGACACCCGGCTGCAGGCGGCGCTGCACCTGCGGCTGGCCGACTCCTTCGAACGCCTGGGCGACCCCGCGTCGGCCGCGCTGCACCGCGGCACGGCCGAGCGCATGCTGGGCGAAGAGGCCCTGGAGGGCGACCCCGAGCCGGAACAAGGAGCTAACGCCTGCGAAATCCGCAGCACATCTGCTGAAGATTGATGCAATGAAAGGCTAGACAGCGGGAACGCCTTCATTAGACTGGCTCTGCCGCACCATCTTCTGCGGTCTCCCCCGGTGTGCCCCCGTGCGCCCGGGTATGTGTAGTAAGACCCCCATATCCTCTGAGCCAAGGACCGTGATCGACGTGAAGGTCGGCATCCCCCGCGAGGTCAAGAACAACGAGTTCCGGGTGGCCATCACCCCCGCCGGCGTGCACGAGCTGGTGCGCAACGGCCACCAGGTCGTCATCGAGCGCGGCGCCGGTGCCGGCTCCTCGATCCCGGACGAGGAGTACGTCGCCGCGGGCGGGCGGATACTGGACACCGCCGACGAGGTGTGGGCCGCCGCCGACCTGCTGCTGAAGGTCAAGGAGCCCGTCGCGGAGGAGTACCACCGCCTGCGCAAGGACCAGATCCTCTTCACCTACCTGCACCTGGCCGCCTCCAAGGAGTGCACGGACGCCCTGCTGCAGTCCGGCACCACCGCGATCGCCTACGAGACCGTCGAGCTGCCCAGCCGCGCGCTGCCGCTGCTCGCGCCGATGTCCGAGGTCGCGGGCCGGCTGTCCGCCCAGGTCGGCGCCTACCACCTGATGCGCGCCCACGGCGGCCGCGGTGTGCTGCCCGGCGGTGTCCCCGGTGTGCTGGCCGGCAAGGCCGTCGTCATCGGCGGTGGCGTCTCCGGCTGGAACGCCGCGCAGATCGCCATCGGCATGGGTTTCCACGTGACCCTGCTCGACAAGGACATCAACAAGCTCCGTGAGGCGGACAAGATCTTCGGCACGAAGATCCAGACCGTCGTCTCCAACGCCTTCGAGCTGGAGAAGGCCTGCCTGGAGGCCGACCTCGTGATCGGCGCGGTCCTGATCCCCGGCGCCAAGGCCCCGAAGCTGGTCAGCAACGAGCTGGTCTCGCGGATGAAGGCCGGAAGTGTCCTTGTCGACATCGCGATCGACCAGGGCGGCTGCTTCGAGGACTCCCGCCCCACCACGCACGCCGAGCCGACCTTCAAGGTCCACGACTCGGTCTTCTACTGCGTGGCCAACATGCCGGGCGCGGTGCCCAACACCTCGACCTACGCGCTCACCAACGCCACGCTGCCGTACATCGTCGAGCTCGCCAACCGCGGCTGGGTGGAGGCGCTGCGCCGCGACCCCGCGCTCGCCAAGGGCCTCAACACGCATGACGGCAAGGTCGTTTACAAGGAGGTCGCCGAGGCGCACGGCCTCGAGCACGTGGAGCTCGCCTCCCTGCTCGGCTGAGTCGTCCAGGCGTCAAGTCGACCAAGTCGCCGACCGGTGAAGGCGACACCTCCCCGATCTCGGCCTCGCTCGATCGGGGGGATCCCCTCCTCGGTCGTCAACGCCGCATACCCGGCCGGACCTTGCCCGACAAGGTCCGGCCGGATGTGTGTATGGTCACTTCTTGATTCCGGTACAACTCGCCTCGAACGTAACCCTTCTACCGATTCGCACACCGGTGAAACCTGCCGTGCGACGGCCGTACGCCCTTGACAGAGGGATGTTTCATTGCCGACACATCGGGCCGGGTCCGGTGGATTGTGTTGCTGCGGACGGCCGACACGCCATAGAGTCGCCAACCGTCGGCATGGTGCCACGCTGACCTGTCTAGAAGTTTCCTGGTCACCAAGGAGGTAAGACGACTTGTGAATGAGTCGACATTTACTCCCGGGGGTGGTCAACCAGGAACGCCTGCACGGGGCCAGGAACCCGCGGGGTTCGCTCCTGTCGGCTCCGTCGCTGTGCGCACCTTCGCAGCCCACCAGAGTCAGCAGGCGACTCGCACTGCACACCGAAGCATGGATGGCCATCACGTGAACGCCATGGCCGGCGACGGAAGTGGCGCGCCCCACAACCATTTCGCCGACTACGACGAACTGCCCGAGGGGCATTTCTACGACCCCGACGCCGAGTACGAGCCCGATCCCGAGTACGCGGCCACGCTCGCGCCCGACGCGGCGCGACAGCGCCGGGAGCGCATCGGCCCGACCGGGCGCCCGCTGCCGTACTTCCCGATCCCGGGCCCGCTGACCGACCACGGCCCCGCGAAGATCATCGCGATGTGCAACCAGAAGGGCGGCGTGGGCAAGACGACGTCGACCATCAACCTGGGCGCCGCGCTCGCGGAGTACGGACGCCGGGTGCTGCTCGTGGACTTCGACCCGCAGGGCGCGCTGTCGGTCGGCCTCGGCGTCAACCCGATGGAGCTCGACCTCACCGTCTACAACCTGCTCATGGAGCGGGGGATGGCGGCCGACGAGGTGCTGCTGAAGACGGCGGTCCCCAACATGGACCTGCTGCCCAGCAACATCGACCTGTCGGCGG
>NZ_JAPSKQ010000236.1 GCF_031181555.1 Streptomyces sp. | reverse complement strand
CGCCGACGTACTGGACGCGATCGACGCGATCGTCGCCCCCGGTGTCGACCTGGCCGCGCACGAGAAGTACGACACCCCGCCCGCGCTGCTCGACCCGTCACTGCGGCGCCGCTGACCGTCCGGGGGCCCGTCCCTCCTCGCCGCCCGCCCGACGCGCCCGCCCCGGCCGCCCTCGGCGACGGCCGGGCGGGCGCGTCGGCATGCGGACCTCTGCACGGGTATTGACGCGTCGCTCGGCCAGACCTTAGCGTCCGCCCATCCCTAATGTTTCGTACAGAGCTTCGAAACATTCGAGAACGACGACCGGAATGAGACTCCCCGCATGAGACCCATTCGCTTCGCCACCGTGGCCGTCGCCGCGGCCGCCCTGTCCCTGCCGCTCGTGCCGGGCGTGGCCACCGCCGAACCGTCGGCCGACCAGCAGGCGGCACCGCACTCCAACGCCCGGTTCGACCGGCTGCGTTGGGCCGCTCCCGAGGGCTTCGTCGTGGGTACCGCCGTGGCGGGCGGCGGTCACCACCTGTCGCAGGACTACCCGGACCCCTTCACGCACGACAAGGAGTACCGGAAGATCCTCGCGCGTCAGTTCAGCTCGGTCTCGGCCGAGAACCAGATGAAGTGGGACTACATCCACCCGGAGAAGGACCGCTACGACTTCGGGCAGGCCGACGCGATCGTCGAGTTCGCGGAGCGGAACGGCCAGGTCGTCCGCGGCCACACCCTGCTGTGGCACAGCCAGAACCCGGAGTGGGTGGAGAAGGGCGACTTCTCCAAGGACGAGCTGCGCGCCATCCTGCGCGACCACATCAAGACCGTCGTCGGCCGTTACGCCGGCAGGATCCAGCAGTGGGACGTCGCCAACGAGATCTTCGACGAGCAGGGCAACCTGCGGACGACGGACAACATCTGGATCCGCGAGCTGGGCCCGGGCATCGTCGCCGACGCCTTCCGCTGGACCCACGAGGCCGACCCCGACGCGCTGCTGTTCTTCAACGACTACAACGTCGAGAGCATCAACGCGAAGAGCAACGCCTACTACGCCCTCACGCAGGACCTGCTCGAGCAGGGCGTGCCCGTGCACGGCTTCTCCGTGCAGGCCCACCTGAGCACCCGCTACGGCTTCCCGGGCGACCTGGAGGACAACCTGCGCCGCTTCGACGCGCTCGGCCTGGAGACCGCCGTCACCGAGCTGGACGTCCGCATGGACCTGCCGGAGAGCGGCGTGCCCACCCCGGAGATGGAGCAGAAGCAGGCCGACTACTACCAGCGCGCCCTCCAGGCGTGCCTGGCCGTGGACGGCTGCAACTCCTTCACCATCTGGGGCTTCACCGACAAGTACTCGTGGGTTCCGGTGACCTTCGAGGGCGAGGGCTTCGCGAACGTCATGACCGACGACTTCGTCCGCAAGCCCGCCTTCTACGCCCTGCGGGACACCCTGAAGGAGGCGCGGAAGGGCTGAGGAAACCCGGCGGGAGCGCCGCTGGGAACGCCCTGTCCCGCCCCCGTGGCGGGGAAGCGCCCCCGGACCGGTCCGAGGTGACCGGTCCGGGGGCCGTTCTCTTCACGGCCGGCGGCCCGTCGCGGATCACTCCCGGTCCGGTGCCGTCCGCCGGAGGCCGGGTCCGCGCCGCCCGGCAACGCGGTGCGGCACCGTACACACGGCGCGGCATCGTATACGGGGGTGGGGCGCCGCGGCGTTCCGCGTTCCGTACAGAAGGTCTCAGATGGCGGACAATCGTGCGAGGTTCTTGCCGTTCCGGTTTACACAGAGGTAACACTGGAAGGTCGGCCGCCTCGGGCAACCACCCCTCGCGGCCGCCTGTCCTGCGCGCGGCAATGGCGCCGAGCGCCCATCACCGGCTCGTACCGCCTCTTCGTCAGCTCGTACCCGGTGTCAGCCGCGCCAGAAAGGGCCCCCGTGACCTCACGACCCGACCCCAAGACCTCGCTCGACCGTCTGCGCGCCGAGGTGGAGCGCCGCAACCCGGCGGAGCCGGAATTCCACCAGGCCGCGCGTGAGGTGCTGGAGACGCTCGCTCCGGTGCTCGCGGCGCGGCCCGAGTACGCCGAGCCCGGGCTCGTCGAACGGCTCGTCGAGCCGGAGCGGCAGATCATCTTCCGGGTGCCGTGGCAGGACGACACCGGCCGGGTCCACGTCAACCGCGGCTTCCGGATCGAGTTCAACAGCGCCCTCGGCCCGTACAAGGGCGGTCTGCGCTTCCACCCCTCCGTGAACCTCGGGATCATCAAGTTCCTCGGCTTCGAGCAGGTCTTCAAGAACGCGCTGACCGGGCTCGGCATCGGCGGCGGCAAGGGCGGCAGCGACTTCGACCCGCAGGGCCGCAGCGACGCCGAGGTCATGCGCTTCTGCCAGTCCTTCATGACCGAGCTGTACCGGCACATCGGTGAGTACACCGACATCCCGGCGGGCGACATCGGCGTCGGTGCCCGCGAGATCGGCTACCTGTTCGGCCAGTACCGGCGGATCACCAACCGCTGGGAGGGCGGCGTGCTGACCGGCAAGAGCGCCGGCTGGGGCGGCTCGCTGATCCGTCCGGAGGCGACCGGATACGGCAACGTGCTGTTCGCGGAGGCGATGCTGCGCGAGCGCGGCGAGGACCTCGAAGGGCAGACGGCGGTCGTCTCCGGCTCCGGCAACGTCGCGATCTACACCATCCAGAAGCTGGCCGCCCTCGGCGCCAACCCGGTGACCTGCTCCGACTCCAGCGGCTACGTCGTCGACGAGAAGGGCATCGACGTGGAGCTGCTGCGCCAGGTCAAGGAGGTCGAGCGCGGCCGGGTGAGCGACTACGCGGAGCGCCGGGGCGCCTCCGCCCGGTTCGTGCCCGGCGGACGGGTCTGGGAGGTCCCGGCCGACGTCGCCCTGCCGTCGGCGACCCAGAACGAACTGAACGCCGACGACGCCGCCACCCTCGTCCGCAACGGCGTGAAGGCGGTCTCCGAGGGCGCGAACATGCCGACGACGCCGGAGGCCGTGCAGCTCCTGCAGCAGGCCGGAGTCGCCTTCGGTCCCGGCAAGGCGGCCAACGCGGGCGGGGTCGCGGTCAGCGCCCTGGAGATGACGCAGAACGCCTCGCGCACCTCGTGGAAGGCCGACCAGGTCGAGAACGAGCTGGCCCGCATCATGACCGACATCCACACCACCTGCGCCGAGACCGCCGAGCGCTACGGCGCCCCCGGCGACTACGTGACCGGCGCGAACATCGCCGGCTTCGAGCGGGTGGCGGACGCGATGCTGGCGCAGGGCGTCATCTGACGGACCCCCAGGGGGAGACGGGAGACCGGGGAGACCGGGAAGGGCCTGCGGAGCAGGACCCCGGCCTCCCCCTCGGGACGTCAGGGAGTGCGCAGACCGCCCGGGCGGGCCGGAAGGCTGAAGCGGGCGGGAACGCCCGGCGAGTACAGCACGCTCACCGGTTCCCCGGCCGGCCGCGGCAGTCCCGCGGCCGCCACCAGGTCCTCCTCGCACCCGACCAGCTCGGCGCGGTGCAGCGGCCACCGCGGATGGGCGTTGGGCAGGTACACCGACCGGCCGAAGAAGACGCCGTGCATGCCCCAGCGGGCGGTCAGGAAGTGCTCCAGCTCGGTGGCCTCCCCGATCCGCTCACCCACCCGTACGGTGATACGGCTCCGGGCACCGCGCGGTCCGGGCCAGCGCCGGGAACTGGTGTACGTGACGGTGTCGCCGTCGTGCCGGATGTCCATGCGGGACCAGAGGTACGGCATCCGGAACCCGAGGCGGCCGACCGCGACGGGGATCAGCCGGGACGCGTCCAGGGACAGGAAGACGACACCGCGCCGTCCGTGCGCGTCCACGGAGTAGAGACGGACGTTGGTCTCGGGGAAGGTGCCGAGGTAGGGCACGCCGGGGAGGCGGAGCCACCCCACGCGGTGCATCCGGAACGCGACGAGCCCGACGTACGTGACGCCGTCCAGCGTGTCGGGGACGGTGCCCGGCGGCAGCAGCCCGGCCACGTCGGCCGGGTCCACCGCCCAGTGGAGGAAGGTCAGGTCGAGCCAGGACTGGGTGAGCAGCGGGCGCGCGATGGCCTTGGGCGCGTCGGCGGTGATGGGATCCGGGGGCTGCGGTGTCGGCGACACGGCGCCAGTATCACAGAGGGCACAGGCCGCGGCACGGCCCGCCGGGTGCGCGCGGTGGACCCCACAGGGCAGCAGCCCACGGCATGCCCCACACGGCCCTGGTGACCGCACGGCACCGGCGGGAAGACCGGCCGCCGTGCAGGAGCTCTCCCTCGACGCGCTCGCCCGCGAGCAGCTCGAACACGCGGTCCCGACCCAGAACTCCACGGGTGCCCCGGGCGGCGCCGAGGCGGGCGACCGCTTCGGCGCCTCGGCCGCGATCGGCGACACCGACAAGGACGGCCGGGCCGAAGCCGTGGTCGGCGCCCCCGGCGAGAACGCCGACGGCCTGCTGTGGATCGCCCGCGGCTCCGCGAGCGGCCCGGTCGTCAGCGGCTCGGCGGCCACCAGCGGCACCGCAGCCGGACTGACCCGCCGCTACGCGGAGGCGCCGACCGTCGAGCGGGGCGGTTTCCGGATCAAGGTGCCGGAGTCCTGGGGGGAGTTCGACGTGCGGCCGGAGTCGCGGGACGACTCGATCCGCCGCATGGTGAGTGAACGCCTGCGCGTGCAACCGGAGTTGGCCCCGCACCGGGACACGTACACCGCCTTCCCGCGGAAGGCGGCGGCGGACGCCTGGAAGTAGGGCGCGCTGTACTGCGGCTGCATGGCGGAGAGCTTCGGCGGGGACACGCCGATCACCGGCTCGGTGACGGTGTCGCCGGCCGGCGGCCGTACGAGCAGGGGCGACCCCCTTCCCACCGACCCGGCCGCCGTCGCCGCCCGACTCGCCGTCAAGGAGGCGAAGAAGGCGGGCGACTCCTGGCGGAAGGCGACCACCGCCGACCTCCCCGGCGTCGGCCCGGCCGCACGGACGTACGGCGTCGAGGACATCCCGGTCCCGGGCGACGAGCTCAACCGGACCGTCCGGGCCGTGCCGATGCAGACCTTCACCCCCGTGCCCGGCCAGGAGGGCAGGGCCGAGCCGGTGGCCGGCAGCAGCCAGGTCCTCGACCTCGCGGACTCCTTCTTCGACATCGTCGACGCGATCACGTCGACGTTCCGCTTCGTCGGCCGAGGGCCGTGGCGGCCGCGTGGGGCCGGAAGGGCGGCGACGGCGTGTCGCGCGCCGACGACTCCGCCGGGGCGGACGCCGCGTTCGAGCGCGGCGAACGGCCTCTCGGTTCGGCGGTGATCGGACCGGTCCTCACCCGCTCGCCGGAGGAGGCGTCGCCCCGGATCGTCAGGGCGATGCGGCTGCCGGACCCCGCTCGGCGGGGTTCCGCGTGCACGGCGGCGGGCACCGCGGCCCGTCTCGACGGGAGGACGAGATCTTCGACGTGCTCGGTGAAGAGACCGGTGCCGGCCTCCACCCGATCGGGGAAGCCGACCGGCGCGACGGTTTCCCCGGCATCGCGCCGACCGGCGCCGTCTGCATCGGCAGGGACGGTGCCGTGCCGCCGGCACGCACGGCTGGGGAGGCACTGGAAAAGCTGGTCGAAGGCGCATCCGCCGGAGGACGTCGTCCGGACCGGGCCGGGCCGAGGAGCGGTGACGAGGCCCGCGAGCCCGGGCACGGCGATCCGGCCTCGCCGGCCCGCTGCGCCGTTTTCCGGGGCGCCCGCGTTTGATTCCCGCCGCCCCCGGGGTAATCTCTTCCGCTCGATTGGCCAGGCCCCTGCCCCATATGGCAGACTGTCGGAGTTGCTCGGTCGAGTGTTGATGCTGCGCGCCTCCCGCCGGGAGGACCGGAAGCGAGTCCCACAGTACTCGTCGTCCCTGATCAGGGGCGGACGTACGGGAATCTTCCGGGAAGCGTGGGCGCGGCGCCGGCCAGGCGCCCGGTGGGCCTTTCGCCCCCGGTCCGCGGTTCTGGTAGGGCCGTGTCAATCCCGCAGGGATGTTCGAACAAGGGACATTCATGTCAGCGGGAGCGCGACACGCCCGACCGCGTGGGTCGGAGAACGAGGGGAGCCGCTCCGGGTTCCAGAGCGTAATGAGAGACAGGACTACGAAGTAGCCATGGCGGGACAGAAGATCCGCATCCGGCTCAAGGCCTACGACCACGAGGTCATCGACTCCTCGGCGAAGAAGATCGTCGAGACGGTGACCCGCACTGGTGCGTCGGTCGCGGGCCCGGTGCCGCTGCCCACTGAGAAGAACGTGTACTGCGTCATCAAGTCGCCGCACAAGTACAAGGACTCGCGCGAGCACTTCGAGATGCGCACGCACAAGCGCCTGATCGACATCCTCGACCCGACCCCCAAGACCGTTGACTCTCTGATGCGACTCGACCTCCCGGCCGGTGTCGACATCGAGATCAAGCTCTGAGGCCGGTGATCTGAAGATGACCAAGCAGATCAAGGGCATCCTGGGCGAGAAGCTCGGTATGACGCAGGTGTGGGACGAGAACAACCGTGTTGTTCCCGTCACCGTCGTCAAGGCCGGGCCCAACGTCGTCACCCAGGTCCGCACGAACGACGTCGACGGCTACGAGTCCGTCCAGATCGCCTTCGGCGAGATCGACCCGCGCAAGGTGAACAAGCCCCTCAAGGGCCACTTCGCCAAGGCCGACGTCACCCCCCGTCGTCACCTCGTCGAGATCCGCACCGCGGACGCCTCCGAGTACACGCTCGGCCAGGAGATCACCGCTGAGGTGTTCGAGGCCGGCGTCAAGGTCGACGTGACCGGCAAGAGCAAGGGCAAGGGCTTCGCCGGTGTCATGAAGCGCCACAACTTCCGTGGCCTCGGCGCCGGGCACGGCACCCAGCGCAAGCACCGCTCTCCCGGTTCCATCGGTGGCTGCGCCACCCCGGGCCGTGTGTTCAAGGGCCTCCGCATGGCGGGTCGCATGGGCAACGAGCGGGTCACCACCCAGAACCTGACCGTCCACGCCGTTGACGCGGAGAAGGGTCTGCTGCTCATCAAGGGCGCGGTTCCCGGTCCGAACGGCGGCCTCGTCCTGGTCCGCACCGCGGCCAAGGGGGCCTGAGGTAACCGATGAGCACTGTTGACATCCTTTCGCCGGCGGGCGACAAGGCCGGTACCGTCGAGCTCCCCGCGGAGATCTTCGGCGTTGAGAAGGTCAGCGTCCCGCTGATCCACCAGGTCGTCGTCGCGCAGCTGGCCGCTGCCCGCCAGGGCACCCACAAGACCAAGACCCGCGGCGAGGTCCGTGGCGGTGGCAAGAAGCCGTACCGCCAGAAGGGCACCGGTCGCGCCCGCCAGGGTTCGACCCGCGCGCCGCAGTTCGCCGGTGGTGGCGTCGTGCACGGTCCCGTGCCGCGCGACTACTCGCAGCGCACCCCCAAGAAGATGAAGGCCGCCGCCCTGCGGCACGCCCTCACCGACCGGGCGCGCCACAACCGCATCCACGTCGTCACCGGCGTGGTCGAGGGTGAGACGCCGTCCACGAAGGCCGCCAAGAGCCTGTTCGGCAAGATCAGCGAGCGCAAGAACCTGC
>NZ_JAPSKQ010000063.1 GCF_031181555.1 Streptomyces sp. | reverse complement strand
CCGGCGGTGCCGCCGTCGGCGGGCGCCACCGGCCCCGGGACGGGGGCCGAGGGCGGTGTCTCCGGGACGGGGACCGACGGCGGTGAGGAGGGCGACGGCCGGTTCACGGTGCGGCTGGCGAACTTCGAGGGTCCCTTCGACCTGCTCCTCCAGCTGATCGCGAAGCACAAGCTGGACGTCACCGAGGTCGCCCTGTCCAAGGTGACCGACGAGTTCATGGCGTACATCCGGGCGCTGGGGGCGGACTGGGACCTGGACGAGACGACCGAGTTCCTGGTCGTGGCGGCCACGCTGCTCGACCTCAAGGCGGCGCGGCTGCTGCCCGCCGCCGAGGTGGAGGACGAGGCCGACCTCGCCCTGCTGGAGGCCCGGGACCTGCTGTTCGCCCGCCTGCTGCAGTACCGCGCGTACAAACGGATCGCGGAGATCTTCAGCGACCGCCTCGACACGGAGGCCCGCCGCCACCCCCGTACCGTCGGGCTCGAGCCGCAGCACGCCGAGCTGCTGCCCGAGGTCGTCCTCGGCATCGGCCCCGAGGGCTTCGCCCGGCTCGCGGTCAAGGCGATGCAGCCCAGGCCCAGGCCGCAGGTGTACGTCGACCACATCCACGCGCCGCTGGTCAGCGTGCAGGAGCAGGCCGGGATCGTCGTCGCGCGGCTGAGGGAGCTGGGCGAGGCGAGCTTCCGCGCGCTGGTCGAGGACACCGACGACACGCTGACCGTCGTGGCCCGGTTCCTCGCGCTGCTCGAGCTGTACCGCGAGAAGGCCGTCGCCCTCGAGCAGGAGACCGCGCTCGGCGAGCTGACCGTGCGCTGGACCGGTGGGGACGGGGAGGCCGTCCCCACCGTCACCGACGAGTTCGACCGGCCGCCCGAGCCGACCGGGAAGGGGAGGAAGGCGTGAGCGAGGAGACGACCGGCACCGGGGTTCCCGCGGGACCGCGCACCGTCGCGGACCTCGACCTCAAGCCCGCCCTGGAGGCGGTTCTCATGGTCGTGGACGAGCCCGCGACCGAGGAGCACCTGGCGAAGATACTGCGGCGGCCGGAACGCCGGGTCGCGGACGCGCTGCGCGAGCTGGCGGACGAGTACACGGCGCAGGGGCGCGGCTTCGAGCTGCGGTTCGTCGCGGGCGGCTGGCGCTTCTACACCCGCCCCGAGTACGCCGCCGCCGTGGAGGGGTTCGTCCTGGACGGCCAGCAGGCCCGGCTCACCCAGGCCGCCCTGGAGACCCTCGCCGTGGTCGCCTACCGCCAGCCGGTCAGCCGCAGCCGGGTCTCCGCGGTGCGCGGAGTGAACTGCGACGGTGTGATGCGCACCCTCCTGCAGCGGGGTCTGGTCCAGGAGGCGGGCACGGAACCCGAAACAGGTGCGATCCTGTACACGACGACGAACTACTTCCTGGAGCGGATGGGCCTGCGCGGTCTGGACGAGCTCCCGGAGCTCGCGCCCTTCCTCCCGGAGGCGGAGGCGATCGAGGCCGAGACCCAGGAAGCCGTGCCGTCGTTCGATCCGGACGCACCGGACCCGGACGACGGTCCCCCGACGAACACGACGACGACGGAATTTTGATGCGAAGCAGCGGCAGCGGAAAGAGCGGCGGACGCGGTAATCACCGCGGTGCCGGCAACAACAGGGACCAGAAGCAGGGGCAGGGCCGCCCCCGCAAGCCCCGCCCCGAGGAGCGCCGCTACGACGTGGGCCCCGGGGCCACCAAGGACGGCCCGAAGGCCGGGCGCGGCGGAGCGAAGCCGTCGCCCCAGAAGGGCGGCCGGGGCCGCACCGCCCCGGCGCGCTCGCGCGAGTACGAGGCGCGGATCGAGGAGCGCAACCGCGAGCGGTACGCGGGCCGCAAGGACGTCAGGCTCCCGAAGACCTTCCCGGGCGCCGAGCAGGAGGGCGAGCGGCTGCAGAAGGTGCTCGCGCGCGCGGGCTACGGCTCCCGGCGCGCCTGCGAGGAGCTGATCGAGCAGGCGCGGGTGGAGGTCAACGGCGAGATCGTCCTCGAGCAGGGCCGCCGGGTCGACCCGGAGAAGGACGAGGTCAAGGTCGACGGCCTGACCGTCGCCACCCAGTCGTACCAGTTCTTCTCGCTGAACAAGCCCGCCGGTGTGGTCTCGACGATGGAGGACCCCGAGGGGCGCCAGTGCCTCGGCGACTACGTCACCAACCGCGAGACCCGGCTCTTCCACGTCGGCCGGCTCGACACCGAGACCGAGGGCGTCATCCTGCTCACCAACCACGGCGAGCTGGCGCACCGGCTGACCCACCCCCGGTACGGCGTGAAGAAGACCTACCTCGCGCACATCGTCGGGCCCATCCCGCGCGACCTGGGCAAGCGGCTGAAGGACGGCATCCAGCTCGAGGACGGCTACGCGCGCGCGGACCACTTCCGGGTCGTGGAGCAGACCGGCAAGAACTACCTCGTCGAGGTGACCCTGCACGAGGGCCGCAAGCACATCGTGCGCCGCATGCTCGCGGAGGCCGGGTTCCCGGTCGACAAGCTGGTGCGCACCGCCTTCGGGCCGATCACCCTGGGCGACCAGAAGTCGGGCTGGCTGCGCCGGCTGTCCAACACCGAGGTCGGGATGCTGATGCAGGAGGTCGACCTCTGAGGGTTGGCACGGGCCGCCGCCCCCTTTTATAGTCTGAGTGACTATTAAGGGGGTGGCCGGCCGTGCACGGCTACGACAAGTACGCCTTCGAGCCCTTCGCCGTCACCGTCGACCTCGCCGTCTTCACGCTCCGCGCGGGCGCGCTGCACGTGCTGCTCGTCGAGCGGGCGCAGGAGCCGTACGCCGGCCGCTGGGCACTGCCCGGCGGCTTTCTGCTGCCGACGGAGTCGGCGGAGACGGCGGCCCGTCGGGAGCTGGCCGAGGAGACCGGCCTGACCGACGTGTCCGGGCTGCACCTGGAGCAGCTGCGGACCTACAGCGAACCCGACCGCGACCCCCGGATGCGGGTCGTGTCGGTCGCCTTCGCCGCGCTGCTGCCGGACCCTCCCGAGCCGAGGGCCGGGACCGACGCGGCCGAGGCCCGCTGGACGCCGTACGACACGGCCGGGCCGCTCGCCTTCGACCACGACCGGATCCTGGCCGACGCCCGGACGCGCATCGGGGCCAAGCTCGAGTACACCTGTCTGGCCACCGCCTTCTGCCCGCCCGAGTTCACCCTGGGCGAGCTGCAGCAGGTCTACGAGACCGTCTGGGGCACCGTGCTCGACCGGCCCAACTTCCGGCGCAAGGTGCTCGCCACCCCGGGCTTCGTCGAAGCCGTCCCCGGCGCCGCGCGCCTCACCGGCGGCCGGGGCAAACCCGCCGCCCTGTACCGCGCGGGCACCGCCACCGCCCTCCACCCGCCGCTGCTCCGGCCGACTCCGGAAGGACGCCCCGCATGACCACGACCACCGTCACCAAACGCGCCGCCACGGGAGCGCTCACCGGACTCGCCCTCGGGGACGCGCTGGGCTTCCCGACGGAGTTCAACGACGTGCCGTCGATCCTGGCCAAGTTCGGTCCCTGGCGGGGGATGGACCTGCCGAGGCCGGCGATCGTCACCGACGACACGCAGATGACGCTGGCGCTGGGGAAGGGGCTGCGGACGGCGATGGACCGGGGGCCGCTCACCCCGAAGCGGCTGGAGCGGCCGGTGCGCGAGGAGTTCGTGGAGTGGTACCGCTCGCCCGAGAACAACCGTGCCCCCGGCAACACCTGTCTCAAGGCCTGTCACCTGCTGGCCCGCGAGGACCGGCCCTGGCAGGACGCCGGCCAGGTCGGCTCCAAGGGCTGCGGGGCCAACATGCGCGTGGCACCCGTCGGCCTGGCCCCCGGCCTGAGCGACGAACAGCGCGCGGGTGCCGCCCAGTTGCAGTCGGCGCTCACCCACGGGCATCCCACCGCACTCGCCGCCTCCGACCTCACCGCGCACGCCGTACGGCTGCTCGCCGAGGGTGCCGAGCCGACCGGCCTGATCGGACTGCTGCGCTCCTACGCCTACGAGAACCGCACCCGCTACCACGAGTTCTGGCTCGGCGACCTGTGGACCCGCGCCCAGGACCCCACCCCCGAGCACTTCATCGCCCGCGGCTGGGACGAGTGCCTGGAGATCCTGGGGCGCCTCCAGGACGCCGTGCGCACCGTCTCGCCCGAGACCGACCCGTGCCTGGCCACCGGGGAGGGGTGGATCGCCGAGGAGGCCCTGGCGACCGGCCTGCTCTGCTTCCTGCTCTTCGTCGACGAACCCCTCACCGCCCTGCGCCGCGCCGCCTGCACCGCGGGCGACTCCGACTCCATCGCCTGCCTCACGGGCGCCTTCGCGGGCGCGTACCTGGGCGCGGACGCCTGGCCCGCCGAATGGGCGGACCGCATCGAGTACCGGGACGACCTGCTGGCGCTGGGAACGCTCTGGGACGCTTGACCGACGCCCTGGGCCTCGGCCCGAGCCCGGTGATCGCCGGACAGCCCGACCCGGTGCTGTTCGCCACCGTCTCCGGCGCGCACCTGTACGGCTTCCCGTCCCGCGGCTCCGACGCGGACCTGCGGGGCGCGCACCTGCTGCCGGCCGCCGGTCTCGTGAGCCGATCGCCGCCCAGGCGGAGCGCGAGCACTCGGGCGCCGCCGTCGACCGCGCACGCGGACGGGCCGACGTGGAGCGGCCGCACGGCGTGCCGGACGAGGCCCGGGCGGCGTCAGCCCTGCCCGACGCCCCCACCGCGTACGACGCCCTGCATGACCTCGTGGTACGGACCCGCCCGGAGGACTGAGGCGCGGCGCGTGCGGACGAGGAAGTCCTCCACCCGGCGCCGGTCCGGCTCCTCGGGCAGCGGACTGCGCCGGGCGGCCTGCGCGCCCTCCTCCGCCAGCCGGGTCATCCAGGACTCCACCTCCGGCCAGGGGACCTCGCCCCGTTTGACCGCGAGCAGCGGCTCGCGCCGCTCGCCCACGTCGATCGTGAGCGTGCCCGTGCGCAGCAGGTCGCGGGCGCTCGTCAGCAGGCGGAGCAGGTGCATGGCGTGCTTCCAGCGCGGGACGCCGTGGACCCGGGCGTGGGCCTCCAGCTTGCGGCGCTGGCCGTGGGCGTACCGCGTGAACGTCTCGTGGACCCGGCGGGAGAGGAACGCCCCGCGCAGGGACAGCAGCTCGCGGCCGGTGTCGTCGGCGTACTCCACGAGCGGGGAGTGCAGGCACTCCAGGACGGTGGGGTTGGCGCGCAGGGCCAGCTCGCAGAAGCGCTCCAGCTCCCAGCTGAACTGCTCCTCGGCCGGCCCCTCGACGTGCGTCGGCGGTTTGTCGAAGCGCCAGAACAGGGGAGTGGGGGCGAGGAACACGCCCCGGCGGTCGGTGTCGCTGTCCTCCGTCGCCAGACCGAAGGCACGCGACCCCATGACGCAGGCGTAGACGGTGTGGTCGCGGACCAGGAACTCGGGGCGCATGCGCGGGAGCGTACGCGGCGGATCACGCCAGGCGGATCGAATTTCCCTCCACCGTGATCCGCTCCTCGGGCAGCGGCCTGGTCGCGGGGCCGCTCTCGACCGAGCCGTCGGCGATGCCGAAGCGGCTGTTGTGGCAGGTGCAGTTGATCGTGCCGTCCGAGACCTCGGCCACGACACAGTTCTGGTGCGTGCAGACCGCCGAGAAGGCCTTGAAGTCGCCCTCCTCCGGCTGGGTCACCACCACCTTCTCGTCCTTGAAGACCGTGCCCCCGCCCACCGGGATGTCGCCGGTCGAGGCCAGCTCCTGTCCGGCGGGGGCGTCCGGTGCGGCGGTGCCGGGGGAGGAGCCCCCGTCGCCGCCGTTCCCGCCGCAGCCCGCGGTCAGGGCCGCCGCGCCCGTCGCTCCTGCCGCGAGAAGGACCGTGCGTCGCGTTGCGCGGTGGGTCATGTCGCCACTCCGAGGAAGGGAGGCCGGTGGGTAGGTCAACCTCCGCATCGTGGCACCGAACGAGCCGGAGGAGAAGCAACTCCCGACGAAGCGCCACGAAACGTGCGCATCACCGTCTCAGCAGGCGGGCTCCGGGCACCGGCCGCGCGCCGGTCTGGCTAGGCTGGGCGTCCGAACAGGTGAGAGACGACACGTCAGCGAGGAGCATCGTCGTGGCGGTACGAGCGGTCCGGGGCGCCGTCCAGTTGGAGCGGGACGAGGCCGACCACATGGAGGAGCAGGTCGGCGCGCTGCTCACCGCCGTCCTGGAGCGCAACGGGCTGACCGTCGACGACCTGATCAGCATCTGGTTCACGGCCACGCCGGACCTGCACAGCGACTTCCCGGCGGCCGCCGCCCGCAAGCTCGGCATCGTCGACGTGCCCCTGATCTGCGCCCAGGAGCTGGACATCGAGGGCGCCATGCCCCGCGTCGTCCGCATCCTCGCGCACATCGAATCCGACAGGCCCCGCGCCGACATCGCGCACGTCTACCTCGGCGCCGCGGCCGCCCTGCGCAAGGACATCGCCCAGTGAGAACCGCACTCGTCCTCGGCACCGGGCTCATCGGCACGTCCGCCGCCCTCGCCCTGTCCCAGCGGGGCGTCACCGTCCACCTCGCCGACCACGATCCGGAGCAGGCCCGTACCGCCGCCGCGCTCGGCGCCGGCACGGACGAGGCCCCCGACGGACCGGTGGACCTGGTGATCGTCGCCGCCCCGCCCGCCCACGTGGCCGACGTGCTCGCCGACGCGATGGGGCGCGGCCTGGCCCGCGGCTACGTCGACGTCGCCAGCGTCAAGGGCGGACCGCGCCGCGAGCTCGAGGCGCGCGGCCTGGACCTGACGTCCTACATCGGCACGCACCCCATGTCCGGCCGTGAGAAGTCCGGTCCGCTGGCCGCCACCGGCGATCTCTTCGAGGGCCGCCCCTGGGTGCTGACCCCCACCCGGGACACCGACACCGAGGTGCTGAACCTCGCCCTGGAGCTGGTCTCGCACTGCCGCGCCGTGCCCGTCGTCATGGACGCCGACGCGCACGACCGTGCCGTGGCCCTCGTCTCCCACATGCCCCACCTGGTGTCCAGCATGGTCGCCGCGCGCCTGGAGCACGCGGAGGAGGCCGCCGTGCGGCTGTGCGGGCAGGGCATCCGGGACGTGACCCGGATCGCCGCCTCCGACCCCCGGATGTGGATCGACATCCTGTCCGCGAACCCCGGGCCGGTCGCCGACCTGCTCACGGACGTCGCCGCCGACCTGGAGGAGACCGTGCGGGCCCTGCGCGCGCTGCAGTCCTCCGACGAGGACAAGCGCCGCGGGGGCGCCACGGGGATCGAGGACGTGCTGCGCCGCGGCAACGCCGGCCAGGTCCGCGTCCCCGGCAAGCACGGATCCGCTCCGCGGGTCTACGAGACGGTGGCGGTGCTCATCGACGACCAGCCGGGGCAGCTGGCCCGCATCTTCGCGGACGCGGGGCAGGTCGGGGTCAACATCGAGGACGTGCGGATCGAGCACGCCACCGGGCAGCAGGCCGGTCTGGTGCAGCTCATGGTCGAACCCAGGGCGGCGGCCGTCCTCACGGCGGCGCTGCGGGAGCGGGGCTGGGCGATCCGGCAGTAGGCCCCGGCCCCGGGATGGGCCGATCGGGGGATGCGTACCCAGTAACCTTGTGCGGGGCGGTCGCGCCCCGTCTCCCCGCCAGCCAGGTCCAGGAAGGTTCCCACTGTGGAAAGCGCCACGCCAGTGATTGTCGCCATCGACGGCCCCTCCGGCACGGGCAAGTCGAGCACGTCGAAGGCCGTGGCGGCGCAGCTCGGCCTGAGCTACCTGGACACCGGCGCCCAGTACCGGGCGATCACCTGGTGGATGGTGAACAACGGCATCGACATAGACGACCCCTCCGCGATCGCCGCCGTCGCCGGCAAGCCGGAGATCGTCTCCGGCACCGACCCTAAGAGCCCGACCATCACGGTCGACGGCGTGGACGTGGCCGGCCCGATCCGTGAGCAGGACGTCACCTCCAGGGTCAGCGCGGTCAGCGCGGTGCCCGAGGTGCGCGCCCGGATCACCGAGCTGCAGCGCGCGATCGCCTCCTCCGCCGTCACCGGCATCGTCGTCGAGGGCCGTGACATCGGCACCACCGTGCTGCCCGACGCCGACCTCAAGATCTTCCTCACCGCATCCCCGGAGGCGCGTGCCGCCCGCCGCAGCGGCGAGCTCAAGGGCGCCGACGTCAACGCCACCCGCGAAGCCCTGATCAAGCGGGACGCGGCCGACTCCAGCCGCAAGACCTCCCCGCTGGCCAAGGCGGACGACGCGGTCGAGGTCGACACCACCGACCTGACGCTGGCGCAGGTCATCGAGTGCGTCGTCACCCTCGTCGAGGAGAAGCGGGCCGGGAAGTGACCGACGTCCCATCGGTGCGGGGCGCCGAGGTCGGGCGGCGCATCGGCGTCGGCCTGATGTACGGGCTGTGGAGGCCGCGCGTGCTGGGCGCCTGGCGGGTGCCCGCGGCCGGTCCGGTGATCCTCGCCGTCAACCACTCCCACAACGTCGACGGCCCGATGGTCATGGGCGTGGCACCCCGGCCGACGCACTTCCTGATCAAGAAGGAGGCGTTCGTCGGCCCGCTCGACCCGTTCCTGACCGGCATCGGCCAGCTGAAGGTGGACCGGCACACCACCGACCGCACGGCGATCTCCCGGGCGCTGGGCGTGCTGGAGAACGGCGGCGTCCTCGGCATCTTCCCCGAGGGCACCCGGGGCGAGGGCGACTTCGCCTCCCTCCGCGCGGGGCTCGCCTACTTCGCCGTCCGCAGCGGCGCGCCGATCGTGCCCGTCGCGGTCCTGGGAAGTTCCGAGCGGCGCGGACGGTTGATAAAGGGGCTGCCCCCGCTGCGCTCCCGCGTCGACGTCGTCTTCGGCGACCCCTTCGAGGCGGGCGACGGCAGCGGCCGGCGTACCCGCAGGGCGCTGGACGAGGCGACCGAGCGCATCCAGAAGCAGCTCACCGCGCACCTGGAAAACGCCAGGCGCCTCACCGGGCGCTGAGCGACACTTGAGTAGTGGATCACCGTTGTGTGCGGTGGGCCACCGATCACCACGATGAACGACGAGGTACGGACTTCATGAACGACCACAGCCAGCCCGACGGCTCGGCCGAGCACGAGCACGATCACGGGGCGCTCGGCGACGCCGAGTTCGCGGAGTTCATGGAGCTCGCCGCGGAGGAGGGCTTCGACCTCGAGGACGTCGAGGGCGCCATCGAGGCCGCCGGACACGGTCCGCTGCCCGTGCTCGCCGTCGTCGGCCGTCCCAATGTCGGCAAGTCGACCCTGGTGAACCGGATCATCGGCCGCCGCGAGGCGGTCGTCGAGGACAAGCCGGGCGTCACCCGCGACCGCGTCACCTACGAGGCCGAGTGGGCGGGCCGCCGCTTCAAGGTCGTCGACACCGGCGGCTGGGAGCAGGACGTCCTCGGCATCGACGCGTCCGTGGCCGCGCAGGCCGAGTACGCCATCGAGGCCGCCGACGCGGTCGTCTTCGTCGTCGACGCCAAGGTCGGCGCGACCGACACCGACGAGGCCGTGGTCCGGCTGCTGCGCAAGGCCGGCAAGCCGGTCGTGCTGTGCGCCAACAAGGTGGACGGCCCGAGCGGCGAGGCCGACGCGGCCTACCTGTGGTCCCTGGGCCTGGGCGAGCCGTACCCGGTCTCCGCCCTGCACGGCCGCGGCACCGGCGACATGCTGGACCAGGTCCTGGAGGTGCTGCCGGAGGCCCCGGCGCAGACCTTCGGCACCGCCGTCGGCGGCCCGCGCCGGATCGCCCTGATCGGCCGCCCGAACGTCGGCAAGTCCTCGCTGCTGAACAAGGTCGCCGGCGAGGAGCGCGTCGTCGTCAACGAACTCGCCGGCACCACCCGCGACCCGGTCGACGAGATGATCGAACTGGGCGGCAGGACCTGGAAGTTCGTCGACACGGCGGGCATCCGCAAGCGCGTCCACCTCCAGCAGGGCGCCGACTACTACGCCTCGCTGCGCACCGCCGCCGCCGTCGAGAAGGCCGAGGTGGCCGTCGTGCTCATCGACGCCTCCGAGTCCATCTCGGTGCAGGACCAGCGCATCGTCACCATGGCCGTCGAGGCGGGCCGCGCGCTCGTCCTCGCGTACAACAAGTGGGACACCCTCGACGAGGAGCGCCGCTACTACCTGGAGCGCGAGATCGAGACCGAGCTCGGCCAGGTGGCGTGGGCGCCCCGGGTGAACGTCTCGGCGCGCACCGGCCGGCACATGGAGAAGCTGGTCCCGGCCATCGAGACGGCCCTGGAGGGCTGGGAGACCCGGGTGCCGACCGGCAGGCTGAACGCCTTCCTCGGCGAGCTGGTCGCCGCCCACCCGCACCCCGTGCGGGGCGGCAAGCAGCCGCGCATCCTGTTCGGCACCCAGGCGGGAACCAAGCCGCCGCGGTTCGTGCTGTTCGCCTCCGGCTTCATCGAGGCGGGCTACCGGCGCTTCATCGAGCGCCGGCTGCGTGAGGAGTTCGGCTTCGAGGGGACGCCGATCCACATCTCGGTGCGGGTGCGCGAGAAGCGCGGCAAGAAGAAGTAGCCGAAGAAGCGGCCGAGGACACGGCGAAGGGGCGGCCCCGCTCGGGGGCCGCCCCTTCGCCGTCCACCGTGCCCGGTCAGGCACCTCTGCGCGGAGCCGGCGGCAGCCCGGCCGGCACGTGCCGCATCCCGGTGGCGGGTCGGCCGACCGTTCCGACGCGCTGCCACTGCGGCTGCTGTCCGGTGGTCTGGCGGGTGCTGCTCGCCCCCGCGCTGTGGGCGCCGTACGAACCGCTCCCGAGGGAGCCGGCGAACGACCCCGGGGTGTGGCCGCCGTACGAGCCCGTACTGCGCGGGATGTTCCCGAAGGCGGTGAAGCCCAGTTCCTCCTCGCCGCTGCGGTCGCCCGGCAGCGCGCGGAAGGACTTGACGTACTCGGTGTAGAGGGCGTCGTAGATCGGCGTGGCCGAGAGGCCGCTCCGGGAGCCCTGAGCCGGGCGCCCGGGGGCGGGGACCGAGGCGAGGGACTGGCGGCGGGGAACGTCGTATGCGTGCACGTATGTCCAAACGACCCCGTGACGTAAGAGATGCGGCCCCTGTGCGGCTTTCGCCGGTTGCGCGCCGGTCAGATGCCGGCGAGCGGCAGGGCCGCGGCGACCAGCTTCCCGCCCGCCGCGGCCCTGTCCAGCGCGTCGCGCAGCAGGTCCTCGCGCGGCTGGCGGCCGATCGAGCCGGCCGGGGCCGCGAACATCAGCACCTGCTGGTGCTTGCCCGCGGCCGACCGCCAGCCCTCGGTGACCTGGAGCGGCTGGTGCGCCTGCCACCAGGCCACCGGCCGGCCGCCGTTCGGGTCCGGCTGGAGCACGGCGTGCAGCTGGCCCGCGGCGAGCAGCACCGACCATCCGTGCAGCACCGTCGGCACGGCCGACAGCTCGGTCAGCGGCATGAAGCCCTGCTCGATGAGCAGCGGCAGGAAGTCGTCGCCCGTGCCGAGCGATCCGGGCCGCGCGACCGGCGCGGTCGGCTCCACGACCAGCGCCGGGTGCAGTTCCCCGGCGATCAGGACCAGCCCGCTGGTCACACCGAGCACGGCCTGCTCGGGCGCGACCTTCTCCGGCCCCGGGGCCCCGGTGTCGCCGCCGATGGCCCGCACGGCACCCTGGAGCTGCTCCTCGGTGACCTGGACCACCTGCGAGGGCAGGCAGGTGGCGTGCGCGAAGGCGAGGACGGCGGTCTCGTCCCCGATGAACAGAACGGTGCTGGTCCGCTCCTGCTCCGGGTCGCCCGGGGTGCGGCAGGAGGTGCAGTCGTAACCGCCCGGGGCGGAATCTCCGGCGAGCAGGCGGTCGGCTTCTTCGTCGCCGATCTCGGCGCGTACCTCGTCGCTGACGTCGAGCATGCGCGGCACGGGTGGCTCCCTCGGGATGCGGTGCGTGGCGAGGCCGGGTGGCTCCCGGCCCGTGGTCCGGGTGGGTCCCCGGCTCATGAAGAAGACAACGGAGGACCTGTGGCGGGAGTCACGCCCCAGGGCGAACGGAATCGAACCATCCAGCGCACACGGTCACGACCGGCCCGGAACCGGGCACTCACCGTCAACTGCCTGCAGCGTCAATGCTGTTGGCGAGGTGAAGTGGCTCACAGGTCGGCGGGCGCGCTGGTCGACAAATCCGGAAATCAGCGAATGAAGTGGGTGGCCGGAAAACGCCGATACCCGGGGTAATGGCGGACTGGCCTGGCACGACGGGGAGTTGGTTGAACCGGCCGCCGCGGGCTCCCTACATTCCTCCGCCGTGTGCAACGAGCACCGCTCGGGTACGTCCGCCGACCACGCCCGGCAGCACCACCGCACGACCCGAAGGCGGACGGGGCGAGCGCGGCTCCCGCGCCCCATGGCGCGCCGAGCGGCGTTCCGCCTCGGGGACCCCGAGGCGTTCGGAAGGGACCTGCATGTCCGAATGTGCCGATAACACCCGCGACACCGCTCGGAAGACCCGTACGACGGCTGTCCTGGCCGGCGCGGCCCTGCTCGCGCCCCTCGGACTGCTGGCCGCCACCGGCGACGCCACGGCGGCGGACGGCGGAGTGTGGGACCGCATCGCGCAGTGCGAGAGCGGCGGCGACTGGCACATCAACACCGGCAACGGCTACTACGGCGGGCTCCAGTTCTCCGCCTCCACCTGGCGCGCCCACGGCGGCACGGCCTACGCGCCGACGGCCGACCGGGCCACCAGGTCCCAGCAGATCGCCGTCGCCACGAAGGTCCAGCGGGCCCAGGGGTGGGGCGCCTGGCCGACCTGCTCGGCACGCGCGGGGGCGTCCGGGAGCGCACCCGCCGCGGACCCGGCGACCGGGAAGGAGGCACCCTCGAAGCCGACCGGAGCGACGGAACGGTCTGAGGCGCCGGCGCGTGCGGCCGGGCACGCGGACCGGGACGCGTCCCGCGGTGACCACACCGTCCGCGCGGGCGACACGCTGAGCGGCATCGCCGCCCGGCACGGCACCACCTGGCAGCACCTGTACGCCGTCAACCGGAGTGCCATCGGGGCCGATCCCGATGTGATCGTGCCCGGGCTGCGCCTCGAACTCTGAGCCGCCCCCCTCGCCCGGGACACGGGCCCCGCCGGCCGGCCGGCGGGGCCGGGGCGTTCCGGGAGTCACGGGTGACCCGTGGAGCAGCCGGGACGGCCGAGTTCGCCCGCCTCCCCGGCGAACACCACCGCGCCCCGCCGCAGTTCGTACACGACGGCGGGGCGGCCGCGCAGGGCGGGCGGCAGCCGCTGCTCGGCGACGACCACGCACGCGTCGAGCGCGGCCAGCAGCGCGTACGTACGGGCCGCGACCGGGGGCGACATGCCCTGGACCGGCTCGTCGACGAGCACGACACGCGCGCGCGTCGCCAACGCCCGGGACACGGCCAGCATGCGCTGCTCACCGCCGGAGAGGGTGCCCGCGCGGCGCTCCAGCAGCGGCCGCAGCTGCGGGTAGGCGTCGAGCGCGGCGGCCGGGTCGGGGGAGGAGAGGGCGAGATTCTCGCGCACGGTGAGGGAGCCGAACACGGCCTGCCGCTCCGGCACCAGGCACAGGCCGCGCCGGGCCCGCTCGTACGCCGGCACGCCGGTCACGTCCACGCCGTCCCACACCACCGCCCCGCCGGACAGCGGCACGGTGCCGGCCAGCGCCCGCAGGGCGGTCGTCCGTCCGGAGCCGTTGCGGCCCAGCAGCACGGTGAGGCCGGGACCCGGGGCGGCGAGCGTGACCCCGTGCAGGGCCTCCAGAGGGCCGTAGCGCACGCGCGCGTGACGCAGGGAGACGACGGTCACGGGCCGGTCGCCTCCCCGAGGGCGTCGAGGACGCGACCGGGCGGTCCGGAGGCGACGATCCGGCCGGCCGCCATGACGTGCACGACGTCGGCGAGGCCGGCGACCAGGTCGGGATCGTGCTCGACGACCAGGAGCGCCATGCCGTCGGCGGCCAGGGCCTTCAGGACCCGGGCCAGCGCGGCGACCTCGGCGGTGTCGAGACCGGCGGCGGGTTCGTCGAGCAGCAGCACGCGCGGGCCGGCGGCGAGGGCCCGGGCGAGTTCCACGCGGCGCAGCGTCCCGGTGGGCAGCCCGGCGGCGGGCAGCGCCCGTACCGGCCCGTCGAGCCCGAGCAGCCGCAGCGTCCGCTCCACCGCGCCGGCGTCGCGCACCCGGCCCTGCTCGGCACCGACGCGCACGTTCTCCGCGACGGTCAGGGTCGGGAAGACCGCCAGCCGCTGGAAGGTCCGTGCGACGCCGAGCCGGGTGCGGGCGTGCGCGGGCATCCGCGTGATGTCCCGCGCCCCGAACCGGACCACCCCCCGCGCGGGCCGCACCGTCCCCGCCAGACAGTGGAACAGCGTGCTCTTGCCGGCCCCGTTGGGACCGACGAGCGCGGTCACCCGCCCGGCCGGAAGCTCGAGGTCCACCCCGTCCAGCGCGGTGAACCCGCCGTAACGGACGTGCAGGGCGCGGGCCTCGAGGACGGGGAGGGAAGAGGGGGCCGCCGCGAAGGCCCCTGCGGCCCGGTGCCCCGCGGGAGCTCCGCCGTCGCCCGTGCGCGGGAGTGCGGGGGCGCCTGACACGGACGGCCGTCGTGCGCCGCCGGGCGGGACGGGCCGGCCCGGAGGCGCGTCCGCCGTCCGCCCCGGTACGCAGCGCGGTTCTCCCGGGCGGGGACGCGCGTGCCCGGACCGGTTCCGGTGCTCGTGCGCCGCGGCCCCGCCGGGCGGCTGTCCGGAGGTGTCTTCGGGCGGTGGGGCACCGGTGGCGGGTCCCGGAGGACCGGCGGGTCCGTCCTGTGCCCGGTGGCCGGTCACCCCGCCGGGCACGTGGTCCTCCTCCGCGGGGGCGCCCCCGGTGGTGCCGCGGCGGGCGGAGCGGTCGGGGGGCGGGGCACCGGTGGTCGCGTCCCGTGCCGTGGCGCGCGCCGCCGCGCTCCGGGCGGCGTCCCGCCGGGACCTGCCGGTCGGCCGGGGCGCGGCGCACCGCCCTTCCGGGACCCCCTTCCCCCGCGTGCCCGCCCGCGGGCCGGCGCCCGTCGCCGTCGCTCCCGCCGGCACCGGGACGGGCGCCGGGCCGGGGTCCGGCCCGCGCAGCCGGCGGCGCACCCGGGCCGCCGACGGGGTCGGCTCCGGTGGCCCGCCCGGCCGCAGCCGCCCCGCCGCCGCGCGCAGCGCCTCGTACGGGCCACCCGGGAAGCGGCCCACCAGGACCGCCAGGACGCCGATCACGGCCGCCGCCACGCCCCCGCGCGTGCCGGCGTCCAGGCCGACCAGGAGCGCCGCGGCGAGCAGGGCGCCCAGAGCGCTGTCGGCGCCCAGGACCACGACCGCGGCGAACCACAGCAGGCCCCGCACGGGGTCGTACGCGCCGGGGTCGAAGGCGCGCAGCCCCATGCCGAGCATGCCGCCGCCGAGCGCGGCCAGGGCGGCGCCGCAGACGAAGGCCAGGAGCTTCAGCGACGGCACCCGGACGCCCGCGGCCCGCGCCCCGGACTCGTGGTCGCGCATCGCCGCCAGGGCGCGGCCCGTGCGGCCCCCGCGCAGCGCCCGGACCGCCAGCAGCGCGCACGCCAGGAGGGCGAGTTCCAGGACGTAGTACGCGCGGTCGCCGTCGAAGCCCGCCGGGCGGCCCAGGGACAGGCCCGACGTGGCGTACGGCTGGTCGAAGACGAAGCGGCTCACGCCGACGCCCACCGCGAACGTCGCCAGCGCCAGCGCGAGCCCCCGGCGGCCGATCGCCGGCCAGCCCGTCAGCACGCCCAGCGGAGCGACCAGGACGACCGCCACCGCGAGCGCGGCCAGCTCCGGCAGGCGGGGGAGGCCGGGGAAGCGGCCGGCCGCGAGGAGGGCCGTGAACAGGGCGCCCAGGCCCGCGTACGCCGCCTGCCCCAGGGAGATCTGGCCGCCCCGGCCGGTGACCACCACCAGGGACAGCAGCACCACCCCGAGCGCCGGCACCTGTACCGCCGTGTGCAGATCCCGCCCGGCGAAGCCCAGCGGCAGCAGGAACAGCACCCCGGCCACGATCCAGGCGCCCGGCGGAGCCGGCATCCGCGCGGTGGCCGTGCGGGGGAGCGCGTCGCGCGTGCCGACACCGGGCAGCACCAGAGCGGCGATCAGCAGGGCCACGACGAACAGGTTGGCGCCGACCGCCTGGAGCAGCGGCTCGCCCCACCCGGACGGGTGCAGCCGGGTCAGCTGGCTCTGCGCCACCCCGATGCCCAGCGCGACGACCACCGCCACCGTCAGCACGCGCATCCGCGCGGCGACCGCGACCGCCACCACCTCCATCACGAGCAGCGGCAGCCCGTACGGGTCCAGTCGCACGTACGGCGCCAGCAGCACGCCCGTGAGCCCCGCCGTGAACGAGCCGAACGCCCAGCCCGCCGCCGCCACCCGGTCCGCGTCGATCCCGCCGAGCACGGCCAGCCGCCGGTCGTCGACCACGGCCCGCAGCTCCCGCCCGAACCGCGTCCGGCGGATCACCGCCGCCACCGCCGCGCCCAGCACGGCCACCACCGCCAGCTGCCCCCAGGGCTCCGCCGGCACCAGCACCGGCGCGTCGTCCCGCGCCCCCTGTCCCCACAGCAGCGCCGCACCGCCCACCAGCAGCACGAACACCCCGATGGACGCGACCAGCGTCTGCGCCGGATCGCCGCCGAGCACCGACAGCGGCCGGAAGACGAACCGCTCCAGCACCACCCCCAGCCCCGGAGCCACCACCAGCAGGGTCAGCGCGGCCGCCCACCACAGCGGCCAGCCCCACTCGACCACGCAGCCGCGCAGCACGTACGCGCACACCATCGCGATCGCCCCGTGCGCGAAGTTGAGCACCCCGGTGGCCCGGTACGTCACGATCAGGCCGATCCCGGAGAGCGCCGCGGCGGCGCCCACCGACAGCCCGGCCAGGGTGAGGTCGTACGTCAGGGAGGACATCGGCGGGGACCTCCGCCGTCGGCGGGTTCGGCGGGTTCGCAGATCGGGCAGGGCCCCAGCCCGCCGTTCGCCACCAGCTTCGCGTCCACCGGCACCGCCTCCGCCTTCCCCGCGACCAGCGGGCAGTCCGCGCGGTGCCACAGCGTCCCGCCCGGCACCATCAGCGTCTCCCCGCTGACCGCGACCGGCGCGCCGGCCGCCTGCCCCGACTCGTCCGCGCCCGCCGGTTCCGCCGCCACCAGCAGGCCGTACAGCTCCTCCACACGCGTGGCGGCGATCGTGTCCCGGCCGTGGGCGAGCAGCACCGCCCCGGCGATGATCAGCGCGGCGCCGGGGATCGTGCAGGAGGCCAGGTAGGGCAGCTGCCGTTCGGCGTACCGTTCGCCCGAGACGCCGTACCAGCCGATGACGCACAGGACGGCTCCCGCGGCGAGCGCGGCCCAGCCGGCCCAGAGGACGGGGTGCGCGGTCCGCAGTCGGGCTGTCCGCATCATGGCTCCCCACGTCGGGTCTCTGTGCCTGCGTCCGTGTCTGTCCGGTCCGTGTCTGTCCGCCCGTGTCCCACTCGGCCGATGGGTTGCACTATGCCCCCTGGAAGCCGACCCTGAAAGCATCGGGCGCCCACGGCCCGGACCGACACCCGGTGGTGAGCCAGATGGTTCTCGGCAGCGACCTCAGGCGGGGGAACACGAGGGGCCGCGGCCCACGGGCGGCGGGGCGGGGCACGGCGGTCACGGCCGCCCTGCTGCTGTTCCTCGCCCCGGCCCTCGCGGCGTGCGGGGACGACGGCGGTGGCGGCGGAGACAGCCCGCCCCCCACGCCGGCGGACCGGACGACGAGCGCACCGGCCAGCGCGCCCGCGGACCGGGCGGCGGCCGAGCAGGAGATCCGGCAGAACTGGGAGAAGTTCTTCGACCCCGGGACGTCCCCGGACGAGAAGAAGACCGTCCTGGAGAACGGGGAGCGGCTGGGCCCCGTGCTCGAGGCGTTCAGCGGTGACGAGCGCGGCGGACAGGTGAGGGCGGAGGTCACCGAGGTCGCGTTCACCTCACCGACCGAGGCGGACGTGAAGTTCGCCCTGACCCTCAGGGGCGCCACGGCCCTCCCGGACGCCTCCGGAACGGCCGTCGAGCAGGACGGCACCTGGAAGGTGTCCGCCAAGTCCCTGTGCGCGCTGGTGCAACTGAGCGGCGATGGCTCGCCCCCGGCCGTCCCGGGCTGCTGAGGCGCTCGCCGCGGCCGCGCTGCTCGTCCTGGCCGCCGCCTGCGGCAGCCGCCTGCCCGAGAGCGACTTCCGGCGCGACGACCGCGCGCCCGCGCCCACCCGGGGCACGGGCGAACCGATCCGCGTGGGCGTCGTCGCCAGTGCCACCAGCCCGGTCGGCGGCAGCGCCTTCACCGGTCCGCGCGACGGCGCCGTGGCCTACTTCGACCGGCTCAACGCGCGCGGGGGCATCGACGGCCGGCGGGTCGAGGTGCGCCTGTGCGACGACGGCGGCAGCGGCGTCGGCAACAACGAGTGCGTGCACCGGCTCGTCGACGAGGAGAAGGTCGTCGCCCTGGTGGCCACCACCGCCCTGGACTACGCGGGCGCCTCCCGCGTCTCCCGCGCGGGCGTGCCCGACATCGGCGGCCAGCCCGTCGGCACCGCCTACGACACCTACCCGCACCTGTACGGCATCTACGGCAGCAAGGCCCCCCGGAACGGCACGCCCGGCTGGGACGGCAAGCTGTACGGCGGCACCGAGGTCTACCGCTACTTCAAGCACGAGCACGGCGCCCGCACGGCCGCCGTCGTCTCCTACAACCAGTCCGCGTCCGCCGCCTACGCCCGCCTCGTCGAGCGGGGCCTGCGGGCCGAGGGCTACGAGGTCGTCACCGAGCAGGTCGACTTCGCGCTGCCCAACTTCCGCGCGGTGGCCGCCGACCTGAAGGAGCAGGGCGCCGACCTCGTCTTCGACGCCATCGACGGACACGGCAACGCCCGTCTGTGCGAGGCCATGGACGACGTCGGCGCCCGGGTCACCGCCAAGGTCACCAACGTGCAGAACTGGACGTCCGCCGTCGCCGAGGACTACAAGGACGCCCCGCGCTGCCGCAACGCCCTGTGGGCCACCGGCTCCAGCCGCAACTTCGAGGACACCGGTCACGAGGCCGTACGGGAGTTCCGGGACGCCACCGAGGACCTGAAGACGCACTCCCAGTGGCAGCTGGAGGGCTGGGCCGCCGCCCGCTGGTTCACCGACGCGGCCACGTCCTGCGCCCCGACGGGCATCACGCGCGCGTGCGTCGACGGCCACGTCGGCCGCGCCGACGGCTACACCGCGGGCGGCCTGCTGCTTCCCGTCGGGTTCCGGCCGTCCCCCGAGCCCCCGGCCACCGGCAGGACCTGTCTGTCGGTGGCCCGCTGGCGGGACGGCGAGGGCTGGGTCACCCAGGGCGACATGAACCGCACCTGCTTCGAGGTGCCGCAGCTGGCCTACGAACCCTGAGCGCCGGGGCCTTCGGGGCGGCGGCCGTCCTCTCGGGTTCAGGACAGCGGCTGTCCGCAACGGCTGGCAGACTCGCCCCATGTTGGAGACCTCGGCACGCCTGCTGCGTCTGCTGTCCCTGCTCCAGGCCCACCGCGAGTGGCCCGGCGCCGATCTCGCCGAACGGCTCGGGGTCAGTGCCCGTACCCTGCGCCGCGACGTGGACCGGCTGCGCGAGCTCGGCTACCCCGTCGACGCCAGCCCCGGCACCGGCGGCGGCTACCGGCTGGGCGCGGGCGCCGAGCTGCCGCCGCTGCTGCTGGACGACGACGAGGCCGTGGCCGTCGCCGTGGGACTGCGCACCGCTGCCGGGCAGGGCGTCGAGGGCATCGGCGAGACCTCCGTACGGGCGCTGGCCAAGCTGGAGCAGGTGCTGCCGAACCGGCTGCGCCGCCGCGTGGGCGCCCTCAACGCCTTCACCGTGCCGATGCTGCGCGGGCCGCGCGCCGACGCCGTCGACCCGGCGGTGCTCACCGAACTCGCCCACCTCTGCCGGGACGCCGAACGCCTGCGCTTCGAGTACCGCGGTCACGACGGCACGCCGACCCGCCGCACGGTGGAGCCGCACCGCCTGGTCTGCTCCGAGCACCGCTGGTACCTGGTCGCCTGGGACCTCGACCGCGCGGACTGGCGCACCTTCCGCGTCGACCGCATCACCCCGAAGCCGCCGCACGGGCCGCGCTTCGTCCCGCGCGAGCCGCCCGCCGAGGACCTGGCGGCCTACGTCTCCCGGGGCGTCTCCACGCGCGTGTACGCCTCGCACGCCGTGGTCCGGCTGCTGGTGCCCGTCGAGGAGGCGGCCGAGCGGATCTCGCCCTCCGCGGGGACGCTCGAGGCGGAGGGGCCGCGAAGCTGTGTCCTGCGCACCGGCGCCGCGAGCCTCGACGTCATGGTGATGCACGTGATGATGCTGGGCTTCGAGTTCGAGGTGCTGGAACCGGTCGAACTGGTCGACGCGGTCAGGACGGCTCGTGACCGGCTTGCTCGCTCCTTGGCTCGGGCTGGGGCGTCACGGCCGCGTACTCCGGATGGTTCATGTCGAACGCCGGCGACTCCGAACGGATCCGGGGCAGCGTCGTGAAGTTGTGCCGGGGCGGCGGGCACGAGGTCGCCCACTCCAGGGAGCGGCCGAAGCCCCAGGGGTCGTCGACCTCGACCTTCTCGCCGTACCGGGCGGTCTTCCAGACGTTGTAGAGGAACGGCAGCGTGGAGACGCCGAGCAGGAACGCGCCGATGGTCGAGACGGTGTTGAGCGCGGTGAAGCCGTCCGCCGCGAGGTAGTCCGAGTAACGGCGCGGCATGCCCTCGGCGCCCAGCCAGTGCTGCACCAGGAACGTGGTGTGGAAGCCGACGAACAGCGTCCAGAACTGGATCTTGCCGAGCCGTTCGTCGAGCATCTTCCCGGTGAACTTGGGCCACCAGAAGAAGAACCCGGCGAAGGTCGCGAAGACGACGGTGCCGAAGACCACGTAGTGGAAGTGCGCGACGACGAAGTACGAGTCCGTCACGTGGAAGTCCAGGGGCGGCGACGCCAGCAGCACCCCGGTCAGCCCGCCGAACAGGAACGACACCAGGAACCCGGTGGCCCACAGCATCGGCGTCTCGAAGGACAGCGAGCCCTTGATCATGGTGCCGGTCCAGTTGAAGAACTTCACGCCCGTCGGCACGGCGATCAGGAAGCTCATGAAGGAGAAGAACGGCAGCAGCACCGCGCCGGTGGCGAACATGTGGTGCGCCCACACCACGACCGACAGCCCGGTGATGGCCATGGTGGCGCCGACCAGCGTCAGATAGCCGAACAGCGGCTTGCGGCTGAAGACCGGGACGATCTCCGTGACGATGCCGAAGAACGGCAGCGCGATGATGTAGACCTCGGGATGGCCGAAGAACCAGAACAGGTGCTGCCACAGGATCGCCCCGCCGTTGCCGGCGTCGAACACCTGCGAGCCGAACCGCCGGTCCGCCTCCAGCACCAGCAGCGCCGCCGCGAGCACCGGGAACGCCAGCAGGATCAGGATCGACGTGAACAGCGTGTTCCAGGTGAACAGCGGCATCCGGAACATCGTCATGCCGGGGGCGCGCATCCCGACGATGGTGGTGACGAAGTTGACCGCGCCGAGGATCGTGCCGAACCCGGACAGGGCCAGCCCCATGATCCACAGGTCCGGGCCGAGGCCGGGCGAGTACTGCATGCTGTTCAGCGGGGCGTAGGCGAACCAGCCGAAGGCCGCCGGGCCCCCGGTCACCAGCAGCGAACCGAGCACGATCAGGCCGCCGAAGAGGAACAGCCAGTACGAGAGCATGTTCAGCCGCGGGAAGGCCACGTCGGGCGCGCCGATCTGCAACGGCATCAGCTCGTTGGCGAACCCCGCGAAGCTGGGGGTCGCGAACAGCAGCAGCATGATCGTGCCGTGCATCGTGAACATCTGGTTGAACTGCTGGTTGTCGACGATCTGCAGTCCGGGCCGGGCCAGTTCGGCGCGCATCACCAGGGCCATCACGCCGGCGATCAGGAAGAACACGAACGACGTGATCAGGTACAGGTGGCCGATCTTCTTGTGGTCGGTGGTGGTCAGCCAGTCGATCACCACCCGCCCGCGCCGCTGCCGGTGCGCCGGTCGCACCGCCGCCCGTACGGTCTGCGTCCCCATCGCTCGCCCCTTCGCTCATCGCGCGCGGGCCCGCCCGAACCCGCGCCACACGTACCCCGGGCCCACGCCATGATGCTCGCCCCTGCCCGGCCCGGACAGAGGGCGTGCGGATGGTGTGAGGAGTTCGAGTGTTTTCTGTGCGCATCGGCGTCCGCGGGCACGCACGGCGGTGAAAGCGAATGGGGTCCGGGGGCGCGTCCCCCGGAACTTTCCGCCGGGGTTAATCGCGGCCGTGGCGTGACACGCGGGAATTGCGTTCGAATGCCCGCGGAAGGCGTACGGAACCGCCCGTCCGGGTGATGGTCACCGACACAAACGTCTGTCGTGATCCTGTGACAGAAGTGTGACCGCCGGGGGATCCGGTCCGTGTTCCCGGTGCGGGCTTCCCCGCTCACGGGGCAGGGCATAGCGTGGCCGTATGGCACCCATTCCGACGCCCTCCGCGGAACCCCACGACAGTCCGGACGCCTATGTCGGCCTCGCCGCCGACCGGGCCGAGCACCTCGCGCGCGAGCGCGGCTGGTCGACGGTGCGGGCGCTGCCGCCCGGGGCGATCATCACCATGGAGTACCGCGTGGGCCGGCTGAACTTCGAGGTGAGGGACGGCCGGGTGGCGCGGGCCTGGAAGGGCTGAGACACGGCGACGGCCCCGGTTCCGCGAGGGAACCGGGGCCGAGGCGTGCGCACCGGACGGTCGCGGGCGTCCGTCAGGGGCGGGTCGCCGACGTGGTGCCGCGCGGGTGACGCTCCGCGTGCTGGGGGCGGCGGCTGCCCCCCGGGGTCACCGGGGTGCGCTCCGCACGGGTCGTGTGCGGGCCGGGCGCCAGGTAGGCGTGCGGGCGGGCGGCCGCGCGGCCCGTGGGGACCGGTTCGCCCGCGGGGACCGGTTCGGGGGCCGGGGTCTCCTCGCGGCCGGTGGGCGGTCCCGCCGCGCCCGGCGCCCCGACCGGCAGCACCGCCACCGGTACCGTGCGCCCGCGACGTGTCCGCCAGCGGTCGCGCAGGGCGAAGATCCGGGTCTCGGTGCGGGCGATCAGCGGCTCGAACCAGGGCAGCGCGAGCAGGATCAGCAGGCCCGCCACCCAGCCCAGCAGCACGTCGCTCAGCCAGTGCGTACCGATGTAGACGGTGGACAGCCCCACGCCGAGCGAGGTCACCGCGGACAGGGCGGACAGCCAGCGGCGCGCTCTGCCGGTGGAGGCCAGATAGGCCAGGATGCCCCAGGTCACCACGGCGTTCGCGGTGTGGCCGCTGGGGAATATATCGCCGCCGAGCCACATCTCGTTCGAGCCGATCTCGGTCGCGTAGTGCGGTCCGAGCCGTCCCATGCCGTACTTCGCGGCGCCGACGGTGACGTTCAGCAGCAGCAGGGAGACCCCGAGGGCGAGCAGCGGACGCAGCGTGTGCTGCCGCCAGGAGCGCCAGCCCAGCCAGGCCGCGACCATCACGGCGGTCGGGCCGCGCTGGCCGAGCACCACGTAGTAGTCGACGAAGGCGTGGAGCTCGGGCCACTGCTGGTAGGGGCGGAAGAACATGACCTGCCAGTCCAGCCGGACCAGCCAGGAGGTGATCACCACGGCCCACACGATCGCCAGGTAGAAGGCCAGGGTGGCGCCGAAGAGCACCACCCGGTGCCGGCTCATCCGCGGCATGCCGATGTGGGCCGGTCGTTCCGGCTCACGATCCAGCCTCGCGAACACCCGGTCCAGACGGGTGGGCTTCCGTTTGGTACACACCCAATCGACGTTACAGCGAGTGAGCGCACTTCCCCGCCGAATCAGCGGCTTTGTGATGACGATGTGATGTGGCATTCCTCTCAGGCGGGCGTTTATTTCCAGTGGATCCGCAATCCCCCGGGCGCTGCGACCTTCAATTCCTTTGATCATTCGGGGTGACGGTTTTATTGCGCTTTTGAATTCGTTCACCGGGGCCTGGCGCGGAATTTTCCCGGTGCTCATCGGCCGTCCGGGCGGTCCGCACGGGTCAGGGCGGGCCGGAACCGTTCAGCCAGAAGGCGCCGTACACCGCCGAGGCCACCGCGACCGACCCCACGAGCAGCGCCGACCTGGGGGGACGCAGCCGGGCCAGGGGCAGGGCGAGGGGCAGCAGCAGGGGGAAGGCGGGCAGCAGCAGGCGCGGCTTGGAGCCGAAGTAACCCGACGCGCACAGGGCGAGCGCGGTGACGACCCCGGCGTACACCAGCAGCGGCAGCGGCTGGCGCTGCCGCACGCAGATCACGTACAGCCACACCACCACGCCCACCCCGAGCATCAGCCCGAGCCCCGCCAGGGCGGACGGAAACGACGTGAACTTCTCGGCGACGAAGCGGGCGAAGGCGTATCCCCCGTCGAACCCGTTCCGCCATCCGGCCTGTACGTCGAGATACCCCAGCGGTCCGTTTCCGGTCCGGTGCCCGACCCACAGAACGTAACCGGCGGCACCGAGGGGGGCGAGGAGCAGGCCGAGGACCCGGCGCGGGCGGACGCCGGGGGCGGCGCCCTCGGCGGCGACCGGGGCGCTCGGCGAGGCGCGTGCGCCGTCCGGTGCCGCGGCGCGCCGGAGTTCCGTGCCACCGGGGGCGCCCGGCCCGGTGCGCGCGCCGTGCGTCACGGGCGCGCTGCGATCCCGCACGAACGAGACGATCCCCGCCGTCCAGACCGCCGCGACCACCGCCAGTCCCACCGGCCGGGTCAGCCCGGCCAGGCTCGCCAGGACGCCCGCCGTCAGCCAGCGGCCCGTCAGCACGGCGTACAGCGACCACGCGGCGAGCGCGGTGAACAGGGACTCGCTGTACGCCATCGACTGGACGATCCCGACCGGCAGCACCGCCCACAGCAGCACCGCGCACACCCCGGCCCGCGGCCCGTACACATGGTCGGCCACCGCGAAGATCCCCCAGGCCGCGGCGAGCGAGGCGAGCAGGGCGACGACGAAGCCCCCGTCGGCGTACGACAGCGGGGACACCGCCGCCACGAGCCGTTCCAGCCAGGGGAACAGGGGGAAGAACGCCAGGTTGGAGTGCACGTCGCCGTTCGGGAGCCGCACCTCGTAGCCGTACCCGAGTTCGGCCACCCGCGTGTACCAGAGCGCGTCCCAGCGGGCGGTCAGCAAGGTGTACGCGTCCTTGCCGCGCGCCGCGCTCCACAGGGCCAGGACGACCAGGCCGAGGGCGCGCACGGCCGCGTACCCGAGGAGCGCCGGGGCGGCCCGGCGCAGTGCTCCGAGGCGGGCCGGAGCGGCGCGCGTGTCGAGGTCGGTCACGGGCCCGATTATCGACCGGGTGCCGCACCGGGCCGCCGGGCGGGGCGCGCGCACTCCGGAGGGGAGTGGTGCACGCCACACCGTTCCGCCGCACGGGTGAGAGGTCCGCCACTCGACCTCGGCACGCACTCGCGTACCCTGACGTGTCACTCGCCGTTCGATGCGCGGGCCGGAGACCACCGCTCCTCTCCGGCCGAGTCGCGGGGGAGTCCCCACCCCGTGAGCCCGCCGACGGCGAGGGAACATCTGGGAGGTACGCACATGTCCGGGACGACCACGGCCTCCGCCGCACCGCGCGGTCGGACGGCCGGGGCCGGTGCCAACCGCTGGGTGGTGCTCGTCGTCCTCTGCGTCAGCCTGCTGCTGGTCGCCATCGACGCCACCGTGCTGCACGTGGCGGTCCCCGCCGTCACCGAGGACCTCAGGCCCGGCGCGGTGGAACTGCTCTGGATCGTCGATGCCTACCCGCTGGTCTGCGCCTCGCTGCTGATCCTGTTCGGCACCCTGGGCGACCGGGTCGGCCGCAGACGCGTGCTCCTGCTCGGCTACGCCCTGTTCGGCGTCGCCTCCGGCGCGGCGGCCCTCGCGGACAGCCCCCAGGTGCTGATCGCGGCACGGGCGCTGCTCGGCGTCGGCGGCGCGATGATCATGCCCGCGACGCTGTCGATCCTGCGCCAGGTCTTCCCGGACCGGCGCGAACGGGCGCTGGCCATCGGTGTCTGGAGCGCGGTCGCCGCGGTGGGCGCGGCGGTCGGACCGCTGCTCGGCGGGTTCCTGCTGGAGCACTTCTGGTGGGGCTCGGTCTTCCTGGTCAACATTCCGCTGATGCTGGTCAGCCTGCCGGTGGGGCGGATCCTGCTGCCGGAGTCGAAGGGCGACGGCGACGGTCCCTGGGACGTGGTCGGCGCGCTGCTGGCCGCCGCCGGACTGTTCGCGGCGGTCCTCGGCGTGAAGCGGCTCGGCGGCGGTGAGCCCGTCGCCGGCGTGTGGACCGTCCTGCCGTTGCTCGCGGGCGCGGCGCTGCTGGCCGTCTTCGTGCGCCGGCAGCGGCGCCGGGCGCACCCGCTGGTCGACCTGCGGATGTTCGCCCGGCCCGCGTTCAGCACGTCGGTGGGGTGCATCGTGCTGGCGATGCTCGCCCTGGTCGGGCTCGAGCTCATCGCCGCGCAGTACCTCCAGCTCGTGCTCGGGCTCTCCCCGCTCGAGACCGGGCTGCGCCTGCTGCCGCTGACCGTCGCGGCGATGGCGGCGGGCCTCGCGGGCGCGCGGATGCTGCGCCGGTTCGGCCCGCGCCGCATGGTCTGCTCCGGCTTCTGCCTGACGGCCGCCGCGGTGGTGTCCCTGACCGCGATGGGCGGCGAGGACAACGGTCCGCTGCTGCTCACCGGCTTCGTCCTGCTGGGCTTCGGCCTGGAGACCACCCTGTTCGGGGCCTACGAGTCGATGCTGAGCGAGGCGCCGCCGCAGCAGGCCGGCGGGGCGGCGGCGATCGGCGAGACCTCGTACCAGCTGGGCGCCGGGATAGGGATCGCGCTCCTCGGCAGCGTGATGAACGCGGCCTACGGGCCCGGTGTCACCGGCGTGCCCGGGGTGCCCGCGTCGGCGTCCTCGGCGGCGTCGCACTCGCTGGGCGAGGCGTACGGGGTGGCCGACCGGCTCGGCGGACCCGCCGGTGACGCCCTGCGCCAGGCGGCGCGCCACGCCTTCGTGCACGGGCTGCACGTGACCCTGCTGGTGAGCGCGGGCCTGCTGCTGGTCGGCGCCGCGATGGCGCTCAGGCTGCCGCGGGCGATGCAGTGCGAGACGGCCGCCGTGGAGGTGCCCGCGCCCCGGGAGGCCGCGGAGCCCCGCGTCTCCGGGCTGAAGGTGTGAGCCGTGCCCGCCGGGCCGGGGTGGACGTGCGCGGGGCCGCGTCGTAACGTCGGCCCGAGCCGCGACTAGCAGCGCTAGGTAAAAGTGTCCCGGAGGGTGTCCCATGTCCGCGTCCGCGCAGTTGCCCCCCTTCGACCCCGCCGACCCCCTCGGCCTCGACGACCTGCTGGAGCCGGAGGACCTGGCCGTCCGGGACACCGTGCGCACCTGGGCCGCCGACCGCGTGCTGCCGTACGTCGCCGACTGGTACGAGAAGGGCGAACTGCCGGGCATCCGGGAGCTGGCCCGGGAACTCGGCGGGATCGGCGCGCTCGGCATGTCCCTGGAGGGTTACGGCTGCGCGGGCGCGAGCGCCGTCCAGTACGGGCTCGCCTGTCTGGAGCTGGAGGCGGCCGACTCCGGGATCCGGTCCCTGGTCTCCGTGCAGGGGTCCCTCGCGATGTACGCCGTCCACCGGTTCGGCAGCGAGGAGCAGAAGCAGCGGTGGCTGCCGCGGATGGCGGCGGGTGAGGTCATCGGCTGCTTCGGGCTCACCGAACCCGACCACGGCTCCGACCCCGCCTCGATGCGCACGTACGCCAAGCGCGACGGCGGCGACTGGGTGCTCAACGGGCGCAAGATGTGGATCACCAACGGGTCCGTGGCCGGGGTCGCCGTGGTGTGGGCGCGGACCGACGAGGGGATCCGCGGATTCGTCGTGCCGACCGACAGCGCGGGATTCTCGGCGCCCGAGATCAGGCACAAGTGGTCGCTGCGCGCCTCCGTCACCAGCGAGCTGGTCCTCGACGACGTACGGCTGCCCGCCGACGCCGTGCTGCCCGGGGTGACCGGGCTCAAGGGGCCGCTCAGCTGTCTCTCGCACGCCCGGTACGGGATCGTCTGGGGCGCCATGGGCGCGGCGCGCAGCTGTTTCGAGGCCGCCGTCGACTACGCGAGGTCGCGGGAGCAGTTCGGGCGGCCCATCGGCGGGTTCCAGCTGACGCAGGCCAAGCTCGCCGACATGGCGGTCGAACTGCACAAGGGGATTCTGCTCGCCCACCATCTGGGGCGGCGCATGGACGCCGGCCGTCTGCGTCCCGAGCAGGTCAGCTTCGGCAAGCTCAACAACGTTCGCGAGGCCATCGACATCTGCCGCACGGCCCGCACCGTCCTCGGTGCCAACGGGATCTCGCTCGAATACCCGGTGATGCGGCACGCGACCAACCTGGAATCGGTGCTCACCTACGAGGGCACCGTCGAAATGCACCAGCTCGTGCTGGGCAAGGCGCTCACCGGAATCGACGCGTTCCGGTAGTTCCGGCCGACCGGGACCTCGCGGGGAGGCAGGGCCGGTGAGCGGCCCTGCCTCAGCTCTGGTTGAAGAAACCGTCCGACCGGTGCGCGGCCGGCTCCCCGCTGACGACTTCGGTGTCGGCCGGGCTCAGCAGGAACACCCGGTTGGACACCCGCTCGATGGAACCGCGCAGGCCGAAGATCAGGCCCGCCGCGAAGTCGACGACGCGCTTGGCGTCGCCGGCGTCCATGGCGGTGAGGTTCATGATGACGGGAACCCCGTCGCGGAACAGCTCGCCGATGGCGCGGGCGTCCCGGAAGCTGTCCGGGGTGACCGTGCCGATGCGGCGGCCCTTCTCCTCGGCGACGTCCGCGGCCACCTTGACCCGTGGATCGGTGACCCAGGCCTCCCCGGGCTCGGTCCCGTCGGAGTAGTCGTCGTCGTAGTAACGCTCGTCTTCGTTGTCGTCGACGAGGCCGAGCCAGGCACTCGCCTTGCGCACCGATCCCATGGACGCCTCCTCTCACAGCCGTCTTTCTTGCTTTCCGCATCCCTATGGTCGTCCATGATGCGGATGGTGCGCCAAGTGGATAGACGCCGCGCGGGGGGTTTGTGACGGTACTGGTGCACAGCTGATCCGTCGAGAGTCCGTGTTTCCCAAGGGTCTTGAAGCAAACGGCTGCTGACTGTGAGTGAAATATGATTCTTCGCTGCGTACGGGTGATGGACGGTGCGTACGGGTGAATCCGGCGGCCGATACGATGCGCCCGCTCAACGTCGCACAACCGTACGGGGGAACGTCGTGTTCGGGATGGTCAGGCCCTGCAGGCACCGGCTCGGGGAGAAACTCACGGCCCAGTGGATGGCGCACCTGTGCGGGCTGTGCCTCGCCTTGCGCGGGGACCACGGACAGTTCGCGCGCATCGTCACCAACTACGACGGGCTCCTCGTATCCGTCCTGACGGAGGCTCAGACCGGTCGCGCCGACGCGGGACGGCGCACCGCGGGACCGTGTCCGCTGCGCGGGATGCGCACCGCGTCCGTCGCGCAGGGCGAGGGCGCGCGGCTCGCGGCGGCCGTCTCCCTCGTCCTCGCCTCCGCCAAGCTGCGCGACCACGTCGCCGACGGGGACGGGCTGCTGGCGCGCAGGCCGGTGGCGCTCGCCGCGCGCCGGGTCGCCGCCGGCTGGGACCGGGCCGGGGCGCGGACCGGTTCGGAGGTCGGGTTCGACACCGCCGTCCTCGTCGACGCCGTGGACCGGCAGGCCGGTATCGAGACCCTCGCCGGCCCGGGCACGCCCCTCCTCACCGTCACCGAACCGACCGAGACCGCGACCGCGGCGGCCTTCGCGCACACCGCGGTACTCGCCGGCCGGCCGCACAACGCCGCGCCGCTCGCCGAGGCGGGACGCCTCTTCGGACGCCTCGCGCACCTCCTGGACGCGGTGGAGGACAGGGAGGCCGACGCCGCGTCGGGCGCCTGGAACCCGCTGACCGCCACCGGCACCCCGCCGGACGAGGCCCGCCGGCTCGCCGACGACGCGGTGCACGGCATCCGGCTCGCGCTGCGCGACGTGGAGTTCGCCGACGGGGGTCTCGCACACCGGCTGCTCGTCCATGAACTGCCCAACTCCGTTCATCGCGCCTTCGGTACCGTCTCCTGTGCCCACGGCGCCGGTCCTTACGCACCTCCCGGCGCGCCCGGCGCGCCCGGCGGCCCCGGCGCCCCGCTGCCTCCCGGGCCGCCGCGCCGCGACCGGCGCGGGCTGCTCGCGGGCTGCGCCGTGTGGCTGGGGCTGGCCTGCACGTGCCAGTTGTGCTGCGGCACCTACGAGGATCCCTGGAGCGGGGAGCGCAAGGAGGGATCCTGCGCCAACTGCGACTGCAGCGGGTGCGGCGAGTGCTGCAACTGCTGCGAGTGCTGCAACTGCTGTGGCGAGGACGGTGGCTGCGACTGCGGCTGCGACTGCTGAACGGCGGTCACGCCTCGACCGGCCGTGCGGAAGGGGCGGCCACGCCCCGGAAAGCTATCCGGAGGGTCGAATTCCGGACACCGTGAGGCGTGTTCGACCGGCCGTTGCACGGGTCTGGCCACGGGTGACGCGTTCCCGCGTGCGGATCAAATCTCCTAGATGGTTCAAAGGTTGACGGCCAAAAGGCACCCTTGCGCCGACCGGTCGGTCGGCCGAATACTCGCCCACAGCGCTTGTCAGGGGCACGACGTGTTCGGAATCCGGGCACTCGGCTCCCTGGCTGCGCCTCACGGGCCCACAACCCCACGAGGGCCCCCTACTTCCTTTATGGAGGAACGAGAAGTGAGGATCGAGCGCACCACCCCCCGCAGCGGCCTCTCGAGACGGACCCGGCTGATCGCCGTCTCCACCGGACTCGTGGCCGCCGCCGCGATCGCGATCCCCAGCGCGAACGCGGCCGACACTCCCACCACCTTCAGCTCCGCCGAGCTCAAGAGCGTCAGCGGCTCGGTGCTGAAGGCCGACGTCCCGGGCACCGCCTGGGCCGTCGACAGCAAGACCAACCGGGTGCTCGTCACCGTCGACAGCACGGTCTCCCAGGCCGAGATCAACAAGATCAAGAAGCAGGCCGGGGACGACGCCGACGCGATCACCATCAAGCGCACCCCGGGCAAGTTCAACAAGCTCATCCAGGGTGGCGACGCCATCTACTCGGGCAGCGGGCGCTGCTCCCTCGGCTTCAACGTCCAGACCAGCAGCGGGGCCCAGTACTTCCTGACCGCCGGTCACTGCACCGAAGGTGCGGGCACCTGGTACTCCAACTCCGGTCGCACCACGGTGCTCGGCTCGACCGCCGGCACCAGCTTCCCGGGCAACGACTACGGCATCGTCCGGTACACCAACACCTCGGTGAGCAAGCCCGGCACCGCGAACGGCGTGGACATCACCCGCGCGGCCACCCCGAGCGTGGGCACCACCGTCATCCGTGACGGCTCCACCACGGGCACCCACAGCGGCCGGGTCACCGCCCTCAACGCGACCGTGAACTACGGCGGCGGCGACGTCGTCTCCGGTCTCATCCAGACGACCGTCTGCGCCGAGCCCGGTGACTCCGGCGGCCCGCTCTACGGCAGCAACGGCACCGCGTACGGTCTGACCTCCGGTGGCAGCGGCAACTGCAGGACCGGTGGCACGACCTTCTTCCAGCCGGTGACGGAGGCCCTGAGCGCCTACGGCGTCAGCGTCTACTAGGACCGGCCACCGGGACCGGCCTGCGCCCCCGGTTCCGTGTTCCGCCCGCAGCCGGCAGCACGACGAGCCCCCGCACGCGAACACCGTGCGGGGGCTCGCTCCTGTCCGGGGCGAGGGGCCGGCGCCGGGCTCCGGACGCCGGGGAGGCCGGCCGGGGCGGCCCGGCAGCCGGTGCCGACGGCTCCGCGGCGGACTCCGCACCCGGTGCCGGAGCCGGCGCGGGAACCGGTGCAGGAGCAACTTCCGCCCGCCGCGCCCCGTGCGGATCCGGATCCCGAGGGGTCGAATTCAAGCCAGGGGCGGATCCTGCGGACCGCACGGCCGGTTACCCGCTCGTAACGTTTGCAGTGCGAACCGCTCCGCGTGTCCATGACCTGTCAGGACATAGGGGGCGCACGGGCGTTGCCGTACGCGCGTCCTGAAGTCGACCTTGTGTGCTCCCTGTGGGGTTCGGAAGAGTGGGCGCCGTTCAACCGGCACGGGCGCGGCTTTTCTCGTGCGCCGCCCTCGTGGCCGTACGCCTTCCGGCTCGTGAGGCCCCCACAACCTCCCGGGCCGTCCCCCCACAGGAGGACGTGAGTTGAAGCACCGACGCATACCCAGGCGACGTGCAGCCATGGCAGGTGCGGGCATCGCCGCACTGGTCGCCGCCGGGGTCACCTTCCAGACTGCGAACGCCAGTGAGACCCCGGAGGAATCCGGGCCCCGGGCCCTCTCGGTCACGGCGGCCGGAAAGCTCGCCTCGACGCTCGCCGAGGACCTCGGTGCCGACGCGGCGGGAACGTACTACGACGCGAAGAGCAAGAGCCTCGTGGTGAACGTGCTCGGCGAGGCCGCCGCCAGGACCGTGGAGTCGGCCGGCGCCGAGGCGAGAGTCGTGACGAACTCCCTCGCCGAGCTGAAGAGCGCGCGCACCACCCTCAAGCGGGACGCCACCATCCCGGGCACCTCCTGGGTGACCGACCCGATCACCAACAAGGTCGTCGTCACCGCGGACCGCACCGTCTCGAAGGCCGAGTGGGCCAAGCTGGAGAAGGTCGTCGGCGAGCTCGGCTCCACCGCCGAACTCCAGCGCACCGAGGGGGAGTTCAAGCCCTTCATCGCCGGCGGCGACGCCATCACCGGCAACGGCGGGCGCTGCTCGCTCGGCTTCAACGTGACCAAGGGCGGCGAGCCGCACTTCCTCACCGCCGGGCACTGCACCGAGGGCGTCTCCACCTGGTCGGACTCCTCGGGCGACGTGATCGGCGAGAACGCGGCGTCCAGCTTCCCGGGCGACGACTACGGCCTGGTCAAGTACACCGCCGACGTGGCCCACCCGAGCGAGGTGAACCTCTACGACGGTTCCACGCAGGCGATCTCCGGCGCCGCCGAGGCCACCGTCGGCATGCAGGTCACCCGCAGCGGCTCCACGACCCAGGTGCACTCCGGCACGGTCACCGGTCTGGACGCCACCGTGAACTACGGCAACGGCGACATCGTCAACGGTCTGATCCAGACCGACGTCT
>NZ_JAPSKQ010000002.1:121328-127312 GCF_031181555.1 Streptomyces sp. | reverse complement strand
TCGTCGACGGCGACCCCTTCAGCGACTTCGCCACCCTCGTCCGCACCTCCCTGGTGCTGCGCGACGGCATCGCCCACCACCAGACCGACCTCACCACCACCCACGCACCGGTCGTCGACCCGACCCGCTGGCTCGACGTCGCCCGCGCCCTCGAGCGCAACTCCTGCTGCCACCCGGATGCCTGACGGGGGTCCGGGGCGTCGCGGCCGCCACCGGGGGCGCGCCCTCGAAGGGGCCGCGGGGTGCGTTCACGCGGGGTGACGGCACCCCGCAGCCGGCGGGACGTCCGGGTACCAGCCGGTGAAGTCCCCGTCGTGCCACAGCCCGTCCCACCGGTCCCGCGCCCACACCGCCGTCGTGCCGTCCGGCTTGCTGGCCCGCGCGATCTGCGCGGACAGAGGACGGACTTAGTCCCCGGATCGTTTTCGTGTAACGATTTGTGTGCGTTCGTACCCTTCGGTCATCGGGGACCGGGACGAGCGCATGCACCGCCGAACAAGCGGGGAAGGCTCCCGCCGTACCAAGGAGACCGACATGACCACTGGCACCGTGAAGTGGTTCAACGCGGAGAAGGGCTTCGGCTTCATCGCTCAGGACGAGGGCGGCCCGGATGTGTTCGTGCACTACTCGGCCATCGCCGGCGGGGGCTTTCGCGAACTCCATGAGGGGCAGAAGGTCCAGTTCGACATCAGGCAGGGACCCAAGGGACCCCAGGCCGAAAACGTCGCACCCGCGTGAGGAGCCGGCCGGCGAGCAGGCGGCCCGGCAGACGCCGCGTGAGTGATCCCGCCCCCTTCCGGAGCGGGTCGCCCGGCGCCGGTGCGTCCGTGCGAAGCCTCCTCGTCCCACCGGAAGGCGGCTGCTCCACGGGGCAATGCCTGTGACGGACGATGCTTATGGCGGCCTCCTGCGGGCACGCGGAGCGGTACCCGAAGGTCGGGGCAATGAACGGAAGGAGTTGCCGTGTCGTTCCTGTGGGCCATCATCGCGGGACTCATCATCGGCCTGCTGGCCAAGCTCGTCCTGCCCGGACGCCAGCCCATTCCCCTGTGGCTTACGGTCCTCCTGGGTATCGTCGGTGCCGTCGTCGGCAACGTGCTCGCCAGCGCCGTCGGCGTACGCGACACCGGGGGCATCGACTGGATCCGCCACATCTTCCAGATCGGCATCGCAGCCGTCCTCATCGCCTTCGTCACCCCCCTGTGGGCACGACGGCGCGCCTGACCCCTGGTTCCAGCCCTCGTCCGATCCGGGCCCGACGGGGTCCCGGTACGTGGGCGGGCCGTCCGTGCTCACGGCACGGCCCACATCGCCGGTGTCTCCCGGCCGCAAGCAGGTGGTGCAGGACGGTACGACGGAGACGGCCGGGCGACCGTCACCGCTGCCGCCGACGCGCTGCGCGAGCGGGTCGAACAGTCCGGCCGCGAACGCGCCGAGGCGGCTCCCGCCCGGGACCCGGACGGCGGCGCCTGGGTGCCCGGCGACGCACCGTCCCCGGCCGCCCGCCGGGCGGTGCGGACGGCGGCCAGGGCCGGCACCATCGGCACCGTCGGCCTTTACCCGCCGCAGGGCAGCACTGCCCCGTTCGGCGAGGCGTTCATGAAGAACCCCACCCCGAAGTCCGGCAACTGCCGTCGCCGCCGCTACCTGCCCGACCCGGTGTCGATGGTCGCCGCGGGACACCTCGCCCCCACCCCGCTGGTCACCCGCCGGATCGGGGCACAGGACGCGATCGACGCCTACCGCGCCTTCGACCGGCGGGAGGCGGGCTGGACCGAGGCGGCGCTCGGGGTGGCGGGGGACCGGTGGTGACGGACGAACCACAACGGAGGTGACCGCCATGACGGTCAGGGCGGGCGAGAAGGCTCGGAAGACGGGAGACTTCTACTAGGCCGCGTGCGGCGAGAAGGTCCACGGGGAGCAGGGCGACAGGATCCCGTCCTGCCCCGACTGCCACAAGGAGTTCCAGACCCGCAGGAACGAACCGGGCAACACGTTCTGACGGCGGTGCGTGGCCCCGGCCGTACCACCCACACCGCCCGCACAGGACCTCCGTACGGTTCCTGCCGCCGCCCACGGCCGTCCGCCGACGCGCCCGCCCCTCAGAGACTGCCCGCGGGTTCCGCCCCGCGTACCCGGCACCCCTGACAGGAGATCCCCGATGCCCACTCAGCGCCCGCCCGCCCCGCCGGACCCGCGTATCGGAGTGCTCGGTTCCTACGGCGGTCTGAACACGGGGGACGAGGCGATCCTCACCTGTGTCCTCAGCTGCCTGCGCGCCCACCGTCCGCAGGCGCGCCTGATCGTCCTCGGCCGCGACGCCGAGCACACCCGGGCGCACCAACCGCTCGCGGACGAGGTGCTGGACTGGGAAGGCGTCTCCCGCAGGCCGCTCCTCGACACCCTTTCGAACCTGGACCTGCTGGTGCTCGGCGGAGGCGGTGTCCTCTACGACGGCGAGGCACGCCGCTATCTGCGACTGGTCGAAGCGGCGCAGGCCGCCGGCGTGCGCACCTTCGCCTACGCGGTCGGCGCCGGACCCCTGCGCGAGGCGGACGACCGTGAGGCGGCCCGGAAGGTGCTGTCCGCCATGGACGAGCTCGTGGTGCGGGACGAGGAGTCACGCCTCGTCCTGGAGGAGGTCGGCGTCGAGGGGCACATCACCGTCACCGCCGACCCGGCGCTGCTGCTGCCGCCGGAGCCGTTCACCGCGCAGATGATGGCCCGCGAGGGCGTCCCGGCGGCCACCCGCCTGGTGGGAATGTCGGTGCGGGAACCGGGCCGGGCGGCAGAGCACTTGGACGAGGGCGACTATCACGAGCTGATCGCCGGCGTCGCCGATTTCCTGGTACGGCGCCTCGACGCCCACGTGGTCTTCGTGCCGATGGAACGCCAGGACGTCCGGCACGCCCACGCCGTCCTGTCCAGGATGGCGGTACCCGACCGGGGCCGCATTCTGAACGGTACCTACAGCCCCGGTCAGATCCTGGGGCTGATGCGCCACCTGGACCTGGTCGTCGGCATGCGCCTGCACTTCCTGATCTTCGCGGCGCTCTCCGGCCTGCCCGTGCTGCCCTTGCCCTACGCCGGCAAGGTGTTCGACTTCGCACGTCGGCTGGGCGCGCCGGCCCTCGTCGGCGTGGCGCGCGAACAGTCCGGGCTCCTGCTGGCGGAGCTGGACCGGCTGTGGGACGAGTTCCCGCAGCGACGGCCGGAGCTCATCGCGCGCGTGCGGGGCCTGCAGGATCTCGCGCGTGAGACGGGTGTCCGCTGCGGGCACCTGCTCGACAGCCTCCACAGCCGCACGGGGGAGGCGCCGGAGACGGAGGACGCGGAAGCGCCGCCGGCCGTCGGGGAGAGCCGGGAAGTGCCGAGCCGCACCGGCATGTAGTCCCGGGCGTCCCCCTCCCGGCGGCGCCGGCCGCGGCGTCGCCCACGAGGGTCCGGCCGACCGGCGCCCGGCCGGACCGGCTCGTGCCGCTGGACGACGTCCTCGCGGGTGTCGCCGACGAGCGGTTCCCCCGCTCGCACCTGCTGCCGTCGGCGGACACGTGTGTGAGCGGGTGCGTCGACAACTCCTCGCCTCCTGTTCCCCCTGTTGATCACCGCTCCGCCAGTCGCCGGCACGCGGCCGGACGCCGGTCCCTTTCCGGCCAGGGGGACTCTGCCGTCACGCCGGTCCCTTTCCGGCCAGGGGGACTCTGGCGTCACGCCGGTCCCGACGGCCTCCGGTGAGGCTCCGGCAGCACCGGACGGCGTGGCATCGTGGCCGTATGGCGACAGGAACGGACGTGGCCGTGTTCGTCGGACTGCAGGCGTCCGGGAAGTCCACCTTCTACGACCAGCGCCTGTCCGGCCGGTACGCGCTGGTCAGCAAGGACCTGTTCCCGCGGGGCGCCCGCAACAAGCAGCGGCGGCAGATGCGGCTGGTGGAGGAGCACCTGGCCGCCGGGCGGCCGGTGGCCGTGGACAACACCAACCCGTCACCGCACGAGTGGGCCCCGCTGGTGGAGCTGGCCCACGCCCACGGCGCCACCGCGACGGCGTACTGGTTCCCACCGGACGTGACCGGGTCACTGCGGCGCAACGCCGCCCGCGAGGGCCGCGACCGCGTCCCGGACGTCGGCGTCCTGGCCACGCTGAGGCAGCTTTGCAAGCCCTCGGCGGAGGACGGGTTCGACGTGGTGCACGAGGTGCGGTTCGACGGCCGCGGCGGCTTCGAGGTGCGCGCCGAGACCCAGCCGTTCGGCCACCCGCACCCCGAGCGGCACGACACGGGAAGGTGATGCGCCCGGGCGCCCGGGCGCCCGAGTCCGGAGACCGGCGTCCGCCGGACCGGACGGCCGAACAGGTGGCAGCGGTACGGCAGACGGGCCGGTGGTCCGTGGGGGAGTGGCTGTTTTGCGTGCGACGGGGGACCCGTCTGCGGAAAGACCCGTGCGGGCGTACACGACGGCGCCGGCGGAGCCGAGGGATGTGGAGGTACGTCGATGGCGACCACCGTGGACCGGACCGGGACCGGGGCGAGGCCGGCCGGTCTGCGACTGCCGGGGATCGTGCTGGGGGTGGGGATCGGCGGCTTCGTGGACGGCATCCTGCTGCACCAGCTCCTGCAGTGGCACCACATGCTCACGAGCACCGACCAGGACCGCATCGGAGTGAAGTACTACGACCCCGACACGGTCTCCGGACTGGAGATGAACACCGTCTGGGACGGCGTCTTCCACACCGTGTGCTGGCTCGCGGTCCTGACCGGACTCGCCCTCCTCCACTCCCGGGTCACCCGCAACCGGCGCCAGGTGTGGACCTCCCGGGTGCTGTGGGGCTGGATGCTCGTCGGCTGGGGACTGTTCAACCTCGTCGAAGGCGTCCTGAACCACCACGTCCTGGGCATCCACCACGTCCGCGCCGGGGACGGCCAGGTCTGGTGGGACCTCGGCTTCCTCGCTCTCGGCGCGCTGCTGCTCGCCGGCGGGTGGCTCCTCCAGCGCGGCGGGCGGCCCCTCGACCCCGACGCCCCCGGCGTCCGGCAAGGACCGGGCGCCTGATGGACCACCACACGCACCCCGTGCACCACGGCGCGGACAGCGGTCTGCCGGAGATCCTGCCGCCCGCGCTCGCCCTGTCGGCCTGCGCCGCGGGCTACCTGTACCTCGTCCACCGGGCCCGGCGCCGCAACCCCGCGCAGGGATGGAGCACGTGGCGCACGGCCGGTTTCACCACCGGCCTGCTCCTGCTCGCCGTGGCCCTCCTGCCGCCCCTCGCGCCCCTCGCCCACGGCGACTTCCGCGGGCACATGGCGCAGCACATGCTCATCGGCATGTACGCCCCGCTCGCCCTGGTGCTCGGTGCTCCCGTCACCCTCCTGCTGCGCACCCTGCCGGTGACCTCCGCCCGGAGGCTCACCACGGTCCTGCACAGCCGCCCCGCCCGCCTGCTGTCCCACCCCGCCCCCGCCCTGCTGCTGTCCACGGGCACGTTGCCGGTTCTCTACTTCACCCCGCTCTACGACACCGCCACGGCCCATCCGGCCGGGCACTGGCTGCTGCACGCCCACTTCCTGCTGTCCGGCTGCCTCTTCGCCCACGTCATCGCAGGACCCGACCCGGCCCCGGCCCGCCCGGGCGTCCCCGCCCGCCTGGTCTGGCTCGGCTGCGCCGTCGCACTGCACGCCGGCGTCTCGCAACTGATGTACGGCGGGTTCTGGGTCGACGTGCACGCCCCCGTCCCCGAGGTCCGGGGCGGCGCGGAGATCATGTACTACGGCGGCGACCTGGCCGAACTCCTCCTGGCCGCCGCTCTCGTGGCCACCTGGCGTCCCGAACGCGGACCGCGCCCCCGCCCGCAGCCGGAAACCGTCCCCGCGGTCCGCTGAACAGCCTTCCGCCTCATCCGCCGTGACCTGATCAGCCGTCGGCCGGGAGCCGGAGCAGGTCTGCGCAGACGCCCGGGCCCGTTGTCAGTGGTGGCCGGCGGCGCGGTGG
>NZ_JAPSKQ010000002.1:111443-121228 GCF_031181555.1 Streptomyces sp. | reverse complement strand
CTGACGCGGCCGTTTTCCGCGTCCGCCGCCGGGAACCCGGCGAAGACCCGACGCCGAGGGAAGGGGCGGACATGACCGGCCACAAGGACGACCGTGGGAACCGCTACGACCGGGCGCGCAGCCAGGACGAGCCGGGAGCGCACTCGGGCGCGGAGAGCCAGGCGCAGGAGCGGTCCGTGCCGGGTACGGCGAGCGCCAAGGAGGGGTACCAGACGGAGAAGGGCACGACGGCGGGCAAGCCCCTGGAGGGCGTCGAGGCCGAGGAGCACGACCGGCGGGAACCGGACGGCGAGGGCGGGAACTCCACCGGTCGCTAGGGTCCGTCCGGCACGACCCGCCGGGCGGGCCCGGCCCGAGGCCCGCCGCACCCCGCGTCGTCAACGCCGATCGGATGCTTCCCGCGCGGTGGGACGGATGAGGAGCAGGGCGATGTCGTCGGTGTGTTCCCCGGTGTGGTGCCGGGCGTGCTGGAGCATGCCGTCGGCGATGTGGTCCAGGGACTTGGCGGGCGTGCGGGTGAGATGGCGGGCGAGGTCGGTCAGCATCCGGTCGAGGTCGGCGCCGGGGACCTCGACGAGTCCGTCGGTGTAGAGGGCGAGGACCGCTCCCGGTGGCAGGGGCACCTCCAGGGTCGGGTACGAGGCGTGGGGGGCGATGCCCAGGAGCAGGCCGGGCTCGGGGCGCAGGACGTCGGTGTGGCCGTCGGGATGGCGCAGCAGGGGCGGGAGGTGGCCGGCGGTGGCCAGGCGGACGCGGTGCCGGGCCAGATCGAGGTGGGCGTAGAGGCAGCTGGTGAACAGCTCGGGGGCGAGGTCGGCCAGGAGCCGGTTGGTGTGGGTCAGGACCTGGTCGGGGGTCGCCCCGGCGGTGGCGTGGGCGTGCACGCCGGTGCGGACCTGGCCCATGAGGGCCGCCGCGGTGACGTTGTGGCCCTGGACGTCGCCGATGACGGCGGCGGCCGCGCGATCGGTCAGCCGGATGAGGTCGTAGAAGTCGCCGCCGATGTCCATGCCGTGGGTGGCGGGCAGGTAGCGGGCGGCCACTTCCAGACCGGGGACGGCGGGGAGGGTGTGGGGCAGGAGGGCGGCCTGCAGGCCCCGGGCGACCTGGTCCTGACGGTCGTATGTGCGGGCGCGGTCCAGCGCCTGGGCGATCAGGCCGCTGAGGGAGGTGAGCGCGGCGCGTTCCTCCGCGCCGAAGGAGTGCGGCTGGGCGTAGGAGGTCAGCCAGCAGCCCACCGGGCGGCCGGACGCGATCAGGGGGAGGAAGGCCCAGGCCTCGTTCGTCGCCGGGCCGGCGATCTCGGGGAAGCTGTCCGCCAGTTGGCGGCGCGAGGCGAAGAAGGAGGGGGTGCCGTTGGTGAGGGCCCGGGTGGCGGGGGTGGGCGCGGTCAGCGGCGTGTTGTCGAACCGCTCGCGGTCGGCGAGGCTGTAGCCGTGTGTGCCGACGATCCGCAGTCTTCCGTTCTCGGCCACGAGCAGGGCCAGTGCCTGGGCGTCGTAGGCGGGGAGGATGTGGTCGGCGACCAGGTCCACCACGTCCCGCACGCTGACGGCCTCGGTCAGTGCCCCGGCCAGGTGCATCAGGTGATAGAGGGTGCCGGCCCGGGACGGACCGGCCGCACGCGCCGGCTGCGGGACGGCATCGGCGGTTCGGGTGAGGTGGGTGATGCGGACGCTGATACCGGTGGCGTCCGGGTGGAGCTCGAAGGCGAGCTGCCGGCCGGGCGGTCGCAGGACGGTGAAGGAGGTGGTCTCCTGGCTGATCAGCGCCGCCCGGTAGCGGTCCTCGGAGACGGGGTCGTCCTGCAGCCAGGGCAGCACCTCCCACAGCCGGGCCCCCAGCAGCCCGTCCGCCGGCACGCCCAGGAGGTCGACGGCCCGGGAGTTGACGTAGGTGAGCCGGCCCTGCCGGTCGAGGGCGCAGCTTCCGCCGGGGAGCCGGTCGAGCAACAGGGCGGCGCCGGCATCCGCGACATGTTCTCCCGGAACGGCGGGAGGCTGAGGCAGGCTGCGGGGCCGGGAACCGGGCCGCATCCGCTGCCCCGCCCCGTCCATCAGCTCCAGCAGCCGGGCGAGCCGGTCGCAGGCCGCACCGACGCGCTCCCGCTCGTGCGAGCTCAGCACATCGGGCCGCGAGCTCGGCCACAGCAGAAGCACCGCGCCCCAGACGGCCGTGGACGTGCTGATCGGCGCGGCCGCCAGCGCCAGCGGGTAGGGCAGCACGAGGGCGGCACGCGGATAGCGGCTTGCCATGTCGGCCTCCGAGCCGACCCACATCAGCGTCCGCCGCCGGACCGCGTCGGTCACCGGAAGCGGCACCCCGATCCGCAGCCGCCCCCACAGCTCGGCGACCTCGGGAGGAGCCCCCGACATCACCTCCAGCTCCAGCACCTGCCGGTCCTCGTCGAGCAGGTAGACACTGCCGACGTGGGCGCCCACCTCCCGCAGGAGGCCGCCGAAGATCTGGTCGAGCAGTTGCCGCCCGAAGTCCTCCCGCCCGGTCCCGGTGTCCATCACCCACGCGCCCCACACCCGTCGGCCCGCCGGGCACGGAGGCGGTGCGGTCCCGGCACGCCGAGGCTCGCGATCCACGTAATGCATCTCATATATAGACGGTACGCAAAAAACGGACCGGGGTGTCGGCGGCGGTACCGGCCTTGTCCGCCGGGGCCGGTGCGCCCCGCGGCGCACCCCGACGGCCCGGGACCGTGGAAGGCGTCGGACACCGTGGAAGGCACCGGGGCGCCTTCTCACGCCAGCGCGTTCACCGCCGCCGCGAAGAGGCGGGGCAGGCGTGCGGCCGTGGGCGTGACGAGCGGGGCGAGCGCGGGACGCTGCCGGGTCCGTACCAGGAGCTCCGTCAGGAGCCGGTGGTGGCGGGTCGCACGGTTCCAGTCGGTCTCGTAGCGACCGGGTGTGCCGCGGCGCACGTTGCGGACGAGGGCCTCGGCGCCGGCGAGGGCGAGGGAGACGCCTTCGCCGGTCAGCGCGTCGATGTATCCCGCGGCGTCGCCGACGAGCAGCACGCGCCCGTGGCAGCGGGTGCGGGAGCGCCGGCGCAGGGGCCCCGCGCCGCGTACCGCGGTGGCGGCGGCTTCGCGGGGGAGGCGTGCCGCCAGTTCGGGGAAGGCGGCCAGCTGGGCGTCGAACGGGGCGCGCCGGGCCGTCAGCAGCGCGACGCCGACGAGGGCGGGGCCGAGCGGGGTCACGTACGCCTCGCCGTGAGGCCCCCAGTGCACCTCGACGCAGGACGACCACGGAGGCACCGCGTAGTGGCGGCGCAGCCCGTACCGGGGCACCGCGCTGCTCTTCACCTCCAGGCCGAGCGAACGGCGCACCGACGAGTGCAGTCCGTCCGCGGCGACCAGCCACCGGGCGCGCAGGCCCGCACCGGGTACGGTCACGCCCGTGGCGTCCTGCCGCACCTCTCCCACCCGCAGGGGCAGCACGGGGACCCCCGCGTCGACGACGGCTCGGTGCAGGGCGCCGTGCAGACCGGTGCGGCGCGCGCCGAGGCCGGGGCCGTTCCGGAACGCCGCCTGGACCCGGCGGGGCCCCTGGACGTAGCGGATCCCGGTGATGGGCCGGCCGGAGACCTCCAGGCCGAGGGCCGTCAGGGCGCGGACGGCGCCGGGCATCAGGCCCTCGCCGCACGCCTTGTCGACCGGGGCGCGTCGCGGCTCCGCCACGACGACGTCGAGGCCGGCGCGCACGGCGTGCAGAGCGGTCGCCAGACCGGCGGGACCGCCCCCGGCGATCAGCAGGTCGTGGCCGCCCCTCACGCGGGCACCGCCGCGGCCAGGGCGGTGTTCTCGCAGCGGATGCGGACGGCGAGCAGCAGCGCGTTGGCCACGGTGAACACCGTCGCGGTCAGCCACGCGGAGTGCACCAGCGGCAGGGCGGCGATCTCCACGACGACGGCGACGTAGTTGGGGTGGCGCAGGAACCTGTACGGTCCGGTGCCGACCAGACGTGCTCCGGGGACGACGATGACCCGGGTGTTCCAGTACGGGCCGAGCGTGCGGATGCACCACCAGCGCAGTGCCTGGGCCAGGACGACGAACGCCAGCATGGGCCATCCCAGAGCGGGCAGGAACGGCCGGTGGGCGAGCAGGGGTTCGGCGAGGCAGCAGACGAGCAGGCCCGTGTGCAGGGCGACCATGACCGGATAGTGCCCCCGGCCGTGCTCCACCCCGGCGCGGGCCAGGGTCCAGGCCGCGTTGCGCCGGGCGACGGCGAGCTCGGCGACACGTTCGGCGCCGACGGCGAGGACGAGGAGCGTGTACCACGGCATGAGGACCCCTCACCAGCGCAGCAGGACGAGTTCGGAGCAGAATCCGGGACCCATCGCCAGGAGCAGCCCCCACGTACCGGGCTCGGGGCGGCGGGATTCCCAGGTGTTCTGCAGGATGTGCAGGACGGAGGCGGAGGACATGTTCCCCACCGTCGCCAGGGAGTGCCGGGCGGTGTCCAGGGCGTCGCCGGGCAGGCGGAGGGCGTCGGCCACGGCCGAGAGCACCTTGGGGCCTCCCGGGTGGCACACCCAGCTCCCGATGTCGTCGGTGGTGAGGCCGTGTTCGGCCAGGAAGGCGCGCAGGTGCCGGCCGAAGTGGTCCCGCACGAGGTCCGGGACGCCGGCGTCGATCACGACGCGGAATCCGCCGGCGCCGATCTCCCACCCCAGGAGCCGTTCGGTGTCCGGATACAGGCGGCTGCGTGTGGCGACCACCGAGGGCCCGGCCGCCTTCGGCCCGGCGCTGCCGCCGCCGCGCGCGACGAGCGCTGCCGCGCCGTCACCGAACAGGGCGCCGGCGACGAGGTTGGCGGGGGAGTCGTCGCGCTGCTGGAGCGTCAGTGAGCACAGCTCGACGCTGAGCAGCACGGCGGTGTCGTCGGGGTGTCCGCGCAGGTAGTCGTGCAGCCGGGCGAGTCCGGCGGCGCCCGCCACGCACCCCAGGCCGAACACGGGAAGCCGTTTGACGTCGGGCCGCAGTCCCAGCCGCCCGGCCAGCCGGGCGTCGAGCGACGGAGCGGCGATCCCGGTGATGGAGGTGCACACCAGCAGATCGACGTCGGCCGGTTCGAGGCCGGCCTCCCGCAGCGCGCCGGTCAGGGCCTCCCCGCCCAGTTCGAGTCCGGCGGCCACCCACGCGTCGTTGCTCCGGCCGAAGTCGCCCAGGTCGGCGTACCGCTCGATCGGCAGGGCGAGATGGCGCGTGCGCACGCCCGCCGACGCGTGCAGGCGGCGCAGCACGGCGCGGTCCGTCCCCGGGGGCAGGCACAGGTCGCCGATCGCCTCGGCGAGGTCGTCCTGGGCGTACCGGTGCGGTGGCAGCGCGGTGCGGACCGCGGCGATCGTGGTCGTCGTACCGGGCGGGGACGTCCGGTACGGCGCGGTGGGCGGGCGGGGAGCGTCGTCGACGATCACAGGGACACGCATGTCGGTCATGCCTTCCTCGCATCGCGTGTCCCGCTAACTTCCTTTTGTGTCTCTCCACCCGACCGATTCCCTCCCGCCCGCGGCACACCGTTTCCCGGCGCTGCTGCGCGCCTGCCACCCGGAGCCGGCGGTCGCCGTGACGGTGTTCGTCACCGCGCTGGCCCTGGCGGCGGGCCGCGGGGCGGCGGGATCGGCGGCGGTGGCCGCGGCCGTGCTGGCCGGCCAGCTCTCGGTGGGCTGGTGCAACGACGCGGTCGACGCCCGGCGCGACACGGCCTGCGGGCGCCGCGACAAACCGGTGGCCACGGGGGAGCTCCCGCCCCGGGCGGCGGCTGCCGCGGCCTGGACGGCGCTGGCGCTGTGCGTGCCGCTGTCGCTGCTGAGCGGCCCCGCCGCGGCGGTGGCGCACCTGGGCGGCATGGTGACCGCGGGCTGGACCTACAACCTGGTGCTCAAGCGCACGGTGCTCTCGCCGCTGCCCTACGCCGTGGGCTTCGGCTCGCTGCCGGCCTTCGTCACCCTCGGCCTGCCGTCGCCGTCCTGGCCCGCCTGGTGGGCGGTGGCGGCCGGGGCACTCCTGGGGGTGGGGGCACACGTGGTCAACGTGCTCCCGGACATCGAGGACGACCTCGCGGCCGGCGTCCGGGGACTGCCGCAGCGGCTGGGCCGCGGCACCTGCCGGTGGCTGGCCCCCCTGGTGCTGGTGACCGCCGTCGGGGTGCTCGTCACGGGGCCGCCCGGAGAGGCCGGGGTCCTGGACTGGGTACCGGCCGCGGCGGCCGGGGCCGTGGCGGTCGCCGGCACGGCCGTGCCGGCGGACGTCCGCAGCCGGTGGCCGTTCCGGGCGGCGATCGTCGTGGCCGGCATCGCCGTGACGCAACTCCTGCTGCGGGGGTCGGACATGGCCTGACCCCCGGTCGGAGCGGTTCGGCTCCGGTTTATGCCCGCTGCCGCGGGCTACGCGGGCGTCGTGAAGCAGTCCGCGTAGCGGCACGGGTCCGTCGGCGGTCGCCGGCACGACCGCAAACCGTTCGAGAGAGGCCACGGCATGAGTGACGAGCAACCCGGGCGGGAGGCGGAGCCGGTGCCGCGTTCTCGCTCCGGCGCCTTCGGCCGCCGCTTCCCCAGGAGGGGCACGGAACCGTGGAACGCGCAGAGCCCGCTCGGTCTGCGCCTGCTGCTGTCCGGTGTCTTCCTGCCCCTCTTCTGCGCGGCGGCCGTGCTGTTCGGCCTGTGGGCCGCGAGCTCCGGGCCCGGCGACAGCCCCGGCCGGGGTGTCCTGACCGCGATCGCCGTCATGTGCGGCGTACTCGCCCTGATCGCGGTGATCGACGTGCTGGTCGTGGTCCGCAGGCTGCGACGGGAACGAAGGGCGCGCGTGTGACCCGGCGGGACGTGGGCGCCGGTCACCGCACCGCCCCGGATGCCCTCCGTCCGGACGCGGGCTCCCGGCCTACGGCACACCGAGTTCGAACAGGACGTACCCCGCGTACGACCCGGAGGCCAGGGCCGCCGTGCCCAGCACCGTGGCCAGCGAGGGCCACTTCAGGCGGCGCATGGCCAGGGCGAGCGGGATGAAGAGCGGGAAGAGGGGGAGCAGGTAGCGGGAGACGTTGCCGAAGATCTGCTGGGTGGTCATCACCATCAGGTAGGACAGCACCGTGTAGACGACCAGTACGGCGGGCGGGCGCAGGCGCGCCAGCAGCACCGTCAGCACCGGCACCGTCAGCACCACCCCGACCCCGATGATGTCCTCGAAGGGCATCGCGAAGAGGTAGTCGTTGTGGCCCACGGGGACGGAGGTGAGCACGTCGAGGGTGTGCCGGCCGTAGTCGAACTTGTGGGCCCACGCGCCGTCCTGGAGCTTGCTGTATCCGCCCCAGTCCCCCATGCGGTAACCGACCCAGCCCAGGTAGCCGAGCACACCCAGCGGTGCGATCGCCACCGCGATCAGCGGACGGCGTATGCCCTCCTCGCGGCGCCACACCGCGAGCAGCCCGGCGACGGCGAGGGCGGCGACCAGGGTGACGGCGGTGGGCCGGGAGAGCCCGGCGGTGAAGGTCAGCACCCCGGCGGTGAGCCAGCGGCGGGTCATCACGGCGTAGCAGGCCCAGGCGGCCAGCGCCGTGTACACGGACTCCGAGTACACCGCCCACTCCGCGCCGGAACCGGGCCACACCGCCCACAGCCCGACGGCGACGAGCCCGGCCCGGCGGCCGCCCAGCCGTGCGGTGACGGCGTATATACCGAGCGCCGCGACGAACGAGAAGAGGACCGAGACGGTCATGCCGGCGCCGTACGGGCCGAGGCCGGTGACCTCCGAGACCATCCGCATCAGCGCCGGGTAGAGCGGGAAGAAGGCCGCCGAGTTGCCCTTGAGCGTGATCAGGCCGGTGGCGCCGGGGATCGGCTCCAGCGCCGGGTCGTAGCCGTGCACGGCGATCTGCTGGTACCACCAACCGTCCCAGCTGCCCAGCACGTCCCAGGTGTGGGCGCCGCCGCCGAAGCGCGGATGCTTCTCGCGGAAGTCCCCGGCCGAGTCCAGCAGGTACATGAAGACGGCGAAGCCCACGAGCTTCAGCACGCCGTAGGTCGCGAGGACGGGGCCGTAGTGCACGGCGGCGCGGCGCAGCCGCTCACGCGGGCCCGGGGCCGCGGGAGGGGAGAGGTCGGGCCGGGGCTCGGAGGACGGGGCCGGGGCGGCCTGACTGGTCCGGGCGGTGGTCATGAGGCGGAGGATCCTGTCGTACGGCGGGAGCGGTGGCCGGGGAACACCCAGGCCCGCAGGAGGAGGAAGCGCAGCAGGGTCGCGGTGAGGTTGGCGAGGATCAGCGTCAGCAGCTCCACGCGGGGGCCGGCACCGGGCGCGGTGCGGTGCAGGACGGCCAGTGACCCGCTGGTGAGGGCGAGGCCGACCAGGAAGGCCGCCAGGCCCTTGAGCTGGTGCCGGAGCACTCCGCCGCGGCCCCGCACCCCGAAGGTGAGCCGCCGGTTCGCGGCGGTGTTGGCGACGGCGCTGACCAGCAGGGCGAGCGCGTTGGCGGCCTGGGCACCCGCCGCGGGCCGGAGCGCGGTGTAGAGCAGCAGGTAGAACAGCGTGCTGGCCACGCCGACGGCGGCGAAGCGGAGCAACTGGCGGACCAGGCCGGGCGGCAGCTCGGGATCCTCGTCGAGCCCGCCGGGGCGGCGCAGCGCCGCCAGCGGCAGCCGGCCGCCGGCCAGGGCGCGACCCAGCCGGGCCATGCCGCGCAGGTCCGCCAGCGCCGTCGCCAGGATGTCGACCCGGCTGTCGGGATCGTCCACCCAGTCCACGGGCACCTCGTGGATGCGCAGGCCGGCCCGCTCGGCTATGACCAGCATCTCCGTGTCGAAGAACCACTCCCGGTCCTCGACCAGGGGCAGCAACCGCTCGGCGACGTCCCGGCGCACCGCCTTGAAGCCGCACTGCGCGTCGGAGAAGCCCACGGCGAGGGTGCCGCGCAGCAGGCCGTTGTAGCAGCGCGAGATGATCTCCCGCTTCGGCCCGCGCACGACCCGGGAACCACGGGCCAGCCGGGTGCCGATCGCGATGTCCGAGTGCCCGGAGATCAGCGGGGCGACCAGGGGCAGCAGGGCCGCGAGGTCGGTGGACAGGTCCACGTCCAGATAGGCCAGCACCGGGGCCCGGGACTGCGACCAGGCGGTGTGCAGGGCCCGGCCGCGCCCCTTCTCGTCCAGCCGGATCCAGTCCGTCCCGGGCAGCTCGCGCGCCAGGCGCGCGGCGATCCGCGGGGTGCGGTCGGTGCTGGCGTTGTCGGCGATGGTGATCCGGAACGGGTACGGGAACGTCTCGCCGAGGTGCGCGTGGAGCCGGCGCACGCACGGCTCCAGGTCGGTCTCCTCGTTGTGTACGGGGACGACCACGTCCAGGACGGGCTCCGGGTGGCGGGCGGGCAGCGGTGCGCGGCGCGGCAGGGCCACCGGGTCCGCGGACGCTGCGGGGGTACGGCGGCCGGTCGGCGTCGACCGCCTGGCTGTTCTCATGAGGGATGCACGGTCTCTTTCCGGCGGACGGCACGGTGGGGCCCGAAGGGGCATGCCGAGGTCGCCCGAGGCGGTGGTCGGGTGGACGGCCCGGGGCCGAGGGGCCCGCGGGCGGAGGCGGCGGTGTGGTCGCTAACCGCTGCCGGCCGACTCGTGACCGGCCGGGACGGAGGGCTCCCCCGAGGGCTCCGACGACGGCGGCGGAGACGGCGGCGAGGAGGAGACGGGAGGTGTGGGGGGCGATGTCGTCCGCCCGCTCTCGACGGCCGTGGCGGACGGCGGGACGGAGGCCGGCGTGCCGCCGCCCGCCGGGGCCGTGG
>NZ_JAPSKQ010000002.1:98878-111343 GCF_031181555.1 Streptomyces sp. | reverse complement strand
GACGGCGGCGGAGACGGCGGCGAGGAGGAGACGGGAGGTGTGGGGGGCGATGTCGTCCGCCCGCTCTCGACGGCCGTGGCGGACGGCGGGACGGAGGCCGGCGTGCCGCCGCCCGCCGGGGCCGTGGTCCCGGCGGTCGCGGCCGGCGGGCCGGTGGCCGGCCGGGACGTGCTCGCGGTGGCGTCCGGGGCCGACGCGGTGGGCGTCGGGCCGACGACCGGGGGCGGCGACGGACTGGTCGCCGGCAGGGGCCGGTCGTCGGCGGGCCCGGACCCGGAGCCCGCATGGGGCAGCAGGGCGAGCCCGACGCCGAGCCCGGTCACCGCGAGGGCGGAGCCGCCGGCCCGCCACAGCATCCGGGACCGGCGGCGGGCCCGGATGCCCTCGTACAGGCGCTGCCGGTGCTCCGGCCGGAAGGGGGCCTGCTGCGGGGTGTCGCGCATCATGCGCGTCAGCTCCTGCTCGAAGTCGTCCATCGCTTCTCCCCTCACCCCACGGGCCTGACGGTGTCGGACAGGAGCTGCCGCAGCCGCGCCACTCCGCGTGACGCGTGGGACCGGGCGGTGCCCACCGGGCAGCCGAGGGCCTGTGCCACCTGGGCCTCGGGCAGGTCCTCGTAGTAGCGCAGCACCACCGCGACCCGCTGCCGGGGCGACAGCAGGGCGAGCGCGGCCTCCAGGCGCGAGCGTTCCGCCACGGCCGCGGACACGTCACCCGGCTCGGGCCGGTCGGGCAGTTCCCCCACCGGGCGCTCCCCCCACCAGCGCCGCCGGGCGGAGCGGGCCGCCATCCGTACGAGCACCTTGCGGACGTACGCCTCGGGAGCCTGCTCGGCGACCTTCGGCCAGGCGAACCACAGCTTCACGAGGGCCTCCTGGACCAGGTCCTCGGCCCGTTGCCGGTCGCCGCCGGTGAGCAGACGCGCGACATGGAGCAGCGCCGACCAGCGGGCAGCCACGAACTCGTCGAAGCCGTCTGCCCGAAACCGCTCCATCCCCACCGTCCCGCATCCGAACAAGCCCTTACACCTCAGACAAAGACTCATGACCCCGCGAAACGATGCACCGAACTCCTGTGATCCACCTCACCCCGGACGCGCGGGAAGGCGGGCGCACAGCAAAGGGCGGGTCGTGCGCCGCCGACCGCGTGAAAGCGATCGGCGGCGCACGACCCGCCCGGGGCCCGGACCGGAGGGCCTAGGTGCGGTCGCCCTTCGGTTTGCCGCGCTGGTCCGGGGTGCCGTGCGGCGGCGGGCTGAACGGCTGCGGCGAGGTGGCGGGCGACACCGGGGAACCCGTCCGGCTCGCTCCCTGCTCGGGGCGCAGCCCGCCCGGGTCGCCGGACGTCGGCTCGGCACCCGCGTGCAACTGCTCCAGCCGGGCCGACAGCAGCTCGGTCACCGGGAGCCGGCCGGCGTGCGAGCGCTCGTAGGCCAGGAGCTCCTCCACCTCGTCCGCGGACAGCGAGCGGATCCGGCTCTCCAGGCCGCCGATGGGCAGATGGTCGTAATCGGGCAGCGGCAGGGTGTTGCGGGCGGGACCTGTCATGGTTCTCACTCTCTGTGCACGACGTGGCGGGGGCGCGGTGGCGGCCGGGGGCCCTGCGGGCGGTCAGCGACCGCCCGGGCCGCCGCTGCCGAATCCCCCGCTGCTGCCCTCGTCCCAGCGGGGCCGCTCCTGCGGCGTGCCGGTGCGGGTGCCGGAGTTGCCGTGGCCGTCCAGCTCGTGCGGTGTCAGGCGTTCGTCGCTTCCGGGCACCTCGTCGGGCTCCCGGTGCTCCCGGACCTCGCGGACCGGCCCGCCCTCGGGCATCCGGGGCTGCTCCTCGGGGCGGGGCCTGCGGTCCCGGCTGCGCGAGACGCGGCGGCTGCCGAAGGCGAACGCGCCGATCAGCAGGGCCACGACCACCGCGGCCGCGACCACGAGCCCGACCCCCAGGGCGCCGCGGCCCGCGGCGAGGTCGGCCGTCTGCATCCATGAGGTGTTCGTCATGGCTCGCGGGTACCCCCGGTCCTCCTGATGAACCGGCTCACCCGGACCGCGACGCGCGCGTCCGGGAGCGGTTCGCCCTGCGGACCGCGTCGAGCAGTTCCGCCTTCGACATCCGCGACCGCCCCTCGACGCCGAGGCGCCGGGCGACGTCGTACAGATGCTCCTTCGAGGCCTGCTCGTCCACGCCCTCCCCGCTGCGGCCGCCCTGCTGCCGGGGGCGGGCCGACCGCGGGTCCGACGGACCCTTGCGGCCGCCTTCCTTGCGTTCCCAGTGGTCCCCGACCTTCTCGTACGTGTGCTTCAGCGCCCCGTAGGCCACGCGGTGCGCCCGCTCGCCCTCGCCGTACTGCTCCACGGCCGAGTCGTGCGCCTTGATCCAGGTGCGCTGGGCGTCCTCGGAGGAGCGCTCCAGGGTCGAGGGGAGTTCCTGGCGTCCGGGCATCTGTCCCGCCTCCGTCCCTTCTCGGGTTCCGGTGCCGCGCGGGTGCCCGGCGGCGGGGCCGGAAAACTGTGCGGAACCCTTGGGGCACCGGGTTTGACCGCACGGGCGGCGGCTACCCGCGCGGTGTGACGACGACATCGCAGGAGGAGCTGTTCCGGTTCCTGGAGGACCGTTTCGCCTGTGCCCAGGCGTGCACCGAATGCGCGCGGGCCTGTGCGACGCGGGCGAGTCTCGTGGACCCGGACGGCACCGAGAACCAGGAACTCGTACGACGCAAGGGCATCCTGTGCGCGGAGGTGTGCGACGCGACCTGCCGCGTGCTGTCCGAGCAGAACCAGGTGGACGAGGCGACCATCCGGATCCAGGTCGAGTGGTGCCGGCAGGTGTGCCTGGAGAGCGCGCACGTGTTCGACGAGCACCCCGGGGCGGAACGCACGGCGGAGGCCTGCCGGGCCTGCGCGCGGGCCTGCACGGAGTTCCTCACCACCCTGAACTGAGCGGCCCGGGAGGCGAACCGGCCCGCGCGCCCCGCCCGGGAACACCCGCCGCACCGGAGGGAGACCTCCGGTGCGGCGTACGGGACGTGGCCGCCCGACGCGGTACGAACTCGGGCGAGATGCCGCCATACTGGACGAGCCAGGGGAGGGCGCGGCGGACAGCGACGGGGGCGGGCGCGGGAGATGGGGGACAGCAGGCTCATCCACGGCCGGTACCGGCTGCTCGACGAGATCGGGCGGGGCGGCATGGGCGAGGTGTGGCGGGCACGGGACGAGTCACTGGGGCGGCAGGTCGCCGTGAAGTGCCTCAAACCGCTCGGCCCGCACCACGACCGGTCGTTCAGCCGCGTGCTGCGTGAACGGTTCCGCCGCGAGGCCCGGGTGGCCGCGGCCCTGCAGCACCGCGGGATCACCGTCGTGCACGACTTCGGGGAGTCCGAGGGCGTGCTCTACCTGGTGATGGAGCTGCTCCAGGGCCGTGACCTCAGCCGGCTCCTGGAGGACAACAAGCAGCACCCGCTGCCGGTCGACGAGGTGGTGGACATCGCCGAGCAGGTCGCCGCCGCCCTCGCCTACACCCACGACCAGGGCATCGTGCACCGGGACCTGAAGCCCGCCAACATCGTGCGGCTGGACGACGGCACGGTGAAGATCTGCGACTTCGGCATCGCCCGCCTCGGCCACGACATCGGCTTCACCTCCCGGCTGACCGGCACCGGCATCGCGATGGGCACCCCGCACTACATGTCGCCGGAGCAGATCAGCGGCTCGGAGGTCGACCGGCGCAGCGACCTGTACTCCTTCGGGTGCGTGCTGTACGAGATCGCCACCGGGGTGCCGCCGTTCGACCTCGACGACGCCTGGGCGATCCTCGTCGGCCACCGCGACACCCCGCCCCGGCCCCCGCGCGGCCACCGCGCCGAACTGCCCGAGCGCCTGGACCGCGTCATCCTGGACCTGCTGGCCAAGGAGCCCGACGGGCGCCCGGACAGCGCCCGCGAACTGGCCCGCCGCCTCACGGAGCTGCGGGCCGCGCCGCCGCCCGTTCCGGCCGCGGCGGCGGTCCGGCAGGAGCCCGGGGCGGCACGGAACGCGGTCGGAGCCGCGCCCGCCGCCCGGCCCGCACCGGTGGGGCGGGCGTCCCGGCTGCCGTCCTGGACGCGGGGCATGACCACCGGGCACAAGGCGGCCGGTGCCGGACTGCGCACCACGCCCCCGGACCCCGCGGCCGGCCTGTCCGGCGAGTGGACCGCACGCCCCGCGACCGGCCGCGACGAGGAATCCGTACCGGACGAGCGGCCCACCCCTTTGCCTCGGGCGCTGACCGCCCTGGCCGGACGGCACAACGCGGGCCTGAGCCTGGGACGCCTGGGCCGCTGGACGGAGGCGGGCGAGGTGCACCGCGCGGTCGCCGCCGAGCGCGAGCACCTGCTCGGGCCGGACCATCCCGACACGCTCGCCAGCCGCTACGAGGTCGCCTTCACCCTCAGCCGCACCGGCCGCGCCGCCGACGCGCTGCGCGTGTACAAGCAGGTGGCCGAGGCCCGCATCCGCACGCTGGGTGCCGACCACCCCGACACCCTCGCCGCCCGCCAGGAAATGGCCTACGTCCTCGCCCAGTCGGGCCGCCCCTTCGACGCCCACCAGGTGTACCTGTCGGTGCTCGCCGCCCGCGAGCGCACCATGGGGCCCGACCACCCCGACACCCTGCGCTGCCGGCACAACCTCGCCTTCAACCTGGGCCGGCTCGGGCGGCTGGAGGACTCGTACGGCATGGCGTGCGAGGTGGCCGCCGCCCGCGCCCGGGTGCTCGGGCCCGAACATCCGGACACCCTCGTCACCCGCTACGACATCGCCCACACCCTGGGCCGGCTGGGCCGCTGGGAGGAGGCCCTGGAGACCTACCGCGAGGTCGCCGGGGCCCGCGCGCGAGCCCTCGGCCCGGACCACGCCGACACCCTCGCCGCCCGCTACGAGACCGGTATCGGCCTGGGCCGGCTCGGCCGCGCCACCGAGGCCCTCGAGCTCTACCGGGGCCTGGTCGAGGACCGCACCCGCGTCCAGGGGCCCGCCCACCCCGAGACCCTGCGCGCCCGGCACGGCCTCGGCGTCAACCTCGGCCGGCTCGGCCGCTGGGAGGCGGCCCTCGCCGAGGCCCGTGACGTGTGCGCCCTGCGCGAGCGCGTCCTCGGCGCCGACCATCCGGACACCCTGGTCAGCCGCCGCGAGGTCGCCGTCGGGCTGGGCTGGCTGGGCCGCTGGGCGGACGCGCTGACCGCCTACCGGCGGGTCGCCGAGACCCGCGAACGCCTCCTCGGCGCGGACCACCCCGACACCCTCGCCGCCCGCGCCGACGAGGCCCACTGCCTGGAGCAACTGGGCCGCGGCACCGAGGCCGCCGGGCTGCACCGCCGTGTGGCGGCCCTGCGCCGGCAGCGGGCGGCCGGGAGGGCGTGAACGCCCCGGCGGGGGCGCCGCCCGCCCCCTGGCCGGTTCGGATCACCGCGTGCTACGAAGAACCATGACCGCACCCGAGCCGTCCCGGACGTACGACGCCGTCATCGTCGGCGGGGGCCACAACGGCCTCGTCGCCGCCGCCTACCTCGCCCGGGCCGGGCGCTCCGTGCTGGTGCTGGAGCGGCTGGACCACACCGGCGGAGCGGCGGTGTCCACCCGGCCCTTCACCGGTGTCGACGCCCGGCTGTCCCGGTACTCGTACCTGGTCAGCCTGCTGCCCGGGAAGATCGTCCGCGATCTCGGGCTCGACGTCCGGCTGCGCACCCGGACCATCTCCTCGTACACCCCCGTCGAACGCGACGGACGGCCCACCGGCCTGCTCGTCGGCGGCGGCGAGCGGCGCACCCGCGAGGCGTTCGCCCGGTTGACCGGCTCCGACCGCGAGTACCGGGCCTGGCAGCGCTTTCACGACATGACCGGCCGCGTCGCCCGGCGCGTCTTCCCGACCCTCACCGAGCCGCTGCCCACCCGCGAGGAGCTGCGCCGCACCGTCGGCGACGAGGAGGCCTGGCGGGCCCTCTTCGAGGAACCGATCGGCGTCACCATCGAGGAGCACTTCGCCGACGACCTGGTGCGCGGCATCGTCCTCACCGACGCCCTCATCGGCACCTTCGCCGACGCCCACGACCCCTCGCTCAGACAGAACCGCTGCTTCCTCTACCACGTCATCGGCGGCGGCACCGGCGCCTGGGACGTACCCGTCGGCGGCATGGGGGCCCTCACCGACGCGCTGGCCGACGCCGCGCGCGCGGCCGGCGCGGTCATCGCCACCGGTCACGAGGCGGTCCGCATCGCGACGGACGGCCGCACGGCCGAGGTCACCCACCGCACGGCCGACGGCGAGGGCGTCGCCGCCACGCGGCACGTCCTGGTGAACGCCTCCCCGCGGGAACTGGCGGCCCTCACCGGCGACGCGCCCCCGCCGCCCGCCGAGGGCGCCCAGCTCAAGGTGAACATGCTGCTCACGCGGCTGCCCAGGCTGCGCGACGCCTCCGTCGACCCGCGCGAGGCGTTCGCCGGGACCTTCCACATCGCCGAGGGGTACGAACAACTGGCCGCCGCGTACGCCCGGGCCGCCGCCGGCGAACCGCCCGCCGAGCCGCCCTGCGAGATCTACTGCCACTCGCTCACCGACCCCACGATCCTCGGCCCGGACCTGGCCGCACGGGGCTACCAGACGCTCACCCTGTTCGGCCTGCACACCCCGGCGCGGCTGTTCGCGCGGGACAACGACGCCGTGCGCGAGGAACTGCTGAAGTCGACGCTGGCCCGGCTCGACGCCCATCTGGCCGAACCGCTCGCCGACTGCCTGGCCACGGACGCGGACGGGCGCCCCTGCCTGGAGGCCAGGTCCCCGCTGGACCTGGAACGCGACCTCAGGCTGCCCGGCGGGAACATCTTCCACCGCGAACTGTCCTGGCCCCACGCCCAGGACGGCACCGGCCGCTGGGGCGTGGAGACCCGGCACGCCAATGTCCTGCTGTGCGGCGCGGGCGCGGTCCGCGGCGGCGGGGTGAGCGGGGTGCCGGGACACAACGCGGCGATGGCGGTGCTGGAGGCGGGGGACTGACGCCGAAGGCCGCTCCGGTCAGTCGGCCGACCGGGTCCACCCCACCGCCCGGACGCGTTCCGCGTCCGCCGGCCGGGCCTCGTCGAAGAGCACGCCGCCCGCCGCCGTCTCGACCCGCACCGCGTCCACGTAGGCGCCGCGCCCGACGTACAGCCGGTCCGTCGTGTACCGCCAGCGCAGGGTGAGGCCCGGTGCGGCGGGCAGGGCCGCGGTGAGCCCGTGCCAGACGCGGCCCGACCAGCCGGTGGCCGTGCCCGACGGGTGCCGCTCGGGCTCCCCGCCCCGGCGCCGCGTGGTGAACGGCACCGCCTGCCAGGTCGTGCCGCCGTCCGCGCTGGCCTCCAGCACGAGGACGTCGGCGCGGGGCTCCGTGTCCCACCACAGGGCGCAGCGCAGCCGTGCGTCGCCGGACGACGTGTCCAGCGCGGGCAGCGCGAGGGTCGCCGTCGCCGAGCTCGCCATCCCGGAGAACCACGCCGTACGTCCCCGCGCCGGCCGGACCGGGACCGCGCGGGCGAGACGGTTCGCGGCGGCCACCCGGGGAGCGGAGCCGGACCGCCAACGGCGCACCGGGTGCACCGAGTTGCCCAGCACGACGAGGAACGAGTCGGTCGTCGGGTCGAGCACCAGCGAGGTCCCGGTGAACCCGGTGTGGCCGGCCGTGCGCGGGGTGGCCATGGCGCCCATGTACCAGTGCTGGTGGAGCTCGAAGCCGAGCCCGTGCTCGTCCCCCGGGAAGGCGGTGTTGAAGTCGGTGAACATCAGCTCCACCGACTCGGGTTCGAGGATGCGCGCCCGGCCGTACACGCCGCCGTTGAGCAGGGTCCGCCCGAGCACCGCCAGGTCCCAGGCGTCGGAGAACACGCCCGCGTGGCCCGCGACCCCGCCCAGGCTGTGGGCGTTCTCGTCGTGCACCTCGCCCCACACCAGCCCCCGGTCGAGACCGGACCACGGCTTGCGGGCGTCCTCCGTGGCCGCGATGCGCGGCCTCCAGGAGGCGGGCGGGTTGTAGCGGGTGCGGCGCATGCCGAGCGGGCCGGTGATCTCGTCGCGCAGGAGGGTGTCCAGGGTCCGGCCGGTGACCTCTTCCAGGACCAGCTGGAGCGAGATCAGGTTCAGGTCCGAGTACAGGTACGCGCTGCCGGGCGGGCCGACCGGTGTCTCGTCGAAGACCAGCCGGACCTTCTCCTCGTACGTGGGCGCCTCGTACAGCGGGATCCAGGCGCGGAAACCGGAGGTGTGCGTGAGCAGCTGACGGATCGTCACCTCGTGCTTGCCCGCGCGTCCGAAGTCCGGCAGGTACGCGGCGACGGCCGCCTCCAGCTCCAGCGCGCCCCGTTCGATCTGCTGCACGGCGAGGATCGAGGTGAACAGCTTCGACACCGAGGCCAGGTCGAAGACGGTGTCCGCGGCCATCGGGATCTGCTGCTCGGCCGGGAGCTCGACACCGGTGTCGGTCTTCTCGTCGTACGCGCGGTAGCGCACCGCCATGCCGATGGGCTCGTGCAGTGCGACGGTGCCGCCGCGCCCGGCAAGCAGCACGGCACCCGCGTACCAGGGGTACCGGGGGGAGGGGCCGAGGAACGTCTCGGCCTCGGTGACGAGTTGCCGCAGATGCCCGGAGAGCAGCCCGGCGCGCCGGGCCGAGCCGTGCCGCAGGGTCGGACGGCCGCCGCCCGACGGGGCGGCCGCCGCAGCCGGATCGGCCGGGAGGGCGGCGAACGCGAGGGCGCCGCCCAGGGCCAGCGCCCCTCCGCCCAGTCGACGGCGCGTGATGCCTCTCGCCCCTTCGTCCGTCATGAGGTTCCTCCCGTGTCGTGACCCTGCGCGGGTTGAAAGAATCTTTCGGGGGCCGCCGTGCGGAGTGAAACTTTCCTGTCAGGTGGGTCGGGTGTCAATGGGGCGTGCGCGGCCGAAGAGCGGTCCGGGGGCGCCGACTTCACCGTACGGGGAGGGCGGGGCCCGCCCGGGGCGGCACGGCGGGCGGGTCCGCCGACCGGCGTCTTGACCTTTCCCGGCCGGTGAACCGAGGATCGGCTGTCATGAGGCCCGGACACGGCAGCACGGTCGACGGAATCCTGCGACGCAGCGCCCGGCGCACCCCGGCCCGCGTCGCCGTCGAGTACGACGACCGCACCTGGACCTACGGCGAACTCGACACCGCCGTCTCCCGCGCGGCGAGCGTCCTCCTCGCCGAGGGACTGTCCCCCGGCGACCGGGTCGGCGCCTACGGCCACAACTCCGACGCCTATCTGATCGGCTTCCTCGCCTGCGCCCGCGCGGGCCTGGTGCACGTGCCGGTGAACCAGAACCTCACCGGCGACGACCTCGCCTACCTCCTCGGCCAGTCCGGCAGCGCGCTGGTGCTCACCGACCCCGGCCTCGCCGCCCGGCTGCCGGACGGGGCGCGGACGCTGCCGCTGCGCGACGCCGACGGCTCGCTGCTCGCGCGGCTGGCCGAGGCGCCCCCGCACGACGGCCCCGAGCCGCGCTCCGAGGACCTGGTGCAGTTGCTGTACACCTCCGGCACCACCGCGCTGCCCAAGGGCGCGATGATGACCCACCGGGCCCTGGTCCACGAGTACCTGAGCGCGATCACCGCGCTCGACCTCGCCGCGGGCGACCGCCCCGTGCACGCGCTCCCGCTGTACCACTCGGCGCAGATGCACGTCTTCCTGCTGCCCTACCTCGCGGTCGGCGCGACCAACGTCATCCTCGACGCGCCCGACGGGGACCGGCTCTTCGGCCTGATCGAGGAGGGCCGGGCGGACAGCCTGTTCGCGCCGCCCACCGTGTGGATCGGTCTGTCGAACCGCCCCGACTTCGCGACCCGGGACCTGAGCGGGCTGCGCAAGGCCTACTACGGGGCGTCGATCATGCCGGTCCCGGTGCTGGAGCGGCTGACGGAGCGGTTGCCCTCGCTGGCGTTCTACAACTGCTTCGGGCAGAGCGAGATCGGCCCGCTGGCCACGGTCCTCGGTCCCGGCGAACACCGGGGGCGCATGGACTCCTGCGGGCGGCCCGTGCTGTTCGTGGACGCCCGCGTCGTCGACGAGAACGGCAAGGACGTGCCCGACGGCACCCCGGGCGAGATCGTGTACCGCTCACCGCAACTGTGCGAGGGCTACTGGGACAAGCCGGAGGAGACCGCCGAGGCCTTCCGCGACGGCTGGTTCCACTCCGGGGACCTCGCGGTACGGGACGCCGACGGCTACTTCACGATCGTCGACCGGGTGAAGGACGTCATCAACTCCGGTGGCGTCCTGGTCGCCTCGCGCCAGGTCGAGGACGCGCTCTACACCCACCCGGCCGTGGCCGAGGCCGCCGTGATCGGCCTGCCCGACGCACGCTGGGTCGAGGCCGTCACGGCGGTCGTCGTCCCGCGCGGCGAGGTCACCGAGGCGGAGCTGATCGCCCACGCGCGCGAGCGGCTCTCCGGCTTCAAGGCGCCCAAGCGGGTGCTGTTCACGGACGAACTGCCGCGCAACGCCAGCGGGAAGATCCTCAAACGGGAGCTGCGCGACCGCTTCGGGACGTGAGCACCCCCACGACCGGGTCCGCGGTGCGGCGCCCCTAGTACTCTGGGCGAAGTGGTGTGCTCGTAGTGCTACGCATGGAGTGGGGCGTGGGGTCATGGGGAGACGGAACGACCAGCGGCGCGCCGCCCTGGTGGACGCCGCGATCGAGGTGCTGGCCCGGGACGGTGCCCGCGGGCTGACCTTCCGGGCGGTGGACACCGAGGCCGCCGTGCCCCCCGGCACCGCGTCCAACTACTTCGCCAGCCGCGACGACCTGCTCACCCAGGCCGGCGCCCGCGTCTACGAGCGGCTCCAGCCCGACGAGGCCACCCTCGCCCGCCAGCGGGCGGCCGGCCGCGACCGGGAGACCTACGCGGAGCTGATGCGGGAACTGGTCGGCCGCATCGCCTCCTTCCGCACCGGCTACCTCGCGCTGCTCGAACTCCGTCTGGAGGCGACCCGCCGACCGGAACTGCGCAAGGTGCTCACCGAACGCGTCCGTGCCGACGTCGACGCCAACATCGCTTACCACGAGGCCTCCGGCCTCCCCGGTGACGCCACGGCCGTCAAGCTGCTCATGCTCGCCCTGAACTGGCTGATCGTCGAACAGCTCACCCTGCCGGACGTCTTCACCGAGGCCGAGCGCGAACACCTGGTGACGGCCGCGGTCGAGCGCATCGTGGCGGCACAGTAGCCGGACGGGGCGCGCCCGGCCGGGAAGGACCGGGCCGCCCCGGACCCCCGTCCGCAGATCCGGAGAGCGGCCCCTACCCCCGCTGTTCGCGCAGATCCACGATCCGCCGGATCTTGCCCACCGACCGCTCCAGCGTCTCCGGGTCGACGACCTCCACCTCGACCGACACCCCGATGCCGTCCTTCACGGCCGCCCCGATGGACCGCGCGGCCGTCTCCCGCGTCGCGGCGTCCGCGCCGGGCCGGGCCTCCGCGCGGACGGTGAGACGGTCCAGCCGGCCCTCCCGGGTGAGCCGGAGCTGGAAGTGCGGTGCGACGCCCGGCGTGCGCAGCACGATCTCCTCGATCTGCGTGGGGAAGAGGTTCACCCCGCGCAGGATCACCATGTCGTCGCTGCGGCCGGTGACCTTCTCCATCCGCCGGAACACCCGCGCGGTACCCGGCAGCAGACGGGTCAGGTCCCGCGTCCGGTACCGGACGACCGGCATCGCCTCCTTGGTGAGCGAGGTGAAGACGAGCTCACCCCGCTCGCCCTCCGGGAGGACCTCGCCGGTGACCGGGTCGACGACCTCCGGGAAGAAGTGGTCCTCCCAGATGTGCAGGCCGTCCTTGGTCTCCACGCACTCCTGCGCGACGCCCGGCCCGATCACCTCCGACAGCCCGTATATGTCGACCGCGTCGATCGCGAACCGCTCCTCGATCTCCTGCCGCATCCGCTCCGTCCACGGCTCCGCGCCGAAGATCCCCACGCGCAGGGAGGTTCCGCGCGGGTCGACGCCCTGCCGCTCGAACTCGTCGAGCAGCGTGAGCATGTAGGACGGGGTGACCATGATGACCGTGGGCCGCAGGTCCTGGATCAGCTGCACCTGACGGGACGTCATCCCGCCGGACGCGGGGATCACCGTGCAGCCGAGCCGCTCGGCGCCGTAGTGGGCACCCAGACCGCCGGTGAACAGGCCGTAGCCGTACGCCACATGGACCGTGTCCCCGGGCCGGCCGCCCGCCGCGCGGATCGAACGGGCCACCGTGTCCGCCCACACGGACAGGTCGCCCTCGGTGTAGCCGACGACCGTGGGGCGTCCGGTGGTGCCGCTGGAGGCGTGGACGCGGCGGACGCGGTCGCGGGGCACGGCGAACATGCCGTAGGGGTAGTTCTCCCGCAGGTCCGCCTTGGTGGTGAAGGGGAACCGGGCCAGATCGGCGAGCGAGCGGCAGTCGTCCGGGTGGACGCCCGCCT
>NZ_JAPSKQ010000002.1:77292-98778 GCF_031181555.1 Streptomyces sp. | reverse complement strand
CTCCGCGCCCACCTGGCCCTGGACCGCATGGACCTGTTGGCCCATTCGGCGGGCGGGAGCCTCGCCATGCTGTACGCGGCCCGGCATCCCGGGCGCGTGGGACGGCTGGCGCTGATCACGGCCACCCCGTGGGCGCTCGGCATGCCGGCGACGGCCGGACACCGGCTCGCGGCGGCCCGGCTGCGGGAGAACGAACCCTGGTTCCCGGAGGCGTTCCCCGCGTTCGAGGCCTGGCTGGAGGGCACCGGCGACTTCGACCCCGTCTTCCTCCCGTTCTTCTACGGACGCTGGGACGACACCGCCCGCGCCCACGCGGCGGGCGAGGAGGCGCAGGTCAACGAGGAGGCCTGCGACCTCTACGGCTCCACCGGCGCCTACGACCCTCCCGAGACCCGCGCCGCACTGGCCCGGTTCACGGCCCCGGTGCTGGTCCTCGCCGGTGAACTCGACGGCGGCCCCGCACCGTCCCTCGCCCGCCGTGCCGCCGACGCGTTCCCGGCGGCCGGGTTCGCGGTGCAGCCGGGCGCCGGGCACTACCCGTGGCTGGACGACCGGGAGTGGTTCGTACGGCGGGTCACGGACTTCCTCTCCGGGCGGGGGTGACGCCGGGCCGCCGCGGTCAGCCCGTCCCGGCCGACGTCCCCGGGGTGCCGCCCCGCGGCCCGAACGCCGTCATGAAGCGGTCACGGAAGGCGTCCATGCCCCAGCGCGGGGCGTCGGGCGCGGGCTTGAGCCCGTCGGTCCAGCCCCACCCCTCCACCCGGTCCAGCACCTTCTCGTCCCGGGCGACGATCGTGACCGGCACGTCCTTGCCGGTGCTCCCGGCGGTGACGGTGGGAACCGGCTGGTGATCGCCGAGGAAGACCAGGACCGTGTCCTCGTCGCCGTACCGCTCGACCCACTCGATCAGGCTCCGCAGCGAGTACTCGATGGCCCGCCGGTACTCGGTGCGCACCTTCTCCGGGTCCTTCCAGACCTCCTTCGGGTCCGTGCCCTCCTTCTTGATCTCGTGGAACACCGAGCCGTCGCCGAGGTCGTCCCAGTCGATCATGCGCGCGATGGGGGACCAGGGGTTGTGGCTCGAGGCCAGGATGATCTCCGCCATGATCGGCCGGCGGTCCTTCCTGCCGTGCTCCAGGCGCTCGAAGGCCTCCAGACTGAACTGGTCGGGTACGGGGGTCCAGCTGAAGTACGGGCCGTGGTAGCCGAGGCGCTCGGAGTCGTAGATGTGGTCCAGCCCGAAGAACTCGCCCTCCGGCCAGGCCCGGCGCACCCCGGGCACGATGCCGACGGTGCGCCAGTCACCGGTCTTGCGGAAGTAGCCGGTGAGGGTCATGCGGTCGCTGGTGGTCAGGCTGCGGTAGCGCTGCTGGTTCTTGATCCACAGGCCGGACAGGAAGGTCGAGTGGGCGAGCCAGCTGCCGGCGCCCGTCACCGGCGAGGTGAGCCAGCCGCTGCGTGAGGAGAAGCCGGCGGACTCCAGCCTGCCGGTGCCCTCCGCGAGGACCGCGCCGACCGGCCCCGCCATCGCCGGGTCGTCGATCGCCACCCGGCCGTAGCTCTCGATGAAGGTGAACAGGACGTCCTTGCCGCGCAGCCCGGTGAGCAGCCGGTCGGGCGGCGTCCCCGCGAAGGCGTCGACGGCGGCCTGCTCCTCGAAGACCCGCGCGTCGCGCAGGCCCGCGCGCACCTGCTCCACGCGGTTGCCCAGCATCTCCGCGGTGCCCTTGGTGGCGACCGGGACACCGGTGATCCGCACGCCCAGGGTGACGCAGGTGATCCACGCGACGCCCAGGACCAGCGTGGTCCGGGCGGCGACGGGACGGTGACGGACCATCAGGTCGGCCAGCCGCACCGTCGCCAGCGTCATGAGCACGAGCAGGGAGACGAACAGGACGATCACCCCGGCCACGGCGAGCACCTGCCCGCCCCGGCCGAACGACTCCCGTACGAAATCCGCCGCGTCGTCGAGCAGGATCCAGTCGAGCACCAGGTCGAAGGGCCGGGCCAGCACCTGGTAGAAGCCCATGTCCACGAGTTTCAGGACGGTGAGCAGACCGAGCAGGACGCCCGAGACCACCGCCGTGATCCGCCGCGGCCTCCCGGGCAGCGCGAGCAGCAGGGCCGCGAGCAGGATCCCCTCGGCGGGGAGGCGGAGGAACGCGTCGAACGTGAGCCGTTCCACGCGGTTCGGCACGAGGAGCGCGAACAGCACCAGTGCTCCGGCGAGGACGGTCGTCCCGACGGTGACGCCGCGCGCCGCACGGAGCCGGCGCAGCCGCCGGCCGAACCGGCCCGGGCGCGCGGCGGCCGGCGTGGCGCCGGGGGACGGCGAGGCCGCCGCGGCCCCGGCGGTGTCCGCGGGCGCGGACGCGGCGCCGTCCTCGTCCGCTCCGCCCCCGGTGGTGTCCGACGATTGACGGGAGCGAGTGAAGAGCGACACCCGGAGGTCCTTCCGTGCGGTCCTGCGATGGCATGGCGAACCGGGCCCGAGGGGAGGCCCGCCCCCACCAGTACGTGCGCACGGCACTCCGGGTTCAACGGACACCGCCGCGAAGAGGTACTTCCCGTGCGGCCTGTCGGGGGCGGGGACCGATCGCTAGGCTGGCCGCGGACGACGGAATCGGGAGGAGCACGGACGTGGCCGAGAGCACCACCCAGCAGCGCCCCCTCACGGGCTGGGACAAGCCGGACCTGGACCTCAGCAACGCGCAGTGGCAGTCCAGCAGCCGCGGACTGGGCGATGTCCAGATCGCCTTCGTGGAGGGCTTCATCGCCATGCGCAACAGCGGCCGCCCGGAGAGCCCTTCCCTGATCTTCACCCCCGCGGAGTGGGGCGCGTTCGTGTCGGGGGCCCGGGAGGGGGAGTTCGACCTGACGTGAGCCGGGCCCGCGGGAGCCCTCACCGGCCGCCCTGCCGGAGCCGTCACCGTTCCGGGACGTGTTCCCCGCGTTTTTCCGGACACGCGACCGGAAGCGCCTTCCCCGGTCCCCGCCTGAGTCAGGCTGGTCCGGGAAGGCGGGGGTCGTACACCGGAGGCGAGGAAACATGAACACCCAGCCGGTCGTCGCGGCGGTCGACGGTTCGGACGACAGCCTGCGCGCCCTGGAGTGGGCCCTCGACGCCGCCCGTCGGCGCGAGGCCCCGCTGCGGGTCGTGCACGTACGCCAGTACGCCTCCTGGGCGCAGCCCGAGGTCCTGGCCGCCGGCCCGCCCGACCCGGACGACGACCCGGTCCTCGACCAGGTCCGCGCCCATCTGGAGGGGCACACCGGGCTCCCGGCCGTCGAGTACACCGCCCTGGTGGGCGCGCCCGGCGGCGTGCTGCCCGAACTGGGGACCACGGCCCGGCTGCTGGTGCTCGGCTCCCGGGGCCGCGGCGGCTTCGCCAGCCTGTTGCTCGGCTCGAACTCCCTGGCCGCGGCCCGCGACGCCGAATGCCCCGTCGTCGTGGTGCCCCGGCCCGGACGCCCGGCCGACGGCGACCCGTCGGCCGGGCCGGGCCGGCTCGTGGTGGCCGGCCTGAACGCCGACAGCCCGGACGAGGCCACGCTCGCCTTCGCCTTCGCCGAGGCGGCCCTGCACGGTGCCCGGCTGCGGATCGTCGCCGCCTACCCGTGGCCCCTGCAGACCTGGATGCTGCCCGGGGAGATGCCCCCGCCGGGGATCGACCAGGACGCCGTCGAGCACGAGACGCGCGTCCTCGCCGACGGCTTCCTCGCCCCGCACCGCGAACGACACCCCGAGGTCACCGCCGAGACGCGGGTGCTGCCCGGTGACGCGGCCGGTCACCTGGTCGCGGCCTCCCGGGACGCGGCGCTGGTCGTCGTGGGCCGGCACCGCCGCCGCCTGCTGGCGCCGGCCCGCATGATGGGCTCCGTCACCCAGGCCGTCCTGCTGCACGCGGAGAGCCCGGTCGCGGTGATCCCGCCGGCCCCACCGGAGGAGTAGCCCCTCCGCCGGCCGCCGGGGCCCGCGCCGAAACCGTCACCGGCCCCGCGGGCGCACGCTCCCCCACCGGCCCGACGGATCCCCGCGCGCCTATCATCGGCCCATGCGGGACTCGATCAGCAGGGACGCCCGGCTCGCCCTGGACCTCGCCCTGACCATCCGGCACGACGGCAACGGCGGGGCCGCCGACGACCTGACCGACCCCGCCGGCCTCACCGCCTGGGTGCACGCCCACCCGGACGTGCTGCCCGATGCGGCCCGCTTCACCGCCGGTGCCGAGGACCTCACCGCCGTCCGTGAGCTGCGCGCCGCCGTCCGCGCCCTCTTCGCCCGCGCCGTGCGCCCGGACGAGCCGAGCCCCGCGGACGCGGCCCGGCTGCTGCCCGTGCCCGAGGCCCTGCGGCGCCTGAACGAGGCGGCCGCCCGCACCCCCACCGTGCCGGTCCTGCGGTGGGCCGAGGACGCCGGGCCCGTCGCGCACCGGCGTCCCGCCGGGGGCCAGGACGACCTGACCGCCGTCCTGGCACAGGCCGCGATCGGTTTCCTCGCGAGTCCCGACCGGCAGCGGCTGCGCGCCTGCCACGCGCCGCGCTGTGTGCGGTACTTCCTGAAGGAACACCCGCGTCAGGAGTGGTGCAGGCCGTCCTGCGGCAACCGGGCCCGGGTGGCCCGCCACCACGAGCGGCACCGCCGGACCGCGTAGCGGCGGCGGGCGCCGACCGTCCGCCCGTCCGTCCGTTCGCGGGTCCGGGCACGTACCATGGCGGCATGTCGTTCCTCCGCCGCCGCAGTGCCACTCCCGCCGGGCCCGACTTCGACGTACTGGCCATGGACCCGGGCGACTGGCCCGGCAACCTGGGTGCCGGGCTGCTGCCCGCCCCCGACGGCAGTTGCCAGGGCGTCTTCCTGCGTTACGACCTGTTCGGCGGCCGCGGCCCCGCGATGATCATCGGTAACCTGCCGGAGGGCTCCCCGGCCCGGGACGTCCCCGAGGGCGAGGTCCCCTTCGAGGTCGGGCAGCTGCTGCTGGCGCTGGAGAACGACGAGGAGGTCACCGTCGTCGGCACCGAGGACGTGCCGGTGATGCAGGGCGACAACCTGCTGATCGTGCGCCGCGTCAAGCTCTCCGAGGGCCGGATCTCCTGCGTGCAGTTCGACCGCAGCGACAACGTCCTGGTCACCATCGCCGCCTGGGACCGCCCGATCACCGACGACCTGTACGCCCTCCTCAAGCCGCTGCCCGCGGAACTGTTCCAGCAGGGCTGACCCCGGACCGCGCGAGGGGGGCCGGGTCCGCACCGGACCCGGCCCCCCTCGGCTCGGCGCGGCGGTGCTACGCCGGCCTCACCGTCACGTCCGCCGCCCGCACGAAGCCGACCCGGTGCCCGAACTGGACTTCGTAGTACAGGTCCTTGCCGGTCACGACCCGGTGCGAGGCCTCGTCGAAGCTCACCGCGTAGTAGTACTCGCCGGGCACCTTGCCCCCGGTCACGTACCGCTGGCCCTTCGGCAGCGTGTACGGCAGCGGCGACACGGACTGCGCGGGCACCCCTTGAGGGTAGGCCTCCTTCTCCGGGTAGGCGCGCCCGTACACGGGCACGGAGTCGAGCCCCTTCCTCGGGGTCACCACCAGGCCCGACGCGGGCACCGCCGTGGGCCGCTTCTGCGGGTTCCTGAACCACGCCTTCTGCCCCAGGTACCAGATGGCGGTCCAGTCGCCCCAGCGGTCGGCGACCGCGTACTGCTGCCCCGTGGAGGCGCGCGACGACAGGTCGTTCACCCCGGTCGTCGGAGCGGAACCGAGGCCGATGTCCCTGATCAGGGGAGAGCTCTCGTCGTGGTCGGAGTACAGCCGCACCGCGCTCGACCCGTGCGTCGCGCACGGCTCGCCCGCGTTCCCGCAGCCCGTGAAGACCGGCCGGTTGGCGGCGTAGTCGGGCCGGATCGTCACCATGCCGGCGTTTTTGCCGGCCGTGGCCTCGAAGGGGCGGCCCAGCAGCTCGAAGTAGTGCCGCCAGTCCCAGTAGGGGCCGGGGTCGGTGTGCATCCCGGGGATGGTCCCCGAGGTCGGTCCGGGCACGGTGTCGTGGCCGAGGATGTGCTGCCGGTCCAGGGGGATGTCGTACTTCTCGGCGAGGTACTTCACCAGACGGGCCGAGGACCGGTACATCGCCTCGGTGTACCAGGCGTCGGGTTCCGCCAGGAAGCCCTCGTGCTCCAGACCGATCGACCCGGCGTTGACGTACCAGTTGCCCGCGTGCCAGGCCACGTCCTTCGCCTTCACGTGCTGGGCGATGTGGCCGTCCGTGGAGCGCAGGCTGTACTGCCAGGACACGTAGGTGGGGTCCTGCACCATGTCGAGGACGCCCTCCCAGGCACCCTCCGTGTCGTGGACGACGATGTACCGGATCGGCTGCGAGGCCGGCCGGTTCCCCCGGTCGTGGTTGCCGTAGTCGCCGTCCCCGAACTCCTCGTACGGCGCCGGGACCCACTCGCACGACACCGTCGGCGGGCACTCCGTCCCGGCGGCGGAGACGCTGCGCAGGCCGGCGAGGGCCGGCGTCGAGGTGTCGGGCGCCAGGCCCGGGCGGGCGGCGAGGACGACCCGCTGTCCCGCGTCCGTGATCCGCTCCCCGCCGGTGCGGATCACCTCGTACACGTCGTCGGCGTACGCCGACGCCGACGACGTGTCGTCCGCGCCGGAGAAGCGGGCCACCGCCCCGTACCAGTCCGCCGGGTCCTCGCTCAGTGGCTTGCCCAGCCGGCGCTGTGCCTCGGCCAGCAGCGCGGCCCCGCCCGCCACGTTCGCGGCCGGGTCCTCGCGCAGTCGTTCGGGACTCAGCCCGGTCAGCCGGGCCGCCCTCGGCAGCGTCGTCAGACGTGCCGGGAGGGCGTCGGTGCGCGGTGCCCGCGCCTCGGGACGCAGCGGCGGGCGGGCGTCGTCACCGCGGGGATCCTCCGTGCCCTCGCCGTGGTGCTCGGTCGCGGCGAGCGCGGTCCGGGCGTCCGTGAGGTGCATGGGGCCGTAGCCGCCGGTCACGCTCGGGGCGCCGCCGTGCGCGTCCCAGCGGGACTGCAGGTAGGAGACGCCCAACAGCACGCTCTGCGGCACGTCGTACGCGGCGGCCGCGTCGGCGAACGCCTGCTGGAGCCGGGCGGTGCCCGGTGGGGAAGGGGAGGGGGCCGCGCCCAGCAGCGGCAGGGTCACCGCCACCGCTGCCAGGGCGCGGACGGCGCCGCGGGTGCGTCGGGGCCCGGACGCACTGCCGGGTTCGGGGACGGACGGTCGCAATGCAGCCTCCTGGGACGGTCGGGCGCGAGGGGCCCTGCGGAGCCGAGCGGTGCGTCAGTGGTACCGGTCGGCTGATGATCCGTCAATCATGCCCAGGCGGGCGTGAAGTTCCTCGTCACTCGGGGCGCGGGAACGTTTCGTGGTGGCGGCCGCGGGGCCTGCGACGCGTCAGTGGAGTACACCAATGGCCCCGCCCGAGGGGCGTCGGGCACGGACACGCGGCGGTCCGCGGTGCGCCTCTGCCGGGGCGCACCGCGGACCGCCCTCCCGTCAGCGAGTGCCGACCGCCGCGCGCACGGCCCGGCGGGCCAGTTGGCAGTCGTCGTGCAGCCGCCGCAGCAGCAACCGCTGTTCCTCGCAGGACGGGACGGCACCCGGGCGGGCCGCTCCCGGCGCCGCCGGGGCCGGGTCGTGCATCGAGCGCTGCACGGCCGTCTCGTAGGTACGGATCTCGCGGGTCAGCACGAGCATCAGATTCACCAGGAACGCGTCACGCGAGGCGGGGCCCGCCGACTGCGCGATCTGGCTGATCTGCCGCCGGGCCGCCGGCGCGTCCCCGAGGACCGACCACAGCGTCGCCAGGTCGTAGCCCGGCAGGTACCAGCCCGCGTGCTCCCAGTCCACCAGTACGGGACCGGCCGGTGAGATCAGGATGTTCGAGAGCAGGGCGTCGCCGTGGCAGAACTGGCCCATGCCCTGCCGTCCGGCCGCGAGCGAGATGCCGTGCAGCAGCTTCTGCAGGTCGCCCATGTCCCGGTCGGTGAGCAGGCCCAGCTCGTGGTACCGGGAGATGCGGGCCGCGTAGTCCAGCGGGGCGTCGAACGTCCCGGCCGGCGGCCGCCAGGAGTTCAGCCGGCAGATCGCGCCGAGCGCCGCCCTGATGTCCGCCCGCGGCGGTGCCTCGGCCGGGTGCCGCTGGAGTGCCGCCACCCGGCCGGGCATCCGCTCGACCACCAGCGTGCAGTTGTCCGGATCCGCCGCGATCAGCCGGGGCGCCCGCACGGGCGGGCGGTGCCGGACGAACGAGCGGTATGCCGCTATTTCATGGCGGATCCGCTCGCTCCACGCGGGGGAGTGGTCCAGTAAGCACTTGGCGACCGCGGTGCTCCGGCCGGTGGTGCCCACCACGAGGACGGACCGGCCGCTGCGGCGCAGCACCTGCACGGGGGTGAACTCCGGGCAGATGCGGTGCACCGACGCGATCGCCGTGCGCAGCTGGGCGCCCTGCGGGCCGGACAGGTCGAGCCGTCCGCTGAGCGGCTGGGTGCCCGGTCCCGCGGGGCGCCGTACCTTGCCCGCGCCGAGCACGGTGGGCGCCGGGCGCGCGGGGGTGAGGTAGGGGCCGCCGTCCGACGGACGCGGACGCAGCGGCCGGGGCGGGGCGGACACGGAGGACGATGCTGCGTACATGGGTGATACAGATCCCTTCGTGTGCCTGAGATGTCATCGACCACCCGGCCCGGCCGCCCAGGCACACCCTGGGGAATGTCCCTGCGGCGACCGGGTCGTGGCGGCGCGTTCCTACTCGACACCCGAAGCCCCCTGGCACACCATCTGGCGCACCCTGGCGAACCCTGGCGAATAGTCGCCCGGCAACTCTCCCCGGGCTACTGTCAACTCAGCCGAGAACCTGGGGGCTTGACGTGAGCGGACAACCCAACACCCGGCTCGCGGACCTGTTCGGCCTGGCCGGCTGGTCCAAGGGCGAACTCGCGAGGCTGGTCAACCGGCAGGCGGCGGCCATGGGCCACCCCCAGCTGGCGACCGACACCTCCCGGGTGCGGCGCTGGATCGACATGGGAGAGATCCCGCGCGATCCCGTGCCGCGGGTGCTGGCGGCTCTGTTCACCGAGCGTCTCGGCCGTGTCGTGACCATCGAGGACCTCGGTCTGGTCCGGCACGGGCGTACGGGGAGACGGCGGGGCGGCGGGAAGGCGGAACATCCCGACGGAGTGCCGTGGGCGCCCGAGCGGACGGCCGAGGTCCTCACCGAATTCACGGGAATGGACCTCATGCTCAACCGACGCGGCTTGGTGGGCGCGGGCGCCGCGCTCGCCGCGGGATCCGCACTCAGCAGCGCCATGCACGACTGGCTGCACACCGATCCGGCCCTGACCGCCGACGCTCCACGCCTCGACAACCCCCTGCACGCCGACCCCGCCGGGTTCGACCGCTACGAGGCCGCCCCCATCGGGTCGCAGGAGATCGAGGAACTGGAGCGCTCCGTGGAGGTGTTCCGCGCCTGGGACGCCGCCCGGGGCGGCGGCCTCCAGCGCAAGGCGGTGGTCGGCCAGCTCAACGAGGTGGGCGGCATCCTCGCCTACCACCACCCACCCCATCTCCAGCGGCGCCTGTGGGGCGTCGCCGCCAACCTCGCCGTCCTCGCGGGCTGGATGTCGCACGACGTCGGCCTGGAACCGACGGCCCAGAAGTACTTCGTCATCGCCGCCCACGCGGCCCGGGAGGGCGGTGACCGGCCGCGCGCCGGTGAGGCGCTGTCCCGGGCGGCCCGCCAGATGGTGCACCTGGGCCGGCCCGACGACGCCCTGGACCTGATGAAGCTCGCCCAGTCCGGCTCGGGCGAGGAGGTGCTGCCGCGCACCCGGGCGATGTTCCACACCATCGAGGCCTGGGCTCAGGCGTCCATGGGCAAGGGCCAGGCGATGCGCCGCACCCTGGGCCGCGCCGAGGACCTGTTCGTCTCGGACAAGGCCGACGCGGAGCCGCCGGACTGGATGCAGACCTTCAGGGACGAGGACCTGTACGGCATGCAGGCACTGGCCTACCGCACGCTGGCCGAGTTCGAGCCCGGTGCGGCCGTGCACGCCCAGCACTACGCGGAGAAGGCCCTGTCCCTGCGCGTCGACGGGCGGGAGCGGTCGAAGATCTTCGACCATCTGTCCATGGCCTCCGCCTGCTTCATCGCGGACGACCCCGAACAGGCCGACCGGTACGCGCGCCTCGCCCTGATGTCGATGGGCTCCAACTCCTCGCGCCGCACCTGGGACCGGCTGCGCCAGATGTACCGGCTCACCGCCGAGTACGCCTCCTACCCGAAGATCCAGGAGCTCAGGGAGGAGATCAAACTGGCGTTGCCGAAGCCGAGGGGGAAGGGCGGTGCCGGAGCCCGGGCGTGACGGCGAACGGCACCCGCGGCCCCGGGCCCCCGCGCGGTCGCCCTCCCCGGTGTGCCGTCCGGACGTCCCACGGACGGGCCGGCCGGACGCCCGCTACGAGGCGACCCGGGCCACGAGCACGCAGGCGCCGTCCTCGCGCTCCCTCTCGCCGAACTCCCGTACGACCGCGCGGACGCAGTGCTGCGCGGTGCGGGCCTCGGCGAAGTGCGCGGCCAGGCCCAGGAGACGGTGGACGGCCGTGGCTCCGGCGTGCCCGGGCACCAGCCCGTCGGTGTGCAGGAGCAGCAGGTCGCCGACCTCGAGGATCACTTCGGCCTGCCCGTAGGAGGCGCCCGAGGTGGCCCCGAGCAGCACGCCGTCCGGCGCGTCCAGCGCGCGCCCCGTCCCGTCGCGGAACAGCAGCGGGGCGGGGTGTCCGGCCTGCGCCCACACCAGGGAGCGGGTCTCGGGCCGGTAGCGCAGGCAGACGGCGCTGCCCAGCACCGGCTGCACGGTGGCGTCCAGTAATTGGTTGAGGCAGGCCAGCAGGGGACCCGGCTCGGTGCCGGTCATCGCCATGCCGCGCACGGCACCGAGCAGCATCGCCGTGCCCGAGGCCGCGCCGACCCCGTGCCCGGTCAGGTCGCCGACGCTGAGCAGGGTCGTGCCGTCGGACAGTTCCAGGGCGTCGTACCAGTCGCCGCCGATCGGCGCGTTCGTCGACGACGGCAGGTAGTGGGCGGCGAGTTCCAGGGTGCGCGGGCCGCCGTGCGGGAGCCGCAGGGAGCCGCGCCACGAGGGCAGCACGGCTTCCTGCAGCTCGACCGCGAGCCGGTGCTCGGTCTGCGCGGCGGCGTGCCGCTGACGGTGCAGCGAGTCACGGGTCTCGCTCACCGCCCGCCGGCAGCGGCGCAGTTCGCTGACGTCCCGCAGCACGGCCCACATCGAGGCGGTGCTGCCGTCGGCATCGAGTACCGGTTCGCCCATCATGTGCACGGTCCGTACGCCGCCGTCCGGGCGTACGACGCGGAACTCCCCGTCGATGGGCCGGGCGTCGACCAGGCAGTCCGTGACCATCGCCGTCAGCTTCGGCCGGTCCTCGTCGTGCACCGAGGAGGGCAGCTCGTCGAGGGTGAGCGGGGGAGCGGCCGGGTCGCGGCCCAGGATGTGGTACAGCTCCCCGGACCAGCTCACCTCGTCCGTGAGCAGGTTCCACTCCGCGCTGCCGACCCGGCTGAGCAGGGACCCGCCGTGCCGCGCCGCGGACGGCGCGGGCGCGCCGTCCGCGGTCGTCGGCAGCGGACCGTCCCGCAGCTGCGCCAAGTGCTCGTCCAGATCGTTGAGCTGATGCAGTGCCAGGTCGTACAGCGCGCGCTGCCAGCGGTTCCGCGGATCCGATCGGTCGGCCGGTGTGTCGCGCCGTACGGCGTCCACCTCGCCCTTGAGCCGCCGGGTCTGCGAGATGAGCTCGTCGACACCGCCGCGCCCTGGCGGCTGGGCGGCTGGGCGGTCCGCGGAGAGGTGGGGCGGCATGACGCACTCCGATGGGGGACGGTAGGGCCCTCGGGCGGACGGAGGGACCGTTATGACTGTGGCACAGCCCGCGACGCCCTGTAAGGGATTTGGCAACACACGACAAGGTGGTGCCGGTGGCATATGCCACCGTCTTCGGAGAGTTACTCCGGGGTAGGGGCGCGGACCCCGTTCCGCTCGCCAACTCCCCTGATGCACAACTGATGTGACGAGACGTCGGCTGCCCGTCGGAGCCTGCTCGCGCGTTCGGCGGCCGGGTGTTTGTTCGTGGCCGGCGGAGGGGTCACCCCGTCCTCAGTACCGCAGCACCCCCGCGATCCCGTCCGCGTCCCCGAGGGTGCCGTCCGGGACGAAGCGGACCTCGGCGCCGGTCTCCAGGCACCGCTCCACGATCTCGTCCACGATGTCCTCGCGGGCGTCCAGGTCGCCGTCCTCGGCGATGACCAGGTGGTCGCCGGCGTCGCGCACCGTGATCCGGTAGTTCTCCTCGACGGCCAGCAGCCGCACCCGTCCCTCCCGGGCGCTCTGCCACAACTCGTCGACCCCGGCCGCGAACTCCTTGCGCCCGCGGGCGGACACCAGGGACCGGATCACCTCCTCGGTGCTCCTGCGGGCCTCGGCCTCGAGCACCGGCCGCACCGCCTGCCACACCGCGTCGGGCGTGCCGTGCGCGAGTCCGCCGTGCGGGACGTGCACCGCGCCCCCGGCCACGCTGCCGACCTCGGACAGCAGGGACAGGGCGGCCCGCTCACCGGTGACGTACAGCGGCCGCGGGTGGTCGCGCAGGAGCGCGCTCATCGCGAGGTCGGCCTCGCGCAGGAACGTGCGGGTGCGTTCGTCGCGGAAGGCGCTCGGCTGGTCGCCGACCCGCTCCAGCCGCTCCGGGTCGAAGTTCTCCACGCCCCGGGTCAGCGGGAAACCGCCGGCGCGCTCCTCCACCACTCGGCCCGCGCCGCCGCTCCACAGGGTGATCCGGTCGGCGGACACGGACAGCACCCAGAACGGCCGTTCCGCCGTATGGGCGGAGACGAGGTTGCGGGTCAGGAAGGTGTCCGAGAGCACCACGCGCTCGGGCACGGAACGGGTGAGCGACCACACCTGGTGCTCACCCGGGGCCGCGAAGATGACCAGGCCGTCCTCGCTGTGTGCCAGGTCGACCTCGGACAGGGCCCGGTCCAGTTGCCGGGCCACCTCGGCGCGCCGGTCCCGGGTGACCGCGGGATCGGTCTCCAGCTGCTTCTTGGCGTCGCCCACCACATTGCGCAGCCGGACGGCGTCCTGCGTGTTGAGGGGATCGCGCCGGTGGGTCGGCGTCAGCACGGACACCGCGGGATAGGGGCGCGGCCGTCGAAGCTCGGCAAGGGCAGCAGGACTCAGATCGTGCTCCATGACAGCACCATAGAGCCGATTCCCGTGTAGGGCATTTGGGGCAAAACGTCCGGCTGTCGTGGTGGAGGCACTCCCGGCCCGCCGACGTGCGGCAGCACGTGCGCCGTGACGGCGGCGGGGCGGCGGGCGAAGGCGCGGGGCCGGCTCCGCGGGGCCCGCGGAGCCGGTTCGGACCCGCTTCAGCCCCGGTCGTCCTCCTCGGAACCGCAGGAACTGCCGCTCGGCGGCAGGGACCCGTGCAGCAGGAAGTCGTCGACCTTGCGGTGGACGCACTCGGACGACCCGTAGCCGGTGTGGCCCTCACCCCGGTTGTCCAGCACCACCGCCGCGTCACCGAGCCGCTCGGCCGTCTCCACCGTCCAGCGGTACGGGGTGGCCGGGTCGCCCCGGGTGCCGACCAGCAGCATCTTCGGCGTGTCGAGGTCCTTGACCTGCTCGCGGATGTAGTCGGTGCCCCTGGGCCGGCCGTGGCACATCAGCACCTGGGCGAGCCGGTACCGGCCGAAGACCGGCGAGGCCTCCTCGTAGGCGGTGCGCAGCCGGGCCAGGTCCCGGGTCAGCCGCTCGGCGGTGGGACGGTCGGGGTCGTCCGCGCAGTTCACCGCCATCAGCGCCGCCGGCGGGTTGTCCAGCGGCACCTCCTCCTCGTCGACGAGGGGGTCGTCGGCCCGCTGCGGCGCGGGGAGCGCCACCCCTCCGGTCGCGAAGGCCTCCACCCCGCGCGTGTCCCCGTCCTCCATCAACTGCGCGAGGGCCCGTTGCAGCAGCGGCCACAGCTCCTTGCTGTACAGGCCCTGCCCTATGGCGCCGGCGAGGTCCTGACCGGTGAACTCGAAACCGAAGTCGGTCGGCACCGGGTTCTCGTCGAGCGAGTCGACCAGCTCCACGACCTGCCGGCGGGCGTCGCGCGCGTCCTGCCCGAACGGACAGGCGATGTCCTCGGTGCACCAGGTGAGGAAGTTCTCCAGTGCCCTCTGCTGCCCCCTGGCACCCGCCAGCCCCTGTTCGGTCAGCGAATCGGTCAGCGTGTCCACGCCGTCGAGCACGAACCGGCCCACCTTCTCGGGGAACCGGGCCGCGTACACCGCGCCGAGCCGGGTCCCGTAGGAGAAACCCAGGTAGTTGAGCTTCCCGTCGCCGAGGACCTGGCGCATCACGTCCAGGTCGCGTGCGACGTCCACGGTGCCGATGTGGGAGAGGACGGGGCCCGAGTGCTCGGCGCACTCGGCGGCCACCTCACGCAACTGCGCGAGCGTCTCGCGCGGATCGGACATGTCCTCGCCGCCGGTCACCTCCAGCGCCCGGCCGGTGGCCTCCGCGCCGCAGCTGACCGGTGAGGAGCGGCCGATGCCGCGCGGGTCGAAGGAGACCACGTCGTAGTCGTCGGTCAGGCCCATGAAGTCCTTGCCGCTGTGGGCGAGCCCCACGACACCCGAGCCGCCCGGACCGCCGAAGTTCAGCACCACCGAGCCCCGCGGGTCACCGGTGGCCCGGTAGCGGGCGAGGGCCAGCTCGAGGGTGCCCTTCTCGGGCTTCGCGTAGTCGAGCGGGACGGTGATCTTCCCGCACTGCAGATCCTCCGGCAGGTCCGTGCCCTCGCACGCCACCCACTTGATCTTCTGGTCGTAGAACCGGTCGAGGTCCGGTTCCGTACCGCCGACGGCCGTCAGCCCCGCACCCAGCAGAGCCAGCCCGGCCGCGCCGGTGACCGCGCGGCGCCGGACCGAAGATCGCACCGAGCGGCGCCGGACCGAGGGTCGAGTGGACAGCTTGGCCAGCATCGATGCCTCCAAGGGCGCCCCGCAGCGGACCGGGAACCGGCGCCCTCGCTCACCATAAGCGGGCCCCGCGGCCCTCGCCTGTCGGCCGAGCGGCGGCACACCCGGCATCCGGCCCCCGTGTGTTCGTCAGCCGTGCGTTCGACGGATCCGCCCGGGTTTCGAACGACGGGACCCCTGATGGAGTGAACGGTCCGGGTCCGTACGGGGGAGCCATAACCCGGATGGCGGTGCCCGCGTTCTGTCCGGTGCGGGCGAGGGCCCGCGACCGAGTCTGGAAGGCAGGGAACCTATGAGACGGGTCACCCGGAACGGTGTGATCGCCGTCGCCGCCGCGTCGGGCGCGATGGCCGTGGCGATGCCGGCGTACGCCGACGCCGGCGCGGAGGGCGCCACGGTCGGTTCGCCCGGGGTGGTGTCCGGGAACACCGTCCAGCTCCCGGTGCACGCCCCGCTGAACGTGTGCGGGAACACGGTGAACGTGGTGGGCCTGCTCAACCCCGCCGCGGGCAACACCTGCGTCAACGAGAGCGCCGACGAGCGGGGCGGATCCCCGGGGCCGGCCGGCGGCGCGACGGCCGGGAGCGACACGCACGGCTCGCCGGGCGTGGTGTCCGGCAACCAGGTGCAGCTGCCGGTGGACCTCCCGGTCAACGTCAGCGGGAACAGCGTGAACGTGGCCGGCGCCGGGAACGCGGCCGTCGGCAACGAGTCCGTGAACACCTCCGGCGAGCGGCCCGACCGCCCGGAGCCCGAGCCGTCCGCACCGTCGCGCACGCCGTCGGCCCCCGATCCGGCGCCGCACGCCGCCCCGCCGGAGACGGCCGCCCTCGCCGAGACGGGCGCCGACCGTACCGTCCCGGTCCTCGCGACCGGCGCCGCGCTCTTCCTGGGCGGAGTCGTCCTGTACCGCCGGGCCCGCCCGCGGACGGACGGCTGAGCCCCCGGGGGAACGAGCCGACCACCGGAGTCCCACCCCGCCCGGCGGTGCCCCGCGCGGGTCAGGCGCCCGCGCGGTGGAACCGCTGGTGCAGCTCCTTGACCTCCCCGGCCAGTTCCGGGACGGGGCCGTCCACGAGCACGCCGGGGGCGACCTCGGCGACGGGCAGCGTCCGCACCGGCGGAGCGGGCACCCCCAGTTCGGAGAGCCAGGACGTCAGCTGCTCGGAGGAGGCGACGTACACGATGCGTCCGAGGCCCACCCAGGCGTGGGCGGCCGCGCACATCGGGCAGTGCTCGCCGGAGGTGTACACCGTGGCGGCGGCCCGCTCGCCGGGCGTCAGGTGGGCCGCCGACCAGCGCGCCAGCTCGAACTCGGGGTGCCGGGTGCGGTCCCCGGAGGCCACGCGGTTGCGGTCCTCGGCGCGCACGGTGCCGTCCCCGGTCACGAGGACCGAACCGAACGGTTCGTCCCCGGCCTCCAGCGCCTCGGCCGCCAGTTCCACACAGCGGCGCAGGTACGGCAGTTCGGCTTCCTTCACGACCACGGGCCCGGCCTCCCTCGCGATGTCTTGATCGACAGCAGCCTAAGGCGGTGGGCGCGCGGAGGCGAAGCCACCGTGGGGCGCGGACGGGAAGCCGTCGCGGGTGCCCTCCCGTAATCCCTTCGCCTCCCTGACCACGACGACCACGACGACTCCGTACGCGTACGTGCCGGTGAGGTAAGGGAGCACACCGGGCACGCCCCGCTCAGTCCAGGCCGAACGTGTCGGCCAGGACGTCGAACTGGGCCGTCAGCAGCGTGCCCCCGTCGTGGCCCATGCCCGTGAACTGCCCCGCGGCCTCCAGGCCGATCGCCCCGTGCAGATGGGTCCAGGCGAGCACGCCTCCGGCCAGGGCGGTCCCCTCCGCTCCGGCGGGCACGTGGGCGCGCGCCCACCGCGCGACCGCCTCGTCCCCGGCGGCCCAGGCCGTCATCTGCTCGACCACCGGCCGTACCGCCGCCGTCGGCGCGCCCTGGGCGAAGGCAGGGAGGAACGGGCCGAGCACCGCCCGCGCGCTCTCCAGCGTGTCCGGCGGCGCGGAGTACCCCGGCACCGGCGTGCCCTCGATCAGCAGATAGCGGTGCGGCTGCGCGGCCGCCCAGTCCCGGCAGGCCGCGGCGAGGGCCTGGAGGCGGGCGCGCGGCGCGGTGCCCGGCGGCAACGCGCCGGCCGCTTCGCCGACGGCGGCGGCCAGGTCGGCGTAGGCGTCGCGGATCAGGTCCGTCAGCAGCGCGTCCCGGCTGTCGAAGTAGCGGTAGAGGGCGGGGCCGGACAGGCCGACCTCCTTGGCGATGCGGGTGAGCGCCACCGCCGCCGTACCGCCCTCCGCCAGTTGCCGGAGCGCGATCTCCTTGATCTCCGCCCGGGTCTGCTCGCGGTAACGGGCCCTCGGGGTCAGCTGACTGCCGGTCACGTTCGACTCCTCTCGTCTCGCTACACACCCTAACGGAAGCCTGAGAGTGCCGCTCTTGTTAGTAAGAATTGATTTAGTTACAGTCTATAACTGTCGCGATGGTCGATAGGAGATCGATCGCGCACCGACTCGAGGAGACCGTCATGCCCGCTGCCGCCACCGACTCCCGCGCCCTGCACACCGTCCTCGGCTCCGGTCCCGCCGGCACCGCCCTCGCGCGGGAACTCGCCCGCCGCGGCCACCCCGTCCGGCTCGTCGACCGCAAGGGGGACGGGCCCGCGCTCACCGGCGTCCAGCGGTACGCCGCCGACGTCGGCACCGCCGAGGGCGCCCGGGCGGCCACCGCGGGCGCGGCCGTGGTGTACCACTGCGTCAACGTCGGCTATCACCTCCAGGTCGAGGTCATGCCCCGCATCCAGGAGGCCGTGCTCGGCGCGGTCGAGGCCTCCGGAGCCCGGCTCGTCGTCCTCGACACGCTCTATCCGTACGGCGAGACCGGGGGAGCGGTGATGACCGAGGACACCCCGTGGCGGGCGACCAGCCGCAAGGGCCGGATGCGCGCCGCGCTCGACGAGCGGTATCTCGCCGCGCACCGCGAGGGCCGCGCCCGGGTGGTCCTCGGCCGCTCCGCCGACTTCGTCGGCCCCGGCGTGCTCAACTCCTCCCTCGGTGCCGCCGTGTTCCCGGGCGCGCTCACCGGCGGCGAGGTGCTGGGGCTCGGTGACCTGGACCTGCCGCACAGTTACACCGGCATCGAGGACGTGGCCGGTGGCCTGGCCACCCTCGGCGAGCGTCCCGGGGGCGACGGCCGGGTCTGGCACCTGCCCACGGCGCCCGCCGTCAGCACGCGCGAGATCCACGCCATGATCGAGAAGCGGACCGGCCGGCCCCTGAACGTCGTGGTCCTGAGGGAGCCGCGTCCCTTCGGCCCGTTCGACGAGGAGTTCATGGCCGAGTACGCCGAGATGTTCTACCAGCACACCGAGCCCCAGATCGTGGACTCCTCGGCCTTCGAGCAGGCCTTCGGCACACGGCCGACGCCGCTGGAGGAGACCCTGGACGCCACCGTGACCTGGTACGAACAGTGGCTGGCCCGCCCCTGACGGGGACCGCCCGCGAAGGTCCCGGGCCGGGATGTCACGTCCCGGCCGCCTTGGACCGTCGCAGTGTCATGACGACGAACGGGAAGAGCCACCGCATCCTCCTCGTCGGCGCCGGCGGTGTCCTCGGCCGGCATGTCGCGCGGGCCCTGACCGAGGCCGGGCACAAGGTCACGGGGCTCGGGCGAGGGCCGGAGGACGACATCCGGGCCGACCTCATGGACCGCGGCGCACTGCTGCGCGCCGTGGACGGGCAGCACTTCGACACCGTGATCCACGCCGCGACCGCCCTGCGCAAGGCGCCCATGCGCCACCGCGACATGGACGCCACCGACGCGCTGCGCACCGAGGGCACCGCCCATCTCCTCGAAGCCGCCCGGGCCACCGGTGCCCGCTGCTCGTCGCCGAGTCGATGGTCTTCGGCTACGGCTACGGGGACCACGGCGACCGGGTCCTCGCCGAGGACGACGGTTTCGGCCCGCGCGGGACCGACCCGTCATGGGAACGGCACATCGCGGCCCTGCGCGCGAAGGAGCGGCCCACCCTCGCGTCCCCCGGCCTGGAGGCATCGCCCTGCGCTTCGGCCTGCTCCACGGTCCCGGCGGTACCGACGGCCTGCTTCCCCTGCTGTGCAAGCGGCAGCTGCCCGTGCCCCACGACCGCGGCCGGGTCCTGCCGTGGGTCGAACTCGGCGACGCCGCCCGTGCGGTGGTCGCGGCCGTGGAGCGCGGGCGCCCGGGACAGGCGTACAACATCGCCGACCCCACTCCGCTCGGGTTCCGCGCCCACCTCCTGCGCGTGGCCGAGACGTCCGGGCTGCCGCGGCCGATGTCGTACGCGCACGACGTGATGTCCACGACGCTGCGGGTGCCCACGGCGAAGGCGGAACGGGAGCTGGGCTGGATCCCGGTTCATCCGGACGCCCGGGACGGTCTCGCCGCGATGCGCGCGGGGACGCGGTGAGGCGGGGAAGGGCGGATCGGGCGAAGGACGCGGGCCCGGGGGAGGCACCACCCGGTGCCTCCCCCGGGCCCGCTCTCCGCGTCCGCCCCGGCTGCCGGGATCCGGTCAGCGGCGTGCCCTGGCGCGGTCCAGTGCGGCCACCCCGAGTGCGGCGAGGCCGATCTGGATCAGCCACTCCACCCAGTCGACGCCCTTGGTGTCGGCCACCCCGAAGGAAGCGGCGATCGCCGAACCGATGAGTGCGGCGACGATGCCGACGAGGATCGTCCACAGGATCCCGATGCGCTGGCGTCCCGGGACCACGAGTCGGCCCAGGATGCCGATGACAATACCGATGACGATGGCACTGATGATGCCGTCGATCTCCATCTCGCCCCTCTTCCTCGTGACCCCCGCTGCAGGGCGTGTGCCCCGGGGCGGTGAGGACAGTCCCGCGTTCCCGCGGGGCCGCGCGGCCGTGCCCGGATCCGGACAGGGAGACACCGGCCCGCGACGGGGGCGGACCGGCGTTCGGCTCCCTTCCCGGCCGTGTCTACGGCCTGGGGGCGCTCTTGGCCGAGCTGGCGGCGCAGATCACGCCCAGGACCAGAGCGAGGGCACCGATGACGATGTTGTTCCAGATCACGCCGGCGTCGGGGCCGTCGCCGACGATCCACGGCGAGACGATCATCCACACGCCCAGGGCGCACATGGCCCAGCTGAGGCCGTACATGCGCGCCGGGGCCGCGGTGAACCCCAGGCCGAGCAGACCGATCGCGATGCCCACGATCAGGTTGTGGGTCACGAGCGCGGGCTGACTCGTCGTGTAGTGGAGTATCCACGGGGACACCGCACAGTACAGACCGAGCAGGAACACCGGTCCGTCCACGAGGGCCACATCACGACCGCCGAGCACACGGTCGTACCGTGCCCGCATTTCGGGAGCGTCGGGGTGGCTCGTGATGTCACCGCGGGGGTGCGAGACGTTGGCCATGGTCGTCTCCTTCGACTAGCAGGCCTGACCGCTTCTGGTGCGGTATGCGGTAAACGCCGCGTATTCTTATTCTGCTCTTACTTTTCCTTTATGTGTAGGGTCCGGCGGGGAGTGCGGCACGGGCGCACCAGGCCGGCGCGAAGGAGAGGAGGGCCGTCCCTCTCAGGCCAGCGCCGGCACGATGTGCTCGCTGATGAGGCGCAGTTGGTCGTCGACCTCCGCCACCCCGTCCAGCTCCGGGCCGGTGAAGGCCCGTACCGGCCGGCGGTCCGTGAGGGCGCGGATGACGTGGTTCACGCCGCTGGGCGCGATCCGGGTGCGGATCTTCTCCGCGCACTCGGCCGGGGTGCCCGCGACGGACAGGCGCTCGGCGACCTCCGGCGGGGCGAGCTCGACGCCCCCCGCCAGGCCGCCCGCGCCGATCGCTTCGACCGCGGGTTTCAGCTCGGCGGGGTCGGCGCCGTTGCGGCGCAGCTGCTCGTCGGGCGTGGAGGAGGCGTAGATCCCCACCATGCTGCGGGCCGCCTCCTTCGCGCGCAGGGAGTCGGGCCCGGTGGCGAACACCACCCAGGCGCCGATGCCGAGGGAGCGCCAGTCCTTGCCCGCCCGCTCCGCCCCCGCCTCGATGTGGCGGACCGCGTGTGCGTACGCCTCCGCGGTGCAGCTCGGCGCGTGGCGGCATCCGTCGGACAGCTCGCCGGCCGCCTCGAAGGACCTGGGGCTCCGCATGGCTCCGAGTGTGAGGGGCACGCGCTGCTGGACCGGGCGGGCGAAGGTGAACAGCCCGTCGTAGGAGTGGAACTCGCCGCGGTGGGTGATGGCCCCCTCGTCCAGCAGCGTCCGCACCACGTGCAGTGCTTCCTTGACGCGGGACAGGGGGCGGGTGCGGGTCCAGTCGATGCCGTACCGCGCCAGGAGGCGAAGTTGCCGCTGGACAGCACGGCCTCGGCGCGGCCGCCGGAGAGTTCGTCGAGCGTGGCCAGGACCTGCGCG
>NZ_JAPSKQ010000002.1:5821-77192 GCF_031181555.1 Streptomyces sp. | reverse complement strand
CCGGCGGGCGGGGTGCGCCCGCGCCCCTCGGCCGGAACCGGACGCCGCGGGCTTCTATAGGGTGACGGTGTGGCCAGGGCAGACGACGCGGAGCGGCAGACGGCGGAGGACGACACGCTCCGGAAGCCGGAGACGGCCGACCTCCAGGCCTTCGCCGTCCAGCTGCGCCGGATGAACGGCGAGATCAACCGCATGGTCCACGACTTCGCGGGCCGCAACGGGCTGCACGTGACCGACGTCCAGGCGCTCGCGGCGATCCTGGACGCGGACGAGCCGATGACCCCGGGGCGGCTCAGGGAGCATCTCGGGCTCACCTCCGGGGCCGTGACCGCGTGCGTGGACCGGCTGGAGCGGGCGGGGCACGTCACCCGGGTCCGGGAGAGCGCCGACCGCAGGGTGGTCCACCTGTACTACGCCGCCGACGCCAAGGCGGCGGCCAGGGCGTACTTCCATCCGCTCGCGCAGGCCGCGGGCGCGGCGCTCTCCCGCTTCGACGACTCCGAACTCGCCGTCGCCCTGCGGTTTCTCACCGCGCTGAACGAGGAACTCGCACCCCGCGGTGCCCCCGGGCGCCGCTGACCGCCCCGAGCCCGGCCGTATCGGTGGAACCGGCGTGGCCTACCATCACGTCCGCAACATAGTTCAATCATTGAGATTGTTTGTCATCGAGATGATTTCCACCGCACCTGGAGAGTGATGACCGCCTCATCCCGAGGGGCCCGCCGGCTCGTCCCCGTTCTGCTGCTCGTCGTCTGGCTCGGCATCGCAGGGGCGTTCGGCTCCTACGCCGGCAGGCTCGGCGAGGTGGCCGTCAACGACCAGGCCGGCTTCCTGCCGCGCAGTGCCGAGTCGACGGAGGTCATCGAGGAGCAGAAGGCCTTCCGGCAGGACGAGACGCTGCCGGCGATCGTGCTGTGGACCGGCGACGCGGGCGGCCGGGTGAAGGACCGGCAGCCCGAGGCCACCCGCGCACTCGCCTCCCTCGTCGGTACCCCCGGCGTCGTCGGCGGGACCTCCCCGGCGCTCCCGTCCGAGGACGGCGAGGCGCTGCAGGGCGTCGTCCAGCTGGACCCCGGTCTGGGCGACCGGCTCCCCGACGTCCTCGAACGGATCCGCACGGCGGCCGAACGGGTACCGGGTGCCACGGTCCAGGTGGCCGGACCGGCCGCGAGCCAGGCCGACCTGTCCGACGCCTTCGCCGGGATCGACGGCCTGCTGCTCGCCGTCGCGCTGGTGACCGTTCTGGTGATCCTGGTCCTGGTGTACCGGAGCGTCCTGCTGCCGCTGGTGATCATCGTGTCCTCGGTCATGGCGCTCGCACTGGCCTGTGCGGTGGTGTACGCCCTCGCCGAGAACGACGTCGTACGCGTCGACGGCCAGGTCCAGGGCATCCTGTCCATCCTCGTCATCGGTGCCGCCACCGACTACGCGCTGCTGCTCACCGCCCGCTTCCGCGAGGAACTGGCCGGGCACGACCGCTTCACCGCCATGCGGTCCGCGTTGAGGCGGTCCTGGGGCGCCGTCGTGGCCAGTGCCGCCACCGTCGCGCTGGGCCTGCTCGCCCTGCTGCTCAGCGACCTCACCAACACCCGGGCGCTCGGCCCGGTCGGCGCGATCGGCATCGCCTGCGCCGTGCTCAGCACGCTGACCTTCCTGCCCGCCGTGCTCGCCCTGCTCGGCCGCGCCGCCTACTGGCCCGCGAAGCCGCGCGCCACCGCGGACCGGAGCACCGGTGACGGCGTGTGGCAGCGCGTCGCGTCCCTCGTCGACCGGGCGCCGCGCAAGGTCTGGGCGTTCACGCTGGCCGCCCTGATCGCCTGCGCCGCCTTCGCGCCGACCCTCGACTCCAGGGGCGTCCCGCTCGACGAGACCTTCGTCAACGACGCGCCGTCGGTCGCCGCCCAGCGCACCCTCTCCGAGCACTTCCCCGGTGGCTCCGGCAACCCCACCGTGGTCATCGCCGACGCCGACCGGCTGGACCGCGTCGTGGCCGCGGCCCGGAACACCGAGGGCGTCGCCTCGGCGGCCGGTGCGGCGGCCTCCGGACGACCCGGCGGCGAGCCCCTGGTGGTCGACGGACGCGTCCGCGTCGACGTCACCCTCGACTCCGCCGCCGACAGCGACGCCGCGAAGGACACCGTGGCGCGGCTGCGCACCGCCCTGCACGCCGTCCCCGGCGCGGACGCCCTGGTCGGCGGCTACACGGCGCAGCAGTACGACACCCTGCGCACGGCGGAGCGGGACCGCACCCTGATCGTCCCCGTGGTCCTCGCCGTCATCTTCGCGGTGCTGACCGTGCTGCTGCGCTCGCTGCTGATGCCCGCGCTGCTCGTCGCCACCGTCGCGGTCAACTTCCTGGCCACGCTGGGGGTCTCCGCCCTGGTCTTCCCGCACGTGTTCGGCTTCACCGGCACCGACCCGTCGGTGCCGCTGTACGGCTTCGTGTTCCTGGTGGCTCTCGGCGTCGACTACAACATCTTCCTCATGTCCCGGGTCCGGGAGGAGTCGCTGCGGCACGGAGCCCGCCGGGGCGTGCTGCGCGGGCTGGTCAGCACCGGCGGGGTGATCACCTCGGCCGGCGTGGTGCTGGCCGCCACCTTCGCCGCGCTCGGGGTGATCCCGCTGGCCTTCCTGGCGCAGATCGCCTTCATCGTCGCCTTCGGTGTCCTCCTCGACACGGTGGTCGTGCGCTCCCTGCTGGTGCCCGCCCTCGCCCTGGACCTCGGGCCGGTCGCCTGGTGGCCGGGCCGGCTCGCCCGGGAACGCAAGGGCGCACGGGACTGAACCCGCCCCCGGCCGGGGCGCGCCCTCGTACATGTCCGTTCCGGTCCGGGGCAACCGGAGCGTACGGAGAACACACGGAAGAAGACCGGAGAAGACGGCCTGCGGAGCCGTAGGCCGACAGGAGGTGTCCACCCCCATGACTGCCGTGACGGGAGCGAAGGTGCTGGAGCGTTTCCCCGCGGGGTCCCCGCGCGGATCCTGGCCGGCGGAGGAGTGCGCGGCCCGGCACCGCGCCGAGGGCGAGCCCGCGACGGTCGTCATGGACCTGGAGTCGGACGCGTTCCTCGTGGTGGTCCCGTCCCCGGAGGACGACTGACCGCACCGGCCCGGCCGCCGGGCCCGCCGCGCGAACGCCCCGTGCAGGGCCCGGGCGGCGAGCGGCACGGACGCGGACCTGCGCCGGCGCAGCACCCCGGCCCGGTCGCCGGGGACCGGGCCGGCACACCCGTGCGCCCCGCCGCTCCGGCGGACCCCCGACGACACCGAAGCCCGGCGGCATCGTCGCCCCGGACCCCTCGGCGACCGCCGGGGGGCGGCCGTTCGTGAGTCGGTGCGCCTGACGGCGCATCACGTACCCCGGACACATCGTGCTCAGCGGTACGGCCGTGCCGAAGCGCGCCGTGCGGCGGACGCGGTGGACCGCCCGCGGCCGGTCCACCGCGTCCAGGGCGCCGACGCGCGGCGGCAGTCACCGGCCCGCGACCGTCGTCGCCCCAGGGTGCCCGCGTTCCAGCAGGCCCACTCCCGGTTCACGTTCCAGGCTCCGTCCGGTCCCGCCCCACGAGGGCCGGGGCGGACCACCCGGGCCGATCCGGGGATGACCGGTCTACACCCTTGACTGGTACAGACCAAAGCGGTTGAGTGTGCTCCACACCCCCCACCACGGCCGCTCCCACGCCGCGCCCGGCCCCGCCGGCGCGTGCGGCCAGGCGTCGCTCCGGCATGTCCTCGTCCGGGAGCGGCCGTGTTCCGCAAAGGAGTTGACCTCTTGTCGAGACGCCGCATCTCCGCCGTGCTGACCGCCGTCGTCCTGGCCGGCAGTGCGCCGGTCCTGCTCCCCGCCGCCTCCGCGTCCGCCGCCGCGTGCTCCAGTTATCCGAACTGGGTGGCCGGGAAGTCGTACAACGCCGGTGACATCGTGCGCTACACCGACGGCAGGGCGTACATCGCCGAGCACGCCAACCCCGGCTACGACCCGACGATCAGCACCTGGTACTGGGAGCCGTACGCCTGTGACAACGGTCCCGGGACGCCGGCCGGGAAATTCGTGGTGACCGAGGCGCAGTTCAACCAGATGTTCCCGAACCGGAACCCCTTCTACACCTACAGCGGGCTCACGGCCGCCCTGAGCGCCTACCCCGGCTTCGCCAACACCGGCAGCGACACGGTGAAGAAGCAGGAGGCCGCCGCCTTCCTGGCCAACGTCAGCCACGAGACCGGTGGTCTGGTGCACGTGGTCGAGCAGAACACCGCCAACTACCCGCACTACTGCGACTGGGGACGGCCCTACGGCTGCCCGGCCGGCCAGGCCGCCTACTACGGGCGCGGACCGATCCAGCTGAGCTGGAACTTCAACTACAAGGCCGCGGGCGACGCGCTCGGCATCGACCTGCTGAACAACCCCTGGCTGGTGCAGAACGACTCCGCGGTCGCCTGGAAGACGGCCCTGTGGTACTGGAACACCCAGTCCGGCCCGGGCACCATGACCCCGCACAACGCCATGGTCAACCAGGCCGGCTTCGGCCAGACGATCCGCAGCATCAACGGCTCCCTGGAGTGCGACGGCAGGAACCCGGCCCAGGTGCAGAGCAGGGTGACCAAGTATCAGCAGTTCACCCAGATCCTCGGAACGTCGCCCGGAGGCAACCTGTACTGCTGACGGGGAACGGCGGGGCGTGGTGTCATGCACCTGACCACAGTCGGGTCATGGTCCGGCGCGCACCTCGTGTGCGCCGGACCATCCTTCGGACGAAGGGCATCCACCATGCGCACCCCCCACGCCCTGCTCACCACGGCCGTCACGACCGCCGCGCTCGCCGCGGCGGCCGTGGCACCGGCACCCGCCGCCGGGGCCGACGCGGTACCGCCGCCGGGCACCTACTACGTCCAGAGCGCGGCCACCGGGCTGAACGCCGCCGACAGCGCCGGAACCGTCGAGCAGCACAGACCCCGCGGCGACGAGGACCACCAGCAGTGGAACCTCCGGGCCGACGGCGCCGCGCACCTCCTGGAGAGCACCGACCGCCCGGGCAGCTGCCTCGGCCGCGACGGCGACCGGGCCCGGACCGTCGCCTGTACGAGCCCGGACGCCCCCTGGCGGATCTCCCCCGCCGGGGCCGACCGGTTCACGCTCGCCGTCCCCGGCACCGACCGCCGCCTCACCGTCGCACCGAAGGCCCCCGGCGCCGGCCACCCCGCCCCCCTCGCCGTCGGCACCGGCACGGACGACCTCGCCGCCTGGTACCTGACCCCGGTCGGCCCGGTCACCCACCCCGTGCCGCCCCAAGACCGGCGCACCCTCGACCAGGTCACCTTCCTCACCGCCCACAACGCCTACGCCAACGGGGTCGACGGCGGCTTCGCCCCGCCCTTCGTCAACCTCTTCCCCAACCAGACCCGGGGCATCGAACGCCAACTCGCCGACGGAGTCCGCGGTTTCATGCTGGACATCCACCAGACCCCGGACGGCGCGATCCTCTGCCACAACAGCTGCACGCTGGTCAGCAGGCCCGTCGCCCTGTGGGTCGACCTCCAGCGGATCGTCGACTTCCTCCGCGCCCACCCCGACCAGTTCGTCACCGTCTTCCTCGAGGACTACGTCGACCCGGGCGTGCTGCGCGCCGAACTCGCCCGCGTCCGAGGGCTGTCGGACGTGCTCTACCGGCCGGACCGCACCGGCGTGCGCGAGAACGGCTGGCCGGCCGTGGCCGACCTGACCGCCGCCGGGCACCGGCTGCTGATCTTCACCGACCGCAGCCGGGCCGCCGACCGGGCCGCCGGATTGACCAGGGACACCTTCGGCGTGATGTACCAACGCGAATGGACCGTCGAGAACCACTGGTCCATGGGGCCGGGTGTCGGCGCGTCCGACTGGTCCTGCTACAGCCGCTGGTACGACGAGGGCACCGGCATCCCGCTGACCCGCACCGAGCCCGGCTTCCGCCCGCTGTTCGTCATGAACCACTTCCGGGACACCGCGATCGCCTCCACGGCCGGCACGGACAACTCCAAACTCGCCGACCGCGCCCGCCGGTTCTGCCAGCCGGCCGCCCGCAAGAAGCCCAACTACCTCGCCGTGGACCGCTACGACCTCGGCGATCCGGCGTCCGCCGTCGCCGCCCTCAACACGTACACGTATCCCTGAAGAACCCCCGCGGCTCCACGACAGGTGTGCGAGACTCCGCCGATGACCATTTCGGGAGTGATCACCGCGGACGCCGCCGGCACCTGGAAACTGGGCGACCTGCCCGTCCACCGCATCGGCCTCGGCGCGATGCGGCTGACGGGCAGCGCCGCCTTCCACCTCGGCACACCGAGCGACCGCGGCCGGTCCGTCGCCGTCCTGCGCAGGGCGGTCGAACTCGGCGTGAACCACATCGACACGGCCGCCTTCTACTTCTCCTCGCTGCGCTCCGCCAACGAACTCATCAACACCGCGCTCGCGCCCTACGGCGACGACCTCGTCATCGTCACCAAGGTCGGCCCCCACCGGACGTACACCGGTGAATGGGGCACCGCGGCCCGGCCCGACGAACTGCGCGGCCACGTCGAGGAGAACCTGCGCCAGCTCGGCCGCGACCACCTGGACGTCGTCAACCTCCGCCGGATGAGCCAGGATTCGATAGCCGAGCACTTCGGCGCCCTCGCCGAACTGCGCGAGGCCGGGCTGGTCCGGCACCTCGGCGTCTCCAACGTCGAGCCGCGGCACCTCGCCGAGGCCCAGGCCATCGCGCCCGTGGTGTGCGTGCAGAACCGGTACGGGCTCGACGTGCCCCGCGGTGCCGCCACCGACGACCTCCTGCGGATCTGCGGCGAACAGGGCATCGCCTTCGTGCCCTACTTCGCCGTCGCCGGCGAGGGCATGGAACAGGGCGCGAACGCCGTCACCCACGACGAAGAGGTGCTCGCGATCGCGCGGGCGCACGACGTGAGCCCCGCCCAGGTCCGCATCGCCTGGACCCTGCACCAGGGCCCGCACGTGCTCGCCATCCCCGGCACCGGCGACCCCGACCACCTCGTGGAGAACGTGGCGGCGGGCGCGCTGCGCCTCACCGACGAGGAGCTGGGCAGGCTGGACGGGGCGCGACGTTCCGGACGTTGACCGCGGGCCGGGCGCTCGGCCCGCGTACCCGATCACCGGACAGTGGTCGGACAGGTTGGTGTACGTGTGGTCGGTGCCCCGGCTCGACACCGTCCAGGGCGCACTCGTCTCCTTGCCGACCTCGTTCGTCCACACCGCCGGACGGGCGTGACCCGCGCGACGGAGCACGTGGTCCAGATCCTCGCGCGGGTCGCCGGGATGGCGGCCACGGGCGATCGAGTTGTCCCGGGTGTCGAAGGAGCAGGGGTGCCTCGAGGGTACTCGGAGCTGCGGGAGTCCACGTTCAGGTCACCGGCGACCAGGACCCGCTCGTCGGCCGGGACGGCCTTGGCGTCCCGGAAGGCGTCGATCTCCTCGAACTGCCGGCTGCGCATCGCGGCGGCCCCGCCGGCCGCGCCCCGGCCGGACTGGCGCACCGGAGGGTTTTACGTATAACCTCTCCGGTCAATCCCACCTCCCGAAAGGTCGCGATGAGACGCGTCGCCCTGGTCACCCTCGTCGTCGACGACTACGACGAGGCGATCCGCTTCTACACCGAGGCCCTCGGTTTCCGGCTCGCCGAGGACACGCCCCGGCCCGACGGCTCCCGCTGGGTCGTCGTCGAACCGGACGCCGGGCACACCGGCACCGCCCTGCTGCTCGCCCGCGCCAAGGGGGAGGAGCAGCGCGCCCGGGTCGGTGACCAGACCGGCGGGCGGGTGGGCTTCTTCCTGCACACCGACGACTTCGCCCGCGACCACGCCCGGATGACCGCCGCGGGCGTGACCTTCCTGGAGGAACCGCGCCACGAGCCGTACGGCTCGGTCGCCGTCTTCCGGGACCTGTACGGCAACCGCTGGGACCTGCTCCAGCCCGCCGAGTGACACCGCACACCGACACCGGACCACCGAGGAACACCCCGCTCATGACCGCGCCCCGCATCGACACCGACACCCTCCGCCGGCTGCCCAAGGCCGTGCTGCACGACCACCTCGACGGCGCTCTGCGCCCCGCCACCGTGGTGGAGCTCGCGGAGGCGGTCGGCCACACCCTGCCCACCACCGACCCCGACGGGCTCGCCGCCTGGTACGTCGAGGCCGCGAACTCCGGTGACCTGGTCCGCTACATAGCCACCTTCGAGCACACCCTCGCCGTGATGCAGAACCGGGAGGGCCTGCTGCGCACCGCCGAGGAGTACGTGCTGGACCTCGCCGCCGACGGTGTCGTCTACGGCGAGGTGCGCTACGCCCCCGAGCTGATGACCAGGGGCGGGCTGGCCCTGTCCGAGGTCGTCGAGACCGTGCAGGAGGGGCTCGCGGCCGGCATGGCCAGGGCGGCGGCCGCGGGCACGCCGGTGCGGGTCGGGACGCTGCTGTGCGGCATGCGGATGTTCGACCGGACGCGGGAGATCGCCGACCTGGTCGTGGCGTTCCGGGACGCCGGTGTCGTCGGCTTCGACATCGCCGGTGCCGAGGACGGCTTCCCGCCCGCCGACCACCTCGCCGCCTTCGAGCACCTGCGCCGCGAGAACGTGCCCTTCACCATCCACGCCGGTGAGGCCCACGGCCTGCCCAGCATCCACCAGGCCCTCCAGGTGTGCGGCGCCCAGCGCATCGGGCACGGCGTGCGCATCACCGACGACATCCCCGACCTCGCGGCCGGCAAGCTCGGCCGGCTGGCCGGGTGGGTGCGGGACCGCAGGATCGCCCTGGAGATGTGCCCCACCTCCAACCTCCAGACCGGTGCCGCGACCTCGATCGCCGAGCACCCGATCACCGCGCTGAAGGACCTCGGCTTCCGCGTCACCCTCAACACCGACAACCGGCTGGTGTCCGGCACCACCATGACCCGTGAGATGTCCCTGCTGGTCGAAGAGGCCGGCTGGACGGTCGAGGACCTGCGCACCGTCACGGTCAACGCGGTGAAGAGCGCGTTCCTGCCGTTCGACGAGCGCGGCGCCCTGATCCGGGACGTGGTCCTGCCCGGTTACGCGTCCGCGCTCTGAAGCAGTCCCCGTACGTAGGCGGCCTGTCCGGCGTGCTGCAGATCGTCGGACAGGACGCTGACCAGCCGCACGCCCAGGCTGACCGGCGGGTCCCAGCGCTCGTCCACGATCCGCTCCAGGTCCCTGGCGGTCAGCGCGCGCAGCGCGCCCAGGGTCTGCTCGTGCACCGCGTCGTAGTAGCCGGTCAGCAGACCGGCGGAGTCCACCCGCACCTTGGCGACCTTCGCCGAGGTGTGGCCGTACCCGGTGTCACGGCGGGGCAGGCCGAGTCCGAGGCGTTTGTCCCAGCCCTCGGAGAGCCACACCTGGTCGAGGCCGAAGGCGTCCGCGACGTGGTCGTCCTGGACCCGGGTGAGGTGCCAGACCAGCCAGGCGACGGAGTTGGCGTCGGGGCCGGGCCGGTGGTTGAGCTCGTCGGGACCCAGGCCCTCGACGGCGGCGTGGACTTCTTCGCGGATCCGGCCGAAGCCGTCGATGAGGATGTCCTTGGCATGCATGGGTCCACCTTCGCGCATCGCCGCTCCTCACGCGCCCCCGTGGTCCAGCAGGGCCATCAGCGCCCGCGCCGCCGGACTGGTGGCCCGCGGGGCCGGCACCAGGGCGACGGTCTCGTAGACCGACTCGCCGGTGTCCTTCAGCGGCAGTGCGGTCAGCGCCTCGCGCTTGTGCCGGAAGTGCCGCGGCACTACGGCGATGCCCAGGTTCTCGTCGACCAGGTCGAGCAGGCTGTGCACGTCGTTCACCTCCAGCGCCACCGTGCGGCGCACCCCGGCGGCGGCGAAGGCCGCGTCGGTGGCGCGGCGCGGGCCCCAGTCGGGGTGGAAGTCCACGAAGACCTCCTCGCCCAGGTCCTGCGGGGTCAGTGCCGCCCCGGCCCGCGCGAGCCGGTGGTCGGGGTGGCACAGCACCGTCATCGGCTCGCTGGTCAGCGACACCGACCGCAGCTGGTCCGGGTCCGCCTCGGTCCGGTAGGCGAAGGCGAGATCCAGCCGTCCCGCCGCGACCTCCTCGGCCAGCGCGGCCGAGCCCCACTGCCGCAGCCGGATCTCCACGTCCGGGTGGAGCCGCCGGAACGCGGCGAGCAGCTCCGCCACGTGCACTCCGGCGATGCACTGCTCGGTGCCGACCGCCAGCGTGCCGCGCAGCACGCCCTGCACCGCGGCCACCGCCTCGTGCGCCGCCCGCACCTGCGCCAGGATCCGCTCGGCCTCCGCCAGCAGCGCCCGCCCGGCCTCGGTGAGCGTCACCCTGCGGGTCGTCCGCACGAACAGCGGCGTCTGCAGTTCGCGCTCCAGGGCGCGGATGGACGCGGACAGGCCCGACTGGGAGACCATCAGCCGTTCCGCCGCCCGGGTGAAGTGCTGGTCCTCGGCGACGGCGACGAAATGCTGGAGATGGCGCAGTTCCATGATTGAGAAGCGTATCCGCTGAATCCCATCGGATTCTTCTGTTGGACCACTGCCCCCAGGTCACGACAGAGTGGAGCGGCGGTTCGACGGAACCGCCGAGACGTGTGCCAACCCCTCTGGAGTCGTGTTGTACACCGCACACCCCGACCGTTACGCGGACATGCCCTACCGGCGCACCGGACACAGCGGCCTGAAGCTCCCCGCGCTCTCGCTCGGCCTGTGGCACAACTTCGGTCCGGACCGCCCGGCCGAGACCCAGCGCGCCATCCTGCGCCGCGCCTTCGACCTCGGTGTCACCCACTTCGACCTCGCCAACAACTACGGCCCGCCGCCCGGCGCCGCCGAGTCCGTGCTCGGCGAGGCGCTGAAGGCGGACTTCGCGCCGTACCGCGACGAGCTGGTGATCTCCACCAAGGCCGGCTACCTCATGTGGCCCGGCCCGTACGGCGAGTGGGGATCGCGCAAGTACCTGCTGTCCTCGCTGGACCAGAGCCTGGCCCGGATGGGCCTGGACCACGTCGACATCTTCTACTCGCACCGCTTCGACCCGGAGACTCCCCTGGAGGAGACGATGGGCGCCCTGCACTCCGCCGTCCAGCAGGGCAAGGCGCTCTACGTCGGGGTGTCCAACTACTCCGCGGAGCAGACCCGTGAGGCCGCCCGCATCCTCGGCGAACTGGGCACCCCGCTGCTGATCAACCAGCCGCGCTACTCGATGCTCGACCGCCGCCCGGAGGACGAGGGCCTGCTCGACGCCCTGGACGAGCTCCAGGTCGGCTCCATCGCCTACTCCCCGCTGGAGCAGGGCCTGCTGACCGCCCGCTACCTCGACGGCATCCCCGAGGACTCCCGGGCCGCGAGCGACAGCCCGTTCCTGAACACCGACGCCCTCACCGAGGATCTGGTGGGCCGGCTGCGCACGCTGAACGGGATCGCCGCCTCCCGCGGCCAGACCCTGGCGCAGATGGCGCTGTCCTGGGTGCTGCGCGGCGGTCGCGTGACCTCCGCCCTGGTCGGGGCGAGCAGCCCGCAGCAGCTGGAGGACAGCATCGCGGCCACCCGCAGCCTCGGCTTCGACGCGGAGGAACTGGCCCGTATCGACGCCGTCGTCAAGCAGGAGGAGCAGGAGGAGCAGTAGGAACGGGGCGCCGGCGCCGGATCACGCCCCCTCGGGCACCCGGGGCCCGGGAGGCCGGGCACGGTGCGGATCCGGCCCCCGGCGCCGAGCGTGACCACCTCCGCCCCGGGGCCGGCGCCGGCCCGTCCGCCGCGTTCACCGGCTCCCGCGAGAAGCGTGCCGTGTCGTGGTGCCCGTCGACGCCCCCTGCGAGCCGGAAGACGCATCCGGGGAACCGCCCGCGCACCGCCCATCTCACGGGTCGTTGCGGACGCCGGCCGGCCCCGCGGTGTTTCGGCCAACCGCGGCCGTGAATATGCCAGGAGACTGGCTGGAAACACGTGGTGACAGTGTTTCAGCGGTGAACATACTCGACACGAGAGCGCTTCACACCGCGCGACGGCGCCCTCACGCACAGCACGCGAGCCACGGGCGGGCGGCGAACCCCCTCCAGTGGGTGAGCAACGCAGCGGGGGAGGGGAACGTGCACGACGAATTCCTGTGCCACGTCACGGCGTACGGGGTCTGCGACGGCCGGCGCATCGGCGTACCGCTGGGCACCTACCGGGCGCCCACCCTGGCCCTCGCCCTGTGGTGGCTGCGCGACCGCGCCTCCTGGATCGCCGAGCGCCTCGACCCGCAGCCCGACGCCGAGCACTTACCGGCGGGCTCGCTCGTCCCCGTCCCCGACGGCGTGCCCGACGTGCCCGCCGTGCTGCGCACCTGGTGCGGTGACGTCGCCCGGCAGGAGGAAGTGGCCGAGGCGCTGGCCGCCGGACGCCTGGTGCGCATCGCCACCGGCGACGACACCACCGAGTACGAACTGCTGGCCGAGTCCGTGGACGCCCTGCGCATGCAGCGCGCCGCCCCCGTGCTCGGCGTTCCCGTCTCCTGAGGCGCACGGCCGCACCCCGGCCGGTGACACCGGGCACCCGACCGGACCAATCGGTAGAATCCAGACATGGCGGAGCGGCCGGTCGCGCCGGAGCTCGTCCTGGAGACCGAGTCGGGCTCCACCGTGATGAGTCCGGTCCGCGACTACCACGTGGGACGGGACCCGATGAGCGACATCGTCATCGACGACGCCCGGGTCTCCTGGCACCACGCGGTGCTCCACCCCGAGGACGGTCACTGGACCCTCGAGGACGTACACAGCACCAACGGCACCTACGCCGACGGCCACCGCGTGCACGCCCGGTGCGTCGGCCCCGGCAGCGTCATCCGCTTCGGCAGTCCCGAGGACGGTCCCCGCGTCGTCCTCGCCGCCCCCGCGCGCGCCCGGCCGTCGGCGGTCTCCCACCCCGCCCTCACCCACACCTTCCGGCAGCCGACCTCCGTGCGTCCGCTGCCCACCCGCACCGTCCGCATCGGCCGGGCTCCCGACAACGACCTGGTCGTCGACGACCTGATCGTCTCCCGGTACCACGCCGAACTGCACGTCCACGTCGACGGCTCGTACGAGATCGTCGACCTCGGCAGCCACAACGGCACCTACCTCAACGGCGTGCTGGTCGACCGGGCCGACATCCGCCCCGGCGACATCGTCGGCGTCGGCCACTCCGACTTCTGCCTGGTCGGCGACGAACTCCAGCAGTACGTCGACACCGGCGAGGTCTCCCTCGACGTCCAGGACCTCACCGTCGCCGTCGACCGGGGCACCAAACGCCTCCTCGACCACGTCTCCTTCCCGGTGGGGGAGAAGTGCCTGCTCGCGGTCGTCGGCCCGAGCGGCGCCGGCAAGTCCACCCTGATGAACGCGCTCACCGGACTGCGCCCCGCCGACCACGGCACCGTCCTCTACGACGGCCGCGACCTGTACCACGACTACGCCGAGCTGCGCCAGCGCATCGGTCTCGTCCCGCAGGACGACATCCTGCACACCCAGCTGACCGTCCACGCCGCCCTGTCCTACGCCGCCGAACTGCGCTTCCCGCAGGACACCGCCAAGGCCGAACGCCGGGCCCGGGTCGACGAGGTGATCCGCGAACTCGGCCTCGAGGAGCGGGCCCACCAGCATGTGCACAGCCTGTCCGGCGGTCAGCGCAAACGGGTCAGCGTGGCGCTGGAGCTGCTGACCAAGCCCTCGCTGCTCTTCCTCGACGAGCCGACCTCCGGCCTCGACCCCGGCATGGACCGCTCGGTGATGCACATGCTGCGCGCCCTCGCCGACGACGGCCGGACCGTCATCGTGGTCACCCACAGCGTGCTCAGCCTGGACGTCTGCGACCGCCTCCTCGTCCTCGCCCCCGGCGGCAAGGTCGCCTACTACGGCCCGCCCGGCGAGGCCCTCGCCTTCTTCGGCTTCGACCACTGGCCGGAGGCCTTCGAGGCGTTCGAACAGCAGCAGGACCGGGACTGGGCGGGCCAGTACCGCGACTCGCCCTTCCACCGGCGGTACGTCGCCGAGGCCGCCGCCCAGCCCGAGCGGCCCCGCGAGGAGCCGGTCCTCGTGGCACCCCCCTCCAGGCCCCGAGGCTGGGGCGGCCAGCTCCGCACCCTGGTCCGCCGCTACACCGCCGCGCTCGCCGCGGACCGCACCTTCCTCGCCATCATGATCGCGCTGCCGTTCGTGATGGGCGCCATGGCGCGGGCCCTCGCGGGCGGTGAGCTGACGCGCAAGTCCGCCATGAACACCCTGCTCATCCTGTGCGTCGGCGCGGTCCTCACCGGCGCGGCCAACGCGGTGCGCGAAGTCGTCAAGGAGCGGGTGATCTACCAGCGCGAGCGGGCCGTGGGCCTGTCCAGATCGGCGTACCTGATGTCCAAGGTGGTCGTGCTCGGCACGGTCACCGTGCTCCAGGCCGTGGTGCTGACCCTCGTCGCGCTGCTCGGCGTGGACCTGAAGGCGCCCGGCGGCGAAGGCGTGTTGATGCCGCCCCTCGTGGAGGTCACCGCCGCCGTCGCGCTGCTCGCCTTCACCGCGATGATGATCGGCCTGCTGATCTCCGCGGTGGTCCGCAAGGAGGAGGTGACGATGCCGCTGCTGGTACTGCTGGCCATCGTCCAGGTCGTCTTCTGCGGCGCCCTGCTGCCGCTCGACGGCGTGCTCGTGCTGGAGCAGCTGGCCTGGCTGGTGCCCGCCCGCTGGGGGTTCGCCGCGATGGCCGGCACCGTCGACCTGCCCCGGCTCTCACCCGGTGACCTGAGCCGTGATCCGCTCTTCGCGCACACGGCGGACGTGTGGCTGCTCGCCGTCGGCACGCTGCTCGCCCTGTCGCTGGTCTTCGGCCTGCTGGTGTCCCGCCTGCTGCGGCGCCAGGAGCCGGCCGTGATGCGGAAGTAGGTGCCGACGATGACGGTCCCCGGCTTCCGCCCCACGCACGTGGTCCCCGAGCACGGCCTGTCCGCCTGGGAGACCCCCGACCTCGACCGGCCCACTGTGCCCCTCGATCCGCTGCTGCCGGTGCACCTGCTGGAGCGGCGCGGCGACTGGGGTCATGTGCTGTGCTCCAACGGCTGGTCGGCGTGGGTCGACGGCCGCCTCCTGGTCGCCGTGCCCCAGGACCCGCCCGCCGCCGGCGCCCCGATGACCCGCACCGCCGACCCGCGGCCGCTGCTGGCGCGGGCCGAGAAGACCCTGGCCCGCTACCGGGCCGCCGTGGCCGACCTGGCCGACGGCAGCCTCGACGGGGAGGCCTTCCACGCCCGCACCCGGGGCCTGCGCGCCGGAATCGTCGTCGACGGGGAGTCCGCATGGCTCTACGACCCCGACCACGGGCGATGGGCGTACACCGACGGCACCCGGCTGCACACCTGTGCCGCCGACGAGGCACCCCGCGCCGTTCCGCACCCTCCCGATCACGCGCCCACCAAGGTGGTGGCCGACGAACCCACCCGGGTCGTCACCCCCGACGGTGACCCGCGGTGACCGGCGGCACGAGCCGGTTCGCGGGCCGTCCCTCCGAACCGGTCGGCCGGCGGGTCGCGGGCTACCGCGTCGAGGCCGAGATCGGCCGCGGCGGCATGGCCGTCGTCTACCGCGCCCGGGACCTGCGCCTGGACCGCACCGTCGCCCTGAAGCTGCTCGCCCCCGAACTGGCCCGCAACGACACCTTCCGCCGCCGCTTCACCCACGAGTCCCGCACGGCCGCCGCGATCGACCACCCGCACATCGTCCCCGTCTTCGAGGCGGGCGAGACGGACGGCATCCTCTACATCGCGATGCGCTACGTCGACGGCGGCGACCTGCGCCGTCTCCTCGACCGCGAGGGCCCGCTGCCGCTCCCCACCGCCCTGCGCATCGCCGCCCAGGTGGCGTCCGCGCTCGACGCCGCCCACGAGCACGGACTGGTGCACCGGGACGTCAAGCCCGGCAACATCCTCGTCTCCCGCGGCACCGACAGCGACCACCCCGAGCACGCCTACCTCACCGACTTCGGCCTGACGAAGAAGTCGCTGTCCCTGACCGGTTTCACCACCGTCGGCCAGTTCGTCGGCACCCTCGACTACGTGGCCCCCGAGCAGATCTCCGGCCGCCCGGTCGACGCCCGGTGCGACGTCTACGGGTTCGCCTGCGTCGTCCACGAGGTCCTCACCGGGCATCCGCCGTTCCGCCGGGACGACGACATGGCCCTGCTGTGGGCGCACCAGTACGACGCCCCGCCGCCGCTGACCGCCGGCCGCCCCGACCTCCCCCCGCGGACCGACGCCGTCCTCGCCAGGGCCCTGGCGAAGAACCCCGACGACCGCTACGCCTCCTGCCGGGACTTCGTCGCGGCCCTGCGCACCGCCACCACGGGCGGCGGGAGCACGGCCGCGACCGGCCATCCGGCCACGGTGAGGGACCTGCGCGTGCCCGGACCCGACGAGGACCGGCCGAAACCGCCGCCGCGCTGGGCGCAGCCGGCGTTCGGTCCGCGGGAGTGAAGCGGGTCAGCGGTCGGTCCCGCCCCGCCGGCGCACCCCCCGCGCCAGCAGCGCCCCCGCGAAACCCGTGACCAGACCCCACAGCAGGGCCAGGCCCAGGGTGCTCCACAGCCGCGGTCTCAGCAGCACCTGCCCGGAGAACCCCTCGCCCAGATCGCCGATGCCGAGCACGGACAGGCCGATCCGCGCGTCGATCCGGACCATGAGGCAGACCATGAGCACCGCGAGCGCCAGGGCCACCGCCAGGTGCACCGCGTGCTGCCAGGCCCGGATCCGGGCCGGGGACAGCGCCGCCATGGCGAAGGCCGCGGCCAGCAGCAGCACCGCGTCGACCACGACCAGCCACCACACCCGGCCGTCGTGCTCGGCGAGGGCGCCCAGGTTCAGCGTGGAGACGTCCGGTGTGCGCAGCACCTCGTCCAGCACACGCGGCATGGGCAGCCCGAAGGGTCCGTTCACCCTGCCGTCCCAGGTGGCGCCGAGCCCGATCGTCAGCGCCAGCCAGGCCACGTTGGGCAGCCCGAGCAGGATGACGGCGAACGTCTCGGCCGGGTGCCCGCGCGTGGCGGCGACGGCCAGCGCGACGACGAGGCCGATCACGACACAGGCGAGCAACAGCCGCACCACCGCGTGCGCCGCGGGCCGCACCGACGGCTGCAGGCGCAGCAGCCGGCCCGGCAGCGGGGCACCACGCGACACCAGCAGGGCCAGCACCAGCACCCCGGCCAGCCAGACCAGGCCGATGAGGACGGTCGACGGAACGTCGGTGGAGAAACCGACCTCGGGCGTGATGCCGAACAGGTCACCGAGGTCGCCCAGCGTCTCGTCCCCGAGGGAGATCTCGAACGTGTGCCGCGCGGTGAGCGCCAGGGCGAGCAGCGCGAGCAGCCACAGGGCGGCGATCCTCGCGGCCCACCCGGCCAGCTCGGGCGCCCCGGCGACCGCCCGGTGCCGCAGCGGGCGCAGGAAACCCCAGCCGATGACCAGCGCCCCGGTGAGGGTGACGGACAGCGGGACGACCGACAGACCGCCCTCCGTGCCGGCCAGCGCGCCGGCGTCCCCGGAGAGCTCCACGGTGCCTCCGACGGCCGTGACCACGGTCGCCGCGATCACCTGGGGGAAGGAACCGTCCGGCAGGTCCGTGGCACCGGCCGCCCACAGCCCGAGCGCGGCCACCACGCCCATGGCGATCAGCCCGCCGAGCACCGCGACGAGGGCCTGCGCCCAGCCGTGCCGGGAGAACGCCTGGTCGGAGAGGATGCGTGAGCTCACGTTGTCACGCTAAGCAGGGGCGGCGGACGCCGCCCGCCGGGAGGTCCGTCCGCGTCGGCTTGCGGGCGGTGCCGGACCGGAGCGCACAATGAACCCATAGGGGGTAAATGGCACGCATCCGCCGAAACCGGTGCGATGTGTGAGTGCCGCGGGACCATCCGCGCGGGAAGAAGAGCTCGTGAGCGTCGAACCGCCCTCCGCCGGCCGGCCCACCGGGCCCCCCTCCGGGCCGCTGTCCGGAGGGTCCCGGCCGCCGCCTTCCGGACCGCCCTCGCAGCCGCCCGGCGGGGGCGGCGACGCGGGCCCGCCCGGGCCGGAGCGGCGCCCGTGGTGGAAGTCCGTACCCACTCTGGCCGTGCTCGCCGCGGCCGTGGCCGCCGCCGTGCTCCTCGCGGTGGTGTTCACCCGCTCCGACGGCGGCGCCGAAGCCGGCGGCGGGGAGATCTTCCTGCAGGCCGCGAACGCGACCGGCCCCGATCCGTTCACCGGCTCGACGGCCGAGGACGGCTCACCCCCGCCGGTCACCCCCTCCCCGGCCGCCGAGTCCGGTCCGGCGAACGCGCTGCGCGGCGTCCAGGGCGGGCGACCCGGCCTCTACGGCGGCACCCGCGACGTCTCCAGCTGTGACGTGGAGCGGCAGATCGAGTTCCTGCGGGAGGTGCCGGACAAGAACGAGGCGTTCGCCTCGGTGGCCGGCGTCAGGCCCTCGGAGGTTCCCTCCCACCTGCGCTCGCTCACCCCGCTGCAGCTGCGCATGGACACCCGGGTCACCAACCACGGCTACCGCGACGGCGCCGCCACCAGCTACCAGGCGGTCCTCCAGGCGGGCACGGCCGTACTCGTCGACGACCGCGGAGTGCCGCGCGTACGGTGCGCCTGCGGCAACCCGCTGACCGAGCCGGTCGAGCAGTCCGCGCCGCGCCACAGGGGTGAGCCCTGGCCGGGCTTCAGCCCCTCGAACGTCGTCGTGGTCGAACCCGCACCGCGGCCCGTCGAGGAGTTCGTCGTCCACGACCCCGACACCGGGGGCTGGTTCGAGCGGCAGCCGGGCGACACGGGCGGGAAGGACCGCACCGTGCCCCCGCCGGACGAGCCGACCCCGTCGGCCGACGTCACCGTGCCGTCCCCGCGGGCGTCCGACTCGCGGCCGCCCGCCCCGCCCGCCACGCCGCCCGCCCCGCCCCCGCCGGACACCGGGCAGCCGAGTCCGCAGCCGCCGGGCGACGAATCCACCGCCGAGGAACCCACGTCCGGCGAACCGCCGGCGCCCGGCTCCCCGGCGCCCGGCTCCCCGGCGCCCGGCTCCCCGGTGCCGCCCCCGCCCGGCTCAGGCGCCCCGCCCCCGTCGGGGCCGGAGCCCGGCCCGACGGACCTCGGCCCGACGTCCTGAAGGTGGTGTGCACGGCCGGCCCGTATCACCAGGGCGTGGTCGCCGAGCCCCAGCAGACGGCCGGCCGGCACCTCGCCGAACGTCGTGAGCACCGCCTCGATCCGGCCGTCGGCCGGATCGAACGCCGCGTCGAGCACGGTGCCGCGCTCCTCACCGCACTCGGTGAGCACCCTGCTCCCCGGCAGGTCGCGGTGCGGCGGCGCCTTCGGCAGGCCGGCCGACGGGCGCACGATCAGCCCGTCGGGGCGGACGGCGGCCACGTCGCCCAGGGCGAACACGGTCTCCCCGCGCAGCCACCCGCGCCGTACCCGGACGTGCGTGACCGTCCTTGACGCCGCGTCGACCGTCAGCGCCCGCACGGTACCCAGACGGTCCGCGCCGCCCGGAGCCAGGACGGGCAGCCCGCGCACCCGGGAGAACAGCAACGGCATCACGGCGGCACGTCCCTCCCGCGGTCGCGGTGGGCACCGACGCGGGCCACGAAGCCGGGCAGGTCGTCGGTGACGTAGGTGGTCGCGTGCGCCGGGATCACCAGCGTCCGGCCGGAGGCGCTCAGCGCCTCGCCCCGCGGCACGTACACCCGGTGCCGGCGCTGCCGGGAGCCGTGCACCGGTTCCCGGGGCGCGGCGAGCCGGAAGGCGACGACCCGGCCGCTGGTGCCCCCCTCGACGAGGACGTCGAGCACCGTGCCGACGACGTCGCCCGCGTCGGTCACCACCTGCGCCCCGAGCAGCCGCCCGCGCTGGGCGTCCCGGCGCGCCACCGACACGGGCACGTCGCACAGCGCCTCCCGCCCGCGGACCATGACCGCGTGGTGGCCCAGGCAGTACACCGCCGGCCAGGGCAGGTCCTGCGGCAGCGGTCCCGACAGCAGGGTCCGGCCGGTGAGGGTGAAGCCCGTGATCCGCGCGGCCGAGGCGTCGAAGACGGTGTCCTTGACGTGGGCGACGGCGTCCCCGCCCAGCGTCACCACGGGCAGGGTCGTCAGGCTGCGCACCGCCATCAGCTCGTTCATGGCACGCCCTTCCCGCCGGGTCGGCTGGCGCCGTACCCGGCGACCCCGGCCCGGACCCGCCCGTGCCGGGCCCGGCGGGATCCGGGTTCCCCGCCCCTCGAAGGCGAACACCGATCGGGGGGACTGTGCCGCCGGACTCGGGGTACCAGGACTGGTGCAGAACGTCAGGCCGGCCCGGCTTCCCAGAGAGAAACGCATGACCTACCACCTGGACGGGGCAGTGATACCGACTGGTTTCGACGTGCCCGTGGAACCGCTGCGGCGGGCGGCACACTTCACCGGCGAGCCGGGATGCATCGCCGAGGCACGGGCCTTCGCCGCGCTCTTCCTGGAGCAACTGAGGACCGAGTGGTGCGCCACGATCGACGAGCGGGCCGACGGCGCGGTCCTGCTGGTGGTGAGCGAGCTGGTCACCAACGCCGACCGGCACAGCAACGGGCCGTACATCCTGGAGCTGGAGGGCACGGACACCTCGCTCACGGTGGCGGTCTACGACAGCAGCGCCGCACTGCCCCGCGTCTTCCCCCGCGATCCCCAGCGCGTCGGCCGGCACGGTCTGGAGATCGTGCGGGCGCTGGCCCGGGACATCAGCGTGGAGCGGGTGCCGGTCGGCAAGCGGGTGCGCGCGGTGATCGCCCTCGACGGCGACTGAGCGACCGCCGGATCACCCCTCCTCCTTCGGACCGGCCGCCCCGGAGCGGCTTCCTTCCGTTCCTCCACAGGGACCGACGGCACGCGGGCGCGGCCGCCGTCCTCCGTGCGACGCGGGACGGCGGCCGCGCCCGCGTACCGTCTCCCGGGGTCAGGCGCAGCCGAGCTCGCCCAGCATGCCCTCGCGCAGCCGGGTGATGATCCGCTTGATCAGGCGGGACACGTGCATCTGCGAGCAGCCGAGACGTTCGCCGATCTCCGCCTGGGTGGCCTCCTCCACGAACCGCATGTGGATGATCTGCCGGTCGCGTTCGCTGAGCTCGGCCATGAGGGGCGCGAGCGCGTGGAAGTCCTCGACGAGCCGCAGCCCCTCCTCCTCCACGCCGATGAAGTCGGCGAGGACGGCCTCCCCGCTCTCCGGGCCGTCACCGGTGAGGGCGGCGTCCAGCGACGAGGAGTTGTACCCGTTCGCGGCGATCTGTCCCTCGATGACCTGGTCCTCGGTGATGTTCATCAGCGTGGCGAGCTCGGCGACCGTGGGCTCCCGGTCCAGCCGGCTGGCCAGTTCCTCGCGGGCCTTGGCCAGCTCGACGCGCAGTTCCTGGAGCCGGCGCGGCACGTGCACGGCCCAGGTCGTGTCCCGGAAGAAACGCTTGATCTCGCCGACGATGTACGGCAGCGCGAAGGAGGTGAACTCCACCTCGCGCGACAGCTCGAACCGGTCGATGGCCTTGATCAGACCGATCATGCCGGTCTGCACGATGTCGTCCATGTCGTCGCCGCGACCGCGGAACCGTCCGGCGGCGAACCGCACGAGGGACATGTTCATCTCGATGAGGGTGTTGCGCGCGTACTGGTACTCGTGCGTGCCCTCTTCCAGCTCCGCCAGGCGGCGGAAGAACTGACGGGACAGCTCTCTCGCGTCGCGCGGGGCGACGGTTCGCGGGTCCGCCACTCCGGGCAGGCTTCCGTCACCCGTCCCGGCTTCGGTGTGCTCGTCGACGACCTGTGCCTGCGACCGGATCACGGCGGTCTCCATTGCCTCTCCCCACGAACGTCACGGCTGACCTGTGCCAGGGCCCTTCCGGGCTTGCGGGTACCCAGGTCGTGCGGACACATTCCTGTGATGTTCCGAGCAGCTCGCACCGCGGGGACCACGGGGCCACCAGGTCGTGAGGATGCTCGTCACCCGTATGTCCGAGGGTACGGGGGAGGAGCCCGCACGGCAGCCCGGGCCGGGCCCGGACACCTCGCGCCGGCCTGCTTCACTCAGGGCGGAATGCCGCTCCCTTCCCCTCGGGGCCGGGATTCCTAGGCTGGAGGGGTGAATCGCCAAGCGCCGAACCACGCCCGTGTCATTCCCCTGCGACCGACGGCCGCGCGCCCGGGGCCCGCGCGCCCCGCCGCGCCGCCCGGCCCGGCCCCCGCCCCGGCACCGTCCGCTCCCGCCCCCGCCGGCAGGGAGCCACTGTGGCGCGACCTCGTGGGCGACGTGCTGCGCCGGGAGCGGCTCGCCCAGGAGCGGACGCTGAAGGACGTCGCCGAAGCGGCCCGGATCTCGATGCCGTACCTGTCCGAGGTGGAGCGGGGCCGCAAGGAAGCCTCCTCGGAGGTCCTCGCGGCCGCCGCCCAGGCCCTCGGGCTCGGCCTCGGCGACCTGCTCGCGCGGGCCCACGGGGAGCTCGTCCGCGTCACCGGCCGGCAGCTCGGCGCGAGCCGGGGGAGGCCCGGCTCCTCGCACGACGGGCTGTGCCTGGCGGCCTGACGTCCCGCGTGGTCCGGCGCCTCACACCCGTACGAGGCGCCGGCTCAGCACCTCGTCGGCCAGGCCGTACGCCACGGCCTCCTGCGCCGTGAACACCTTGTCGCGGTCCATGTCCGCGCGCAGGGTCGCCACGTCGTGGTGCGTGTGCCGGGACAGCACCTCCTCCACCTGCGAGCGGATCCGCACCATCTCCTTGGCCTGGAGCGACAGGTCGGAGACCGTGCCCCGCGCGCCGCCGGTGGCCGGCTGGCCCAGCAGCACCCGCGCGTGCTCCAGCACGAACCGCCGCCCCGGATCCCCGCCGGCCAGCAGTACGGCCGCCGTGGACGCCGCCTGGCCGACGCAGAAGGTCGAGATCGGCGCCTGCACGAACGTCATCGTGTCGTAGATCGCCATGAGCGAGGTGAACGATCCGCCGGGGGAGTTGAGGTAGATCGAGATCTCGCTCTCCGGCGCCGCCGACTCCAGATGGAGCAGTTGCGCGATGACCACATTGGCCACTCCGTCGTCGATCTCGGTGCCGAGGAAGATGATCCGCTCGGACAGCAGCCGGCTGAACACGTCGTAGGACCGCTCGCCCTGCGGAGTGCGCTCGACGACGTTCGGAATCGTGTACGTCCCCATCACTGCAGTCCCATCCTGCGCCGCGTCGCGGCCGGGCGGACGTCGGCGAGCGACTCCACCACCCGGTCCACCATCCCGTACTCCCTGGCCTCCTCGGCCGTGAACCAGCGGTCCCGGTCGCCGTCCCGGGAGATGGTCTCCGGGGACTGCCCGGTGTGCTCGGCGGTGATCCGCTCGATGGTCCGCTTGGTGAACTCCAGGTTCTCCGCCTGGATCTCGATGTCGGCGGTGGTGCCGCCGATCCCCGCCGACGGCTGGTGCATCATGATCCGCGCGTTCGGCAGGGCGTACCGCTTGCCGGCCGTGCCCACGCTCAGCAGGAACTGCCCCATGCTGGCGGCGAATCCCATGGCGAGGGTCGAGACGTCGTTCGGGATCAGCCGCATCGTGTCGTAGATCGCCAGACCCGCGTGCACGGAGCCGCCGGGGCTGTTGATGTACAGACTGATGTCGGTGCGCGGGTCCTCCGCGGACAGGATCAGCAACTGCGCGCACACCCGGTTCGCGGACACCTCGTCGACCTGGGTGCCCAGCAGCACGATCCGCTGGGCGAGCAGCTGGGCGGCGAGGTGGTCGTCGAACCGGGTCGGCGGGGTGTCGCCCTCCTCGGCGCGGGGCAGCGGGACCGGCCACGGGCCGGCGGTGAGTGGAGACATCGGCGCTCCTGGTGGTCGCTTGTCGGAACGCGGCCGGTGCGGCCGCGTGTCTCCACTCTTGACCGGCGGCGGGGCCCGGCGGACCTTTCTCTGCCCGCGGCAGATTCGCCGCGGGCAGAGCGCTCATCCGGCCTGCCTCCGCCTCAACTCCCGGAAGAAGGCCCGCACATCGCCCACCAGCAGGTCCGGCTCCTCCATCGCCGCGAAGTGCCCGCCCCGGTCGAACTCCGTCCAGCGCACCAGGTTCTCCGTGCGCTCCGCCTTGTGCCGCAGCGGGATCTGCAGCTCGGCCGGGAACAGGGCGATCGCCGTCGGCGCCGTCGACGGCTCGGCGGGACGGGCGGCGCGGCCCGTGGCGTGCGCCCGCTCGTAGTAGATCCGGGCGGACGAACCCGCCGTCCCGGTCAGCCAGTACAGCATCACATTGGTCAGCAGCAGGTCCCGGTCCACCGCCTCCTCCGGCAGCTCATCGGAGTCGGTCCACTCCCGGAACTTCTCCACGATCCAGGCGAGTTGGCCGACCGGCGAGTCGTGCAGCGCGTACGCCAGGGTCTGCGGCCGGGTCGCGTGCAGGACGGCGTACCCGGTGCCCTCCCGGGACCACTCGCTCCACCGCCGCCAGGAGGTCAGGGTGCGCGCCCGCTCCTCGGGATCGAGCTCCTCCAGTTCCTCCGCGGTCGGTTCCGTGACCGCCTGCGCGCCCGGCAGCAGATTGAGGTGCACGCCGATGACCCGCTCCGGGTGCGCCCGGCCCAGCTCGCGGGAGACGGCGGCGCCCCAGTCGCCGCCCTGCGCGCCGAACCGCTCGTAGCCGAGCCTCCGCATCAGCTCGGCCCAGGCGTCGGCGACCCGGCCCGCCTCCCAGCCGGTGCCCGGCGCGGGCCCGGACAGCCCGAACCCCGGGATGCTCGGCACCACGACGTGGAACGCGTCGGCGGGATCGCCCCCGTGAGCGGCCGGATCGGTCAACGGGCCGACCACGTCCAGGAACTCCACGATCGACCCCGGCCAGCCGTGCGTGATGACCAGCGGGGTGGCGTCCGGCTCGGGGGAGCGGACATGGGCGAAGTGCACGGTGGCGCCGTCGATGGTGGTGGTGAACTGGGGCCACTCGTTCAGCCGCGCCTCGGCGGCCCGCCAGTCGTAGGTGTGCCGCCAGTACCGCACGAGCTCGCGCAGGTACTCCTGCGGCACCCCGTAGGCCCAGCCCGTACCGGCGAGCGGGTCCGGCCAGCGGGTGCGGTCGAGCCGGTCGTGCAGATCGTCGAGGTCGCGCTGGGGGACGGCGATGCGGAAGGGCCGGATGGTCTCGGCGGGCGATGACGTCATGACCGCGATGCTAGGCGCGCGGGCCGGTGCGCCCGTCCGCATTGTCCTCCCGCCCACCGATGAGTTTCCCGGCGCGGACGGGTCAACACCGATGACCGCGTTCCGCGCCCAGGAGGTACTCATGACCACCGACGGATTCACCACGTGTCTCTGGTACGACGGGCAGGCCGAGGAGGCCGCGAACTTCTACGTCTCCGTCTTCAAGAACTCGGGCGTCGGCCGGATCGTCCGGCACACCGAGGCCGGCCCCGGCCCCGCGGGCACCGTTCTCACCGTGGAGTTCACGGCCGACGGCCAGAAGTTCATCGCGCTGAACGGCGGGCCCGAGTTCACGTTCAACGAGGCGATCTCCTTCCAGGTCGGCTGCGCCGACCAGGACGAGGTCGACCACTACTGGGACAAGCTCGTCGAGGGTGGCGGTGAGCACGGCCCCTGCGGCTGGCTCAAGGACAGGTTCGGCGTGTCCTGGCAGGTCGTCCCGACCCGGCTGCCCGAGATGATCAGCGACCCGGACACGGAGAAGGCGGGCCGCGTGATGAAGGCCATGATGTCGATGGGCAGGCTCGACATCGCGGCCCTGGAGAGGGCGTACGCGGGCGGGTGACGGCCGGCGCGGGGCGGGACCCGACGGCGCGCGGACGGCCCCGCCCCTACCCGCGTTCGGCCAGCATCTCCTTGATCACATGCCGTGAGTTCGCCGCCAGCGGCGGGTTGGTGTCCCAGTAGTACGGCAGCTGGATGAGCGAGACCGACAGCGCCCAGCCCCGCCCGCGCGCCCACTGCGCCTCGTCGGCGCCCACCGCCGCACGGAAGGTGCCGCGCACCTCGGCGGGCAGCAGATTCCAGGCGACGATCAGGTCCACGGCGGGGTCACCCACCCCCGCGCTGCCGAAGTCGATCACCGCGGTCAGCCGTCCGCCGTCGACCAGCACATTGCCCGGCGACAGATCACCGTGCGCCCACACCGGCGCACCGGCGTACTCCGGAACCTCCAGCGCCTCCTCCCACAGGTCCGTCACCGCGGCGGTGTCGATCCGCCCCGCCAGCCGCGCGATCGCCTCGCGCGTCGGGGCGTCCCGGCTCGCCAGGGGGACACCCCGGTGGCACACCGGCCCGCCCGCCGCGTCGATCCCGCGCAGGGCGGTGACGAACGCCGCCAGGTCCCGGGCGAGCGACTCGGGGTCGTCGAGCGCCCCCACGACCGGGTTGGAGCCGTCCAGCCAGCGGTACACCGACCAGGGCCACGGGAAACCCTCACCGGGCCCGCCCCGCCCGAGCGGTTCGGGCACGGCGAACGGCAGGAGCGGGCCGAGCCGGGGCAGCCACCGCTGCTCGTGCGCCACGCCCTCGACGGCACCGGGGTGACGGGGAAGCCGCACCACCAGGTCCGAGCCGAGGCGGAACATGGCGTTCTCGGTCCCCGAGGACCGCAGCCGCTCCACCGGCAGCCCGGCCCACCGGGGGAACCGGCCGGCGACCAGCCGGCCGACCGGTCCGGCGTCGAGGTCCACTTCGCCGGGGTGCATCCTCATGGCACTCATGCGGTCCATCCCAGCGGCGAACAGGCCCTTCGTCCAACGGATTTGCCGCCGCCCGGTCAGCTCGTGCGGACGTGCTCCCCGATCACCCGGGTGATCTCCCGCGCCATGCGCAGGATCCCCGGCGAACGGACCGGGCAGGGCTTCGGCCTGGACGTCGTGGGCGCCAGGCAGAAGTGCAGGTGGTCGTCGTCCCGGTGCAGGGCCGTGCGGTCGCGGCCGGGCTGGGTGCAGTGGCCGGGGTGGGCCCGCTCGTAGGCGTCGCACGGCAGGTACTGCGTCCAGGCGTACCGCGCCCCCGGCGGACTCACCGTCCGTCCCGCGTCCGCGACGAGGTCGCCGGAGGCGGCGGCCCGCTCCTCGTAGAGCGCGTTGACCAGGCGGACCCGGTCGGGGGTGATCGGGTCGGGGCCCTGCAGCACCCAGACGATCCGGGGCCGCCGGGATCCCCCGGCGGCGGCGATCTGCTCGGTGAGCCGCCGCGCGTCGGCCGCGTACCGCTCGAGGTACTTCTCCCGCGAGGCGTCGTAGGTGATCCCGTCCATGCACGGCGTGTAGCCCCAGGCGTTGCCCCAGAACTGCAGCACCACGTAGTCCGGCCGCAGCGAGCGCACCAGCGCCGCCGCCTTGTCCGGGGCGGGCACGAGGGACCGCTCGACGGAGCCCTCCAGGTAGTCGCACAGGGTGGTGCCCGAGTGGGGCGCGCTCGTGTAGCGGGCGCGCAGATCCGTGCGCAGTCGCCCGCCGAGGACCTTCTGGTTCTCCACCGCCAGCGAGTCCCCGAGGTACAGCACCGTCGGCGGTTCCCCGGGCGCGGCCCTCGGGGAGGCGACGGGCCGCTGGTGCGTGGTGGCCGACGCCTTCGGCGAGTTCGGCGAGGCGAGCGGCGGCGGCTCGGCCCCCGGCCCGGACGACGGGTCCGTGCACGCGCCGAGCAGCACGGCGGCCAGCAGCACTCCCACGACCCACGGCTTGCGCATACGGCGACTCCCGCCCCGGCCTGCGAAACGGCTCCCCAGGCAAGCACAACCGGGTCCAGGGGGGAAGACACGCTTCAGGACGGATCGCCTCCCTTTCCCCCCTCCTTCGCACCCCTCGCACCGGATCCCGGTCCGGCCCGGCCCGTGCGGCGCCGCTCGGCGCGCGGGTGGGGGCGGCGGTGGCTAGCGTGAGAAGACGGACCGACCACCCGTTCCGGAGAGGGCCCACGTCATGGCCGCACCGCCCGAGGGGACCCCGTGCTGGGCCGACGCGATGTTCAGCGACGTCGAGGGGGCCAAGCGCTTCTACGGAGACGTCCTCGGCTGGACCTTCAGCGAGGCGCCGACGGAGTTCGGTGACTACACCGAGGTCTACGCCGGCGGGAAGGCGGTGGCCGCCGTGGTGCCGCCCATGCCCGGCCAGGAGGGTCCGTCCCAGTGGTGCCTGTACTTCGCGACCGAGGACGCCGCCGCCACCGCCGCCCGGATCCGGGACGGCGGCGGTGAGCTGCTGATGGAGCCGATGCAGGTCGGCGACTTCGGCACGATGTGCCTGGCGCGCGACCCCGGCGGGGTCGTCTTCGGGCTCTGGCAGGCCGGCACCCACGAGGGCTTCGAGGTGGCGGCCGTACCGGGCGCGTACTGCTGGGCGGAGGTCTTCACCCGGGAGCCCGAGAAGTCCGACGCCTTCTTCCCCGCCGTCTTCTCCTACCGGTCGAAGCGGCTGGCGGGCGAGCCGGACTACCGGATCTACGACCTCGGCGAGCGCAGCGTGCTCGGCCGGACGCGGATGACGGACGACTTCCCGCCCGAGGCGCCCCCGTACATCGACGTCTACTTCACCGTCGCGGACTGCGACGAGGCCGTGACCAGGGCCACCGAGCGGGGCGGCGTCCTGCGGTCCGGGCCGGTGGACAGCCCCTTCGGCCGGTACGCGGCGCTCGGCGACCCGCAGGGCGCGAACTTCTCGGTGATCGACCTCACGACCACGGTGGGCGAGGTGCCGAGGACGACCGAGGTGATCTGAGGGGCTGCCCCGGCCGGGACGGGCACGCCGCCCGTCCATGGCATGATCGGGCGCATGCGTGAACGTGTTGTGGCCGCGTGCGACGGGGCTTGCAAGGGAAACCCCGGGCCCGCCGGCTGGGCCTGGGTGGTGGCCGACGCCTTCGAGACCCCGGTCCGCTGGGAGGCGGGGGCACTCGGCAGAGCCACCAACAACGTCGCCGAACTCACCGCGCTGGAGCGGCTGCTGGCGGCGACCGACCCGGCCGTGCCGCTGGAGGTCCGGATGGACTCGCAGTACGCCATGAAGGCCGTCACCACCTGGCTGCCCGGCTGGAAGCGCAACGGCTGGCGCACGGCGGCCGGCAAACCGGTCGCCAACCAGGAGCTCGTCGTCCGCATCGACGCACTCCTGCAGGACCGCTCGGTGGAGTTCCGCTACGTCCCCGCCCACCAGGTCGACGGCGACCGGCTCAACGACTTCGCCGACCGCGCCGCCAGCCAGGCGGCCACCCTCCAGCAGGACGCCGGCAGCGAGCTGGGCTCGCCCGAGCCGCCGCCGTCCCCGGACGCCCCGCCGGCCGGCGCCGCCAGGCGCAGGTCCGGCGCGACCAAGGCGTCCCGGCCGCGCGGCGGCGGCTCGTCGTCCCGCACGATCAAGGCGAAGTTCCCCGGCCGCTGCCCGTGCGGCCGCTCCTACGCCGCCGGTGAACCCATCGCCAAGAACGACAAGGGCTGGGGCCACCCCGAGTGCCGGACCGCCGTGAGCACCTGATCAGGCGTCGAAGGTGTAGTGCGGCGTGTGGTCCAGCAGGTCCGCCGGGGTCGTGTCGTGCCACGGCCGCAGGGTCTCGTCCAGGTCGACGACGTCCGGTGTGCCGCCGGCCGGCAGATAGCCGGAACCGGGGTGGCGGCGCTGCCACTCGGCCCACAGCTTGTCGATGTAGGCGTGGTGCAGCCAGAACACCGGGTCGTTGGGGGACACCCCGGTGGCCATCTGCCCGCCGACCCACACATGGACCCGGTTGTGCAGATTGACCCCGCGCCAGCCCTCCAGGTGGTTGCGGAAGCCGTCCGAGCCGCTGTTCCAGGGCGGCATGTCGTACGTGGGCATCGACAGCACGGACTCGACCTCCGCCCGCGTCGGCAGGGTGCGTCCGCCGGCACCGAGCGAGCGTCTGAGATAGGTGCGGCCGTCCACCCGCACGGTGACCGGCCAGTTCCCGGTGGACGCGGCGAACGGCCCGTCCATCACCCGGCCGTCCCGGCTGCGCCCGCTGCCGCCGAGGAAGTCGGGCGCCCACAGCGAGGAGCGCACCGAGTCGTCGGTGCTCCAGTCCCAGTACGGCAGGGCCACCGACGCGTCCACCGACTGCAGCGCCCGCTCGAACTCCAGGAGGAACCTGCGGTGCCAGGGCAGGAAGGACGGCGAGCGGTGTCCCGTCCGCTCGCCGTGGTCGGTGTCGGACACGATGAAGGCGTTGTGGGTGGTGACGAACTCGTCGTAACGGCCGCTGCGCTTGAGCTCCAGCAGCGCGGCGACGAAACGGCGCTTCTCCTCGGCGGTCAGGCTCGCCTGGTTCTTGCGGACGGTCATGTGCGGGGTGCTCCCAACGTGCTTACGGCGATGATCAGTTGGCGGGGAAGGGCAGGAGCGGGACACCCTGCAGCTCGTCCACCGCGGCACGGGCGGCGGCGCGCGGGGTGGGTACCGGGTCGTAGTGACTGACGACGCTGATCCAGCTGCCGTCGGCGTTCCGCATCACGTGCAGTTCCACGCCGTCGACGAACACGGCGTAACCGGACCCGTGGTGGTGATGACCGCCGGCGGCCGGCCGGCCCTGTATCCGGCGGCCCTTGTAGACCTCGTCGAAGCCCGCGGGGGAGCCGTGGGCGGCCCGGGCGGACGGGGCGAGGGCCGGCTGGGCCCCCGCGGCGGCGGTGAGAGCGGCCGCCGCGGTGAGCGCGCGGCGACGGCTGAGTTCCGGCATACGGATCTCCTGGGGTCGGTTCCGGGTCAGGACCCCGCATGCTTACCGTCCGTGCCGGTAACGGGAGAAACGCCCTCGGAGCGGTTGGCCGCGATCCGGGCAATTCCTGTCATGCCGTACGGACTTGAACAAAGATGATCTTGCTGTACGTGCTGGGCACGAGGCGGCGGAACGGAAAATTCCGCCCCGCGCGGGACACCCCGCCGGGTGATCTTTCGCCGGTGGCGCACACCACGTGGTCCGCGTCACGCCGTGAGATTGGCGCGATCCGACGGGGAGCGTGCCCGGGGGACACCATCGGATCGGCGCGTCTGCCGCTCGCCGCGGCGGATGACAGACTGACGCCATGGACGAGCGCACATTCGACAGGTCGGGTCAGCACGCCTCCGTGATCGGTCTCGGCACATGGCAACTCGGAGCGGACTGGGGGGACGTCGACGACAGGGAAGCCCTGGCGGTACTGGAGGCCGCGGCCGAGTCGGGAGTCACCTTCTTCGACACCGCCGACGTGTACGGCGACGGGCGCAGCGAGCGGACCATCGCGTCGTTCCTGAGCGGCCGGCCCGATCTGCACGTGCTGGTCGCCACCAAGATGGGCCGCCGGGTCGAGCAGATCCCCGAGAACTACGTCCTGGACAACTTCCGCGCCTGGAACGACCGCTCGCGGCGCAACCTCGGCGTCGACCGCATCGACCTGGTGCAGCTGCACTGCCCGCCGACCCCCGTCTACTCCACCGACGAGGTCTTCGACGCCCTCGACACGCTGGTGGCGGAGGAGCGCATCGCCGCCTACGGGGTCAGCGTGGAGACCTGCGCCGAGGCACTGACCGCGATCGCCCGGCCGAACGTGGCGAGCGTGCAGATCATTCTCAACCCGTTCCGCATGAAGCCGCTGCGCGAGGTGCTTCCCGCGGCCCGTGCGGCGGGCGTCGGCATCATCGCCCGCGTCCCGCTGGCCTCCGGGCTGCTGTCGGGCAAGTACACGAAGGACACGGTCTTCCCCGAGAACGACCACCGCACCTTCAACCGGCACGGCGAGTCCTTCGACCAGGGGGAGACCTTCTCCGGCGTCGACTACGCGACCGGTGTCGAGGCCGCCGCCGAGTTCGCGGCGCTCGCCCCGGAGGGATACACGCCGGCCCAGCTGGCGCTGCGCTGGATCGTCCAGCAGCCCGGCGTCACCACCGTCATCCCCGGCGCCCGCTCACCCGAGCAGGCCCGCGCCAACACGGCCGCCGCCCGGCTGCCGGAGCTGCCCGAGGCGACGCTCGCGGCGATCCGTGACCTCTACGAGCGGAGGATCAAGGACCAGGTCGAATCCCGCTGGTGAGGCGGGCCGGGGGGGGGAACCACGGGGGAATCACGGCTCCAGGAGCAGTTGCCTCTCCTGCTCCTGGTCGCCGGAGACGGTGCCCTCGTCGCGTGCCGCGAAGGCCCGCGTGAGCGTGTCACTCGCCCGCTGCACCGCCTCCGGGGTGCCCTGCACGGTGACGGTCACCGGCGCCGACAGACGACCGGCGTCCGCGTGCGGGGCCGTGCCCCGTCCCTCTCCGGTGAACGTCGCCACGCGGACCGTGGCCCTCTCGTCGGAGGGCGACTGGTCCGGCGCCCCGAACGCCCCCTCCAGGGTCCGGACGACCGTGCGTGCGTCGTCGGCGTCCCCGCCGCTGAGCGTCACGGTGAGCTGGGTATCGGACATGTGTGCCACGACCTCCTGGCCTCGCTGTCGTCGCCTCGGCGGCATCGCGGTCCGTGTAACCGCGCGCCGCACCCCCAAACCGCGATCCGACCCGGGAGAAGGGCGGTGGACGGGGAACTCTCGGGAACACAGGAGGGCGATGTCGTTCACCCAGGGAGGCGCACCGTGACGGACGCGGAGCAGGGCCGGAGCAGGCGCAGAGGGCGCAACGAGACCGAGGAGGAGAGGGCGGACCGGATGTGGCAGGAGCTGATCCAGGAGGTCCGCGTCGCCCAGATGGGTGTGCAGATCCTCTTCGGCTTCCTGCTGACCGTCGTGTTCACCCCGAAGTACGCGGACCTGTCCGACACGGACCAGGCGATCTACATCGTGACCGTCGTCCTGGGCGCGTGCGCCACCGGCGCGCTCATCGGCCCGGTGTCGCTGCACCGCCTCGTCTCCGGACGGCGCATCAAACCCCAGGCGGTGCAGTGGGCCTCCCGGCTGACCCTGCTCGGCCTCCTGCTGCTGCTCGCCACCACCAGCGCCTCGCTGCTGCTGATCCTGCGCGTGGCGACCCACGACGACTCCGTCCCGTACCTGGTCGCCGGGGTGGTCTGCTGGTACCTGCTGTGCTGGTTCGGCCTCCCGATGTGGACCCGGCACCGTCATACGGCGCGATGAGCGCCGCGCCCGCCCGCGGCTCAGTTCCCCGTGAGCACGTCCGCGAGGAAGTCGTCGACGCGGACCTCCTCGTGCCCCGGCGGGACCAGCCGGTGCGTCTCGTGCAGGAAGTCGCCGATCGTCTGGGCCCAGGCGAACACCACCGCGTGGTGCCGGCCGCCGTCGGCGTGGGCCTCACCGAGGAACTCCATCCGCAGCTCCCGCCCCACACCCCGGGACTCCGGGCGCAGCCGCACGTCCCCGGTCCCCACCGGGCGGGTGAGACCCTCGGCGACCATTTCCCGGTCCAGCTGCCAGCGCGCGAGGACCCGGCCGTCGTGGCTGAAGACGATGGTGACGGCGAACGGGTCGGAGGGGTCGTAACCGAGGTGGGCGAGCACGGGAAAACGATCCGCGACGCCCGCCTGGAGCTCCACCACCAGGGTCTTGTGCACGAACGAGTTCACGAGAGGGCCTCCGGGAAGTACCGACGTAGAGCCCTCTAGTACCCCGAGTTCGCGCACCATGCTCAGCCCTCCGGGTGAATCCTCCGCCCCTTCCCTTCCCACGACCCGGGAAGGGAAGGGGCCCGCGTGCGCTCCGGTGTCAGCCGAAGGCGTCCCGCAGCGCCGGCAGCAGCGTCTTCTCCGACCAGTCCAGGAACCGCGGCTGCGACTCGCCGCCGACCTGCACCAGGGCGATCTCGGTGAAACCGGCCTCCGCGTAGGGGCGGACGGCCTCGACGAAGTCCTCCGGGTCGCTGCCGCACGGGATCGACCCGGAGACGTCGTCCGGCGTGACGAACTGCGTCGCCGACTCGAAGGAGTCCGGGTGCGGCAGCTCGGAGTTGACCTTCCAGCCGTTGCCGAACCAGCGGAACTGGGCGTGGGCGCGCTCGACGGCCGCGTCCCGGTCGGGGTCGTAGCACACCGGCAGCTGCCCCACCCGCGGCTTGCCCTCCCCGCCGTGCCGGTCGAAGGCGTCGAGCAGCTCCGCCTTGGGCTCCGTGGCGATCACCAGATCGGCGAGCCGGCCCGCGAGGGCGCAGGACCGCTTCCCCGAGACCGCGATGCCGATCGGCGGCGGCTGGTCCGGCAGGTCCCACAACCGGGCCGACTCGACGTCGAAGTGGGTGCCGTGACGAGTGACGTGACCGCCCTCGAAGAGGGCACGGATGATCTCCACCGCCTCCTCGAGCATCTCGTGCCGCACGTCCACGGACGGCCAGCCACCACCCACCACGTGCTCGTTGAGGTTCTCGCCCGAGCCGAGCCCCAGCCGGAACCGGCCCTCGGACAGCAACTGCATCGTCGCCGCCTTCTGCGCCACCACCGCCGGGTGGTAGCGGAACGTCGGGCACGTCACGTACGTCATCAGCGGAATGCGCGAGGTGGCCTGTGCGGCGGCGCCCAGCACGCTCCACGCGTACGGCGAGTGACCCTGTGAGCGCAGCCAGGGGAAGTAGTGGTCCGAGGTCACCGAGAAGTCGAAGCCCGCCTCCTCGGCCCGCACCACATGACCGACCAGCTCACGGGGTCCGGCCTGCTCGGTCATCATCGTGTATCCGATTCGCACCATGATGCCCGGGTCCCCGGTCGCGGAACGGGAAAACGGTGGATCACCCGTCGGTGGCCGGGCAGGATCCCTGCATGAGTGCCCGCCCGCTCCCCGCCGCCGCCCCGGCCGTCCAGGGCGTGGACGCGTCCGGCGTCCACGCCTTCCTCGACGCCCTCGAAGCCGCCCCGGACATCGAGCCGCACAGTCTGATGATCCTGCGCCACGGCCACCTCGTGGCCTCCGGGTGGTGGGCCCCGTACACCGCCTCACGCCCGCATCTGCTCTACTCGCTCAGCAAGAGCTTCACGGTCACCGCGGCCGCCCTCGCCGAGGCCGAGGGGCTGATCGACTTCGACGCCCCGGTGCTGTCGTACTTCCCGGAGTTCGAGGCCGACGTCACCCACCCGCGCAGCCGGGCGATACGGGTGCGGCACGTGGCGTCCATGGCCAGCGGCCACGAGGGCGAGACCGTCGACGAGGCGTACGGCGCCGACCCCGCCGAACCCGTGCGCGGGTTCCTGCTGCTGCCCCCGGACCGCGATCCGGGCACGGTCTTCGCCTACAACCAGCCCAACACCTACACGCTCGGCGCGATCGTGCAGCGCGTCACCGGACAGTCCCTCACCGCCTATCTGCGGCCGCGGCTGCTGGACCCGCTGGGCATCGGCGAGGCGCTGTGGCTGCGGGACGGCACCGGCCGCGAGATCGGCTTCAGCGGACTGCACGCCACCACCGACGCCGTCGCCCGGCTCGGCCTGCTGTATCTGAACGACGGGGTCTGGCAGGGCGAACGGCTGCTGCCCGAGGGATGGGTCGCCCGCGCCGCACGCCCGCACATGCCGACCGCCGGGGCCATGGGGGAGCAGGACCGGCAGGACTGGGACCGGGGCTACGGCCACCAGTTCTGGATGTCCCGGCACGGGTACCGCGGCGACGGGGCGTACGGGCAGTTCTGCCTGGTCCTGCCCGAGCACGACGCGGTGATCGCCGCCACGACGGCGACCGAGCGGATGCAGGAGTACCTGAACCTGGTCTGGCGGCATCTCCTGCCCGCCTTCCGTCCCGGGCCGCTCTTCGGCCGGGAGGCCGCGGACAGCGCCCTGCGCGAGCGCCTCGAACGGCTCGCCCTGCCGCCGGCCAAGGGGAGCCCCGTACCGCCGGAGCGGGCGCGGGACTGGTCCGCCGCCCTGTTCACCCCGTACGGCGGGTCCTGCGCCGACCAGCCGACCCTGACCGCGGCCGAGGTCACGGAGGACGCCGACGGCGGCTGGACGCTGTGCCTCACCGACGACGGCCACCGGTTCGGGACGCGGCTCGGCGGGCCGGGGTGGACGACCGCCGAGGAGCCCTTGCCCACCGCCGTCAGCGGCGGCTGGACCGGGGACGGCACCCTCGCCGTGGACGTGGTGTTCCTGGACACCCCGCACCGGCTGACGGTCACGTGCTCCCTCGCGGACCGGACCTTCACGGCCCGCTGGCACACCCGCCCGCTGCACCGGGCGCCCCTGCGCATGCTGCGCTCCCCCAGGCCCCCGGCTCCGCCCGGACAGGGGGGACCCCCGTCGCGCGGCTCAGCCTGAGGCCGGGCGGAACGTCCGCAGGAAGGCCCGCAGCGCCTCCCGGCTCGCGGCGTCGCCCCAGTCGGCGGCCGGCGTCGTCCAGCGCAGCGAGAAGCCGCGCCCGCCGCCCAGGAGGAGTCCACGGCCGAAGGTGCGCAGCCGGCTGCCGTCGGCCTCGGCGTACCACTCCATGTCGGCGGCCTCGCGCCCCTGGTACGTCGTCGCGCGGATCGAGCCGATCCGCTCGTAGCCGCCGGACCGCTCCAGGCGCGGTTCCACATCGTCCCGCCACACGGCCACGGCGTCCGGCCCCACGCGCTCGCTGTAGGTGACGGCGAGCGTGCGTGGATCCCCGTCCGCGCCGAAGGTGACACGGTAGGCCAGGCCGGCGGCGCGCGAGGTGCCCAGCCGTTCCCAGCCCTCGGGCAGCGCGACGGAGAAGCCCTCCGGCGCACGGTAGGTCCGGTAGCCGGGCGGGAGAGCCGCCGTGCCCGAGGGGGGCGGGGTGGGGGCGGGCGCGGGCGCGGCCGGCGGCCGGGCGGTCCCCCGGTCGCCGGGCGCCCGCGGACCGCCCGGCGCGGAGGCCGTCGGGGCCGTCGGCGCGGGGGCTGCGGAGCCGGTGCCGGGCAGCCCTTGCGTCGCGGCGAGCACGGCCACCGCCACGGTGACGACGGCCAGGGTGGTGCCGAGGACCATCGTCCGTCCGCTCCACTCCCGGCCGGCGTACCGCGGGGTGGTGTACCCGCCGCGCAGCCGGGGGCCCGGCACGGCCCCCGGGGCGGCCCCGGGGTCCTCGCTGAGCACGCGGGTGAGCACCTCGCGGACCACCTGCCGGGTCAGCCGCTCGCGCGGGTCCTTGCGCAACAGCCCCTGGACGACCCGGGTGAGCGGACCGGCCCGCACCGGTGTGCGCAGCGGCAGCCGGTCCACCCCCTTCAGCGTGGACGCGGGCCGGCCCCGGTCACGGAACGGCGGCCGCCCCTCGAGCATCGTGTAGAGGATCGCGCCCAGCGCCCACAGGTCCGCCGCCGGACCGGTCCGCTCGTCGCGGGCCTGCTCCGGAGCGGCGTACGACGGTGCCGTGAGCCGGGGCACGGACGTCGAGCCGGCCAGACCGTACCCGGTGACGACCACGGGGCCGCCCTCCCGCACGAACACCTGGCCGGGGCTGAGTTCCCCGTGCGTGATGCCCTCGGCGTGCGCGGCGTCCAGCACGTCGAGCAGCTCCAGCGCGATGCGGGCGGTCCGTACGTGGTTGAGGGTGCCCTGCTCGGCGATGACCTCGCCGAGCGGTGTGCCGTCGATCCAGGCGGTGACGGTCCACAGCGAGCCGTCCTCGCCGACGGCGTCGACGACGGTGGCGATCCGGCCGGGGCACAGCCGCGACACGCTCTCGGTCGTCCGCAGGACGCGGGAAGGGACACGGCGCGCGGCGCCGCCCGGATCCTCCGGCAGCCCGGTCCGCGTGACCAGGCACGGACGGCCCGTCTGCAGGTCGTCGGCGTACCAGCAGACGCTGTTGGTCTCGCGATGAGTGATCTCGACCAGCCGGTACCGTCCGCCGACCGACCGGTGCGTGGAGACGTGCGCCCTGCCCATGGCCATCCCTCTTCGAAACCGCTGGTTCCCCCTTTCCCGGAGGTACGGGGGACCGGGCGGGGTCCGTTCAAGGGAGGGCCCGGGAAAATGCCGGTAACCGGTGGTAAGGGAGAGGAGGGGCGCGGGGCGGCGCCACCGTGTGCACCCGTCCGCGCGGGCGAGGACGCTCAGCGCAGCCCGAAGCGGTCCGCCCAGGCGATCATGTCTCCGGTGGTGACGTTGCCCCCGCACACCACCAGCCCGAGCCGGGCCCCCTCGCCGACCCGCTCCAGCACCCGCCGCGCGGCGGGCAGCAGACAGCCCGCGGCCGGCTCCGCCCACACCTTGGCGTGGTCCGCGAGGTCGAGCGAGCCCCGCACCGCCTCCCGGTCCGGCACCACCAGCACCTCGGTGACCAGCTCCGAGACATGCTCGTACGTCAGCCGCGACACGGCCGGAGCGCTGAGCGTGGAGACGATCGAGGACAGCGCGACCGGCACCGGGCCGCCCGCCGCCAGCGCCTCGGACATCGCCTGCGCGCCCTCGGTCTCCACGCCCCAGACCCGCACCCCGGGCCGCAGCGCCCGCAGCGCCGTCGCCACGCCGGCGACCAGTCCGCCGCCCCCGATGCTCACCAGCACGTCGGTGAGGTCACCGGCGTCCGCGGCGAACTCCGTCCCCACGGTGCCCTGCCCGGCGATCACCACGGGGTCGTCGAAGGGATGGACCGGGGTCAGCCCCTCCCGCTGGAGCCGTGGCATGAGCGCGAACGCGCCGTCCATGTCGTCGGTCAGCCGCACCGACGCGCCGGAGGACTCCACGATCTCCACGGACCGGGCGGGCGCCGAACGCGGCATCACCACCGTGGCCTTCACGTCGAGGGCCGAGGCCATGACCGCGAGGGCGATCCCGTGGTTGCCGCCGCTCACCGCCACGACCCCGGCCGCCCGCTCGGCCTCGCTCAGCGACAGCAGCTTCGCCGCCGCACCCCGCGCCTTGAACGAACCGGTGCGCTGCAGCAGTTCCAGCTTCGCGGTGACCGGGACGCCGAGCAGCGCCGACAGCCCGGGGCTCGGCACGGTCGGGGTCCGCACCACGTGCCCGGCGATCCGCTCGGCCGCGGCCTCGATGTCGAGGATCCCGATCACGGCTGCCGCCTCTCCGGCACGGGGGACGTGATCCGTGCCGTGACGAACCCTCACCCGGGAGGACGGCCGAGGTCAACACCGTTCGCCGGGCCGCCGCGGGAGCGGCCGGATCACAGGTCCCGCCGGACCAGGAAGCCGAGCAGCGACCGCAGGTCGGCGACCGCCCCCTCCTCCAGCGGTACGGCGGTGAGCGCGGCCTCGACGGCCGCGAGGTGACGGCGTGCCTCGGTGCGCGCCGCCGAGCGGCCGCCCGCCTGCTCGATCAGCGCGGCCGCCTCTTGCGGATCCGCGCCCGACTCCAGGAGCGCGGCGAGGCGCGGGGCCGCCGGCGTCCGAAGCGCGACCAGCACCGGGAACGTCTTCTTCCGCTCGCGCAGATCGCCGTGCACGGGCTTGCCCGTGACCGCCGGGTCGCCCCAGACGCCCAGGACGTCGTCGACGATCTGGAAGGCGACCCCGAGGTGCCGTCCCGCACGGTCGAGCGCCGCGGACGTCTCCGCGGCGGCACCGCCGAGCACGGAGCCCAGTGCCGCCGCGCACCCCAGCAGCGCCCCCGTCTTGCGCTCGGCCATGACGCGGTACTCGTCCGGCCGCACCCGCTCCGGCCCCGTCCAGGGCCGGGCGGCGAACAGCAGGTCCTCCGCCTGCCCGCGCACCAGATCACCCAGTGCGGCCGACAGGGTCCGGACGGCCGCGGGGCCGCCCGGCCGGGCGGCGAGCGTCTCGACGGCCAGCGCGAACAGGGCGTCGCCCGCCAGGACCGCGGGCCCGGTGCCGTAGGCCTTCCACACGGCCGGGCGGCGGCGCCTGGCCGCATCGCCGTCCATGATGTCGTCGTGCAGCAGGGAGAAGGTGTGCACCAGCTCCACGGCGACCGCGGCGGCCACCCCGGCCCGGCCGGGCGCGCCGGCCGCCTCGGCACCGAGCACGGCCAGCGCCTGCCGTACGCCCTTGCCGCCGGGGGCCGCGGCCGGGGCGCCGCCGACCTCGCACCAGCCGAACGCGTACGCCGCCATCTCGCCGACCCAGGGATGCAGCCGCCCCACGGCCTCCGCCAGCGCGGGCTGCACCAACGCCCGGCAGCGGTCGAGGACCTGGGGAGCGAGGACCGGTGCGGCGGAGCCGAGCGCCGTCACCGGGCGGCCTCCGTCACCGCGTCGGTGCCCACGCCGAACTCCTCCTGGGCCCGCGCGACCATGTCCCGGGCGTGCCTGAGGCCGATCCTGTCCAGTGTCCGCGCCAGACCGGCCAGTTCGGCGGCCGTCTCGCGGGGGTCGCGGCCCAGGCGGGCCAGCGACTTGGCCAGGCCCAGCCGGGAGAGCGCCTCCCCGCGCGGCTCGCTCATGGTGCGGAACTCCTCGAGCGCCCGCTCGTACCACGTGCGGGCCTCGGCGTAACGCCCGGCGCGGTACAGGACGTTGCCGCGCATCTTGTGGTTGTAGGCCAGGGCGCCGGAGAGCTTCATGGCGCGGCACGTCGCCTCCGCCTCGGAGAGCAGAGCGAGCGCGCGCTCGGTGTCCTTGTCCCGCACGGACACCACGTCGGCGAGTCCGCGCAGCGCCCAGGCGTGACCGCGCCGGTCCTCGGCCCGGGCGGCGATCCGAGCCGCCTCCTCGAACAGGGCGTACGCGGTGTCGTGGGCACCGGTGTTGCGGTGCATCTGCGCGATGCCCTCCAGCGCCCAGACGGTGTGCCGGGCCTCGCCGCGCCGCCGGGCCTCGGCCAGGAGCTGCTCGTGCAGCCGGCCGACCGCCTCGTAGTCGCCCTGGATCCGGCCGGTCTCCGCCAGTCCGGCGAGGGAGTAGCCCCGTACGACGACGTCCCCGCCGCGCTCACCGAGTTCGGCCGCGAGGCCGAGCAGGCGGCGGGCCAGGGGGAACGCGCCGCGCTGCCGGGCGAGGGTACCGCCGCTCCACAGCGCCCAGGCCATCGCCGCCACGTCCCCGGCCGCACGGGCCGCGCGGTAACTCGCCTTCCACGCCCGGTCGGCCTCCTCGACGCGCCCCAGCCGGCGGTGCGCCTCGGCCACCGCGAGCCCGGAGCGCGCCGCCTCACCGGGCCGGCCCTCGCGCTCGGCCGCTCTCAACTGCTCGGTACCCGCGGCCAGTACATCGGTCAGGGAGGAGTTCACCGACAGGGTGGTGAGGGCGCCCTGGTATTCCGGGGCGAATGCCTTGCCGTACATCGAAGCCTTTCGGTCCGGACGCACGCCCATGTATGCACTGCGCGTATAAAACATGTGTATATACGGTGTCTATACATGGCGTGTATAGGGAATCGGAAAGATGCCCCGGCCCGGAGGCCGGGGCATCACCTGCTGCCGGTCAAGATGTCGGCGGGGACGGCCGGGTTGCCCGTGAGACGCAGATCACTGCGGGACCGCCGGTCCGGGCGAAGCCGTGAGTCCGGGAGGCCGCTCAGTGCTGCTGTGCCTTCTGCGGTGTCACCTCGCTGGGGCGCACGACGACATGACCCTCGCCCTGCAGCACCAGCTGCACGGCCTCCCCCGACCCGCCGCGCAGCATCGAGCCGAGCGACTGCGAACGGTGCAGCGAGGTCGCCAGGCCCGCGGTCCAGCCGACGACCGCGTCCGTGTCCACGTACACGGGGTACTGCGGCGAGACCGGGATGACCAGCGGATCGCCCTCACAGACCAGTCCCAGTCGGCCGTGCCCGGTGAAGACGCTGTTGAACAGGCCGCCGCCGGTGATGCCGGCCCCCTTCACGGTCGCGATGCGGTACGACAGCGTGGAGTCGAAGCACAGGACGTTGCGGCCGTTGACGGTGAACTCGTCGCCGGGGTCGACCTCGACGATGAAGCAGTTCTGCGCCTCGTGCGCGAACCAGGCCTCGCCCTGTCCGCGCACCGCCATCAACGGCAGGCCCTCGCCGGTCACCGCTCGCTTGAGCATGCCGCCCACGCCCTGGCCCTTGCGCTCGAACTGGAGATTGCCGCGGTAGGCGACCATCGCGCCCTGCCGGGCGAGCATCTCGCCGTTCACCGCGTACCTGAGGCACTTGGCGTTCTGGACCGTCATGCCCGGAGCCGTGGCGGGCTGCACCATGTGCCGACTGGAAAACAGGTCACCCTTCATGGGGGCATCCTCGCCCGGACTCCGTCCCCGCGCCACCACCGGGTGCGGACGGCACCGGACGACCCGGCGTCAGGCACCGAAGAGCTGGGTCCAGTACGTGCCCGCCCGGCCACCGCCCGCGAAGCCCACCCCGACATGGGTGAAGTCCGGTTTGAGGATGTTGGCGCGGTGACCGGGGCTGTTCATCCACCCCCGCACGACCTCGGCGGCCGAACGCTGGCCGCAGGCTATGTTCTCGCCGATCGTCCGTCGCGCGGAGCCCGCCGCCGCGGCCCGGTCCCAGGGTCTGCTGCCGTCGGGCGCGGTGTGGGAGTAGAAGTCGCGGGCCACCATGTCGGCGCTGTGCGCCTGCGCGGCCGCCGCCAGCAGGGGATCGCGGGACAGGGGCGGCAGTCCGGCGCGGGTGCGCTCCCGGTTGGTGAGGCCGATGACCTCGGCGGCGGTCCGGTCCAGGCCGTCCGGGGTGAGCGGACTGGCCCACAGCGCCGTCCAGTAGACGTCACCGGACCCGCCGTCGCAGGCAGATCCCAGGGCGGCGTGGGTGAAGGCCGGGTCGCACACGGTGCGCCGGGCCGCGTCGTGGCGCAGGCAGTGGTCGACGAACCCGGCGACGGCGCGGGGGCCGGAGACCAGGTGCTCGCCGACGGCGAGATACGCGTACCCGGCGGCGACGACCCGCTGGTGGACGGAGACGCCGTCCACGCCCTCGACGCCGAGGCGCCCGGCCCTCGACATCACGTCGGCGTGTTCCCGCGCCGCGTCGGCCAGCCGTGCGTCGTGCGTGACCGGGGGCGAACCGGCGGCGGCCCGGGCCGAGTTCACCAGATCGAGGAATCCGGACGGAGCGGGCGGCACGGCGGCCGGGGGCGGTGGGGCCGCGGGGCGCGGCGGGGCGACGGGTCCGTGAGCGTTCCCCGGCGCCGGGGGACCGGTGGGTGCCGGGCTCGCGGCGACCGGCCCGCCGTCCTCCACGTCCACCCCGAAGTCCCGGGCGAGACCGGCCAGTCCGTCGGCGTACCCCTGGCCCAGGGCGCGCAGTTTCCAGCCCTCGCCGCGCCGGTAGATCTCCGCGAGGAGCAGGACCGCCTCCTGCCCGGGACGGGGCGGGGAGAACCGGGCGAGCAGGCGCCCGCCGGAGTCGCTGACCCGGAGCGCGGGGGAGGGCAGGTCGCTCAGCACGGTGCCGGGCTCGGCGGCGCTGACGGCCACCGTGACCCGGGTGGCGCCGGGGCGCAGCGCCCGCGGGTCCACGGTGAGCGTGTCGCCGCTGAGGCGGGCGCCCGGGGCTGACGGCTGGTTGTAGAACACGAAGTCGCCGTCACCCCCGACCGTGCCGCCGTCGTCGGTGATCAGCGCGGACACGTCGAAGGGCCCGGGCACCCGGACGGTCACGGCACCGCCCGGCAGGGCCAGGTTGCCGCCGGGGACCAACTCGTTCATCGCACCGCCCTGTTGTCGCCGTACCGGACCGGTGGGGGTGTCCGGACAACGATCAGCCGGGTGCGGTGGTTCCCGCCGAGTCCGGTGTGCGCAGCATGGTGCCCCTCACCCGGGCGCTGCCGGAGGCGCGGGCGAGGGCGACGGGGCCGCGCCGGCCGCGTCGACCACCACCCGCTCCCACGCGGGAGTCATGGCGGCGGCGTGGGGAAGACTGGACCGCGCGCAAGGGACACGACACCGGGAGGAACCGCATGACGCGCCCGATCACCGCAGGGATCGACGGAACCGAGGAGAGCCTCGCCGCGCTGGCCTGGGCGGCGCGGGAGGCGGTGCGCCGCGGGCTGCCGCTGCGGGTGGTGCACGCCTGGCGGTTCCAGGCGCACGACGCGGTGGACACGGGGGACGCCGCCACGCAGGAGCGGTGGGTGCGCGAGTCGGTCGACGAGGCGGCCCGCACCGTCGCCGAGCGGCACCCGGAGCTGGCCGTGACGACGGACGCCCTCGAGGGCGACCCCGTCGAGACCCTGGTCGGTGTCGCGGCGGACGCCGAGATGCTGGTGCTCGGCTCGCGCGGGCACGGGCGGCTCGTGGGCTTCCTGGTCGGCTCGGTCGGCCAGCAGGTGATCGTCGAGACCCGGCGGCCGGTGGTGTTCGTCCGGGCCGGGGACCAGCCGTCGAGCGAGGTCGCCGGGCACGAGATCGTCGTCGGCCAGCACGGCGACCCGGAGGACAGCGCCGCCGCGCTCGGCTTCGCCTTCGAGACCGCCGCCCGGCGCGGAGCCACCGTCCGGGCCGTCCGCGCCTGGACCCTGCCGCCGATGTTCGCCTACAGCCCCGCCTCGCTCAAGCTCCTCGACGAGGCCGGGGGACTGGAGCCGTACGAGCAGAAGGCCCTCGCGGCGGCGCTCGCGCCGTGGCGGGAGCGCTACCCGGACGTGCGCGTGGTCGAGCACGTGGAGATGGGCAGCGCCGGCCAGGTGCTGCTGTCGGTGGCCGGCACGGCCCAGCTGATGGTCGTCGGCCGCCGCGACCGCCGCACGGCCGTCGGCGCCCGGATCGGCTCGGTGGCCCACGGGGTGCTGCACCACGCGGACTGCCCGGTGGCCGTGGTGCCGCAGGCCTGACCCGGCCCCGCCTCAGTCGGTCGCGGGCTGCAGCGTCTCCCGGGCCCTCGGCAGGACGTTCCTGATGTAGTCCTCGACCGCCGTGTCCAGACCGATGTCGTGCTGGGCCCGCTCGGAGAGGTACCAGCGGTGCTCCAGGAGCTCGTGGTAGATCTCCGCCGGGTCCATCGCGCCGCGCAGCTCCGGCGGGACGGCACGCACGGTGGGGCGGAACACCTCCCGCACCCAGCGGTGGGCGAGGACTTCCGGACGCGCTCCGAGGGGATCGCCGGGGGCGTAGTCGGACTGGGTGGCCATCCAGCTCTCCAGGTCGTTCAGCAGCCGCCGGGCCTGGTTCTCCTCGGCGTCGAGCCCGGTCAGGCGCAGCAGCTGCCGCTGGTGGTGCCCGGCGTCGACGACCTTGGGCACGAAGGTCACCGTGTCGCCGTTGGAGGCGTGCTCGATCTGCATCTCGGCCACGTCGAAACCGAGGGCGTTCAGGCGGCGGATGCGGCGCTCGATGTAGTGGTACTTGCCCGCCGGGTAGACCGAGGTGCGGGTCAGTTCCTCCCACAGGCCCTGGTAGCGGGCGCAGATCTCGGCGCCGAAGTCGATCGGGTCGACCGACGGGTGCAGCGCCCCGGAGGCCTCCAGGTCCAGCAGCTCGCCGCTGATGTTCACGCGGGCCAGCTCGAGGTCGTACTGGCGCTGGCCGACGCTCAGTTCCGGGTGCAGATCGCCGGTCTCGGCGTCCACGAGATAGGCGGCGTAGGCACCCGCGTCGCGCCGGAACAGCGTGTTGGACAGCGAGCAGTCGCCCCAGGCGAACCCGGCGAGGTGCAGCCGCACCAGCAGCACCGCGAGCGCGTCCATCAGGCGGTGCATGGTCGCCGGCCGCAGCGTCGTCTCGAACATCGACCGGTACGGCATCGAACCGCCGAGGTGCCGGGTGACCAGGACGCTCTCCAGCGGCTCCCCGGTGCGGTCGGTGCGGCCGGTGACCACGGCGAGCGGGTCCACCGCGGGGATGCCGATCCGGTCCAGGTCGCGCAGCAGCTCGTACTCGCGCAGCGCGGGCCGCTGGGCGAGCTCCTTGACCGCGATCACCTCGTCGCCGGCGCGGGCGTAGCGCACCACGTGCCGGGAGATGCCGCGCGGCAGCGGCACCAGGTACTCCTCCGGCCACTCCTCCAGGGGCAGGTGCCACGGCAGTGCCAACAGGAGCGCGGGGTGCTCCGGGTTGGTCGCGTTGATCTGCAGGGCCATGCCTCGAGTGTCCTCGTCTCCCGGGTGATCGTCACCTCACTCTATTGCGCCCGCTCGCGGGCCAGGCGGGCGGCGTCCCGGACGGACCCCTCGTGCGCCGGGCCGTGCCCGGGCAGCAGCAGGTCGCCGTCCAGCGCCGCCAGGGCGTCCAGCGAGGCCACGGCGGCGGCGCGCTCGTGGTGGAACATGTCCGGCAGCAGCTGCGGCCCCCTGATCCGCGAGATGGGGTGACCGCTCACCAGGGCGTCGCCCGACACCACCACCCCGCGGCCGGGAAGGTGGAAGGCGCAGTGCCCGTCGGTGTGGCCGGGCGTGGGCACGGGAACGGGCCGGCCGGGCAGATCGAGCGGGCCCGGCCGCGGGAACGGCTCGGGCGCGGTGACCGCCACGTCGGCCGTCCCGCCGGAGCGCAGCGCGCGCAGCGCCCAGGGCAGCACGCCCGGGCGCCAGGCGCCCAGCAGGACCTGTCCGACGGTCACCTGGTGGAGGAAGTCCCGCCGGACGTGCGGGACTTCGGCCTCGTGGGCGTACACGGGCGTGCCGTACGCGGCCCGCAGGTGTTCGGCGGAGCCCAGGTGGTCGTTGTGGGCGTGGGTGATCAGCACGGCGGCCACCGCCTCCGGTGAACTTCCCACCTGCGTCAGCGAGTCGAGAAGCCGTTCGCGGTCGCCGGGGTAGCCGGTGTCGACCAGCGTGACGGCGTCCCCCTCCGTGAGGATCACCCAGTTGGTGTGGGTGCCGTGCACCAGATAGATGCCGTCCGCCACGTGCCGCACATCCGCCCGCATGGTGGTCCCGCGCTCTCGTCGTCCCGGTCGTCCGGCACCAGGAAAGCAGGTCAGGAGGACGGCGGGAGCGGCGGGACCGGCCTCGACGGCTCCCGGGCGGGCCGGGAGCGGAGCCCGGGCCGCATTCCGGACAGGAAGCGCGTCACCGGGTTCCTGCGCACCCCGTACTCGTACACGAGGAGGATCACCGCCAGCGAGGCGGTCACGATCACCGTGTACTTGACGGCGATCGGCGCCGGCCATCCGACCACCCCGTACGCGAAGGCGACCACCACCGGCTGGTGCAGGACGTACAACGGCAGTGCGGCGAGCGCCAGATACCGCAGGGCCGTGACCCCGCCGCCCCGCTCCGCCCGCGCGCGCCCGGGCCGGTCCAGCAGGCCGAGGACCGCGACCGTCCAGCACCACCCGGCCGCCCCGAACAGCGCCTGGGTGCCCAGCGCCGAGGGGGTCCGGGCCGTGAACGGGTCGCCCCCCGCGACGCATCCGGGCGCGGTCCCGGCGAACAGCACCAGCCCGAGCACGCCGACCGGGACGGCCGCGCGGCGCGTCACCTCCCGGATCCGCTCGTCGTCGGCGAGGGCGAAGCCGTGGAGGAAGAACAGCAGGTACGCCCAGGCGCGGCAGGCGTCCCCGGGCGAACCCCCGGGCCCCGCGGCGGCGGATCGAGTGCCGGGCGCCCAGGCCGGCGACCAGGAAGAGCACGGGCATCGCCCACACCACGCCGAACCCGGCGAGAACGGTGACCGCGTCCGTGGTCCGCGGGTTCTTGACGTAGAAGTCGTCGTCGGGGGAGAACACCAGGGCGGAGTGGAAGAACACCAGCCCGAGGACGACGAGGGCGCGCAACGCGTCCAGCTCCCCGCGCCGGCCGGTACCCGCCGGCCGCTGCGTGTCCGCGCTCATCGTTCCTCCCCTCCCGAAGGTGCGGCCCAGTGTGGGGGAGCGGGACGGGGGAGGACAGGCTTCCGGCACGGTGGGAGACCGGGCCGGCGGGCGGCGGGCAGCAGACCGGTCCGCGCCGCGCGGACGGTGTGACGAGTTCCGTCGCTCCGAGGTCTTTGGATGCACCGGCGCATCGGATACGTTCCCGTATCGAACGAAGGGGCGGACATGGCGGTGGACGGCACGACCGGACGCGTGACCAGGCGCCGTGCCCGCACGCGCGCGAACCTGCTCCGGGCGGCGTTCTCCGTGTTCGCGGCCAAGGGCTTCGGGCACGTCTCGATCGAGGAGGTCTGCGAGGCCGCCGGCTACACCCGGGGCGCCTTCTACTCCAACTTCGCCGGCCTGGACGAGCTGTTCTTCGCCCTGTACGCGGAGCGTGCCGAGCTGATCGCGGAACAGGTCTCCGGTGCCCTGGCCCTGGACGGACCCGACCTCGACGTGCCCGCCGCCGTGGACCGGGTCACCGAGGTGCTGCTGCTCGACCGTGACTGGCTGCTGGTCAAGACGGACTTCCTGGTGCACGCCGCCCGTGACCCGGACGTGGCACGCGGGCTGCTGGAGCACCGGGCGCGGCTGCGGCGGACCATCGCGGACCGGCTGGCCCGGGCCCGCGGCCACACCGAACTGCCCGCCGTCCTGGGCGACGTGGACGGCGCCGCGCACGCCGTGGTCGCCGCGTACGACGGTGTCACCACCCAACTGCTGCTGGACCGGGACGTCGTACGCGCCCGCGCCTGGCTGAAACAACTGCTGACCGCGCTGCTCACCGACGGCGGTGCCGAGCCGGCCGCGCGCGGGCGCGGATGAGGAAGGGACCTCTCACCATGGATGCCGACGTCATCGTCGTCGGAGCGGGCCTCGCGGGCCTGGTCGCGGCTCACGAACTGACCAGCAGGGGCCGCAGGGTCGCCCTGGTCGACCAGGAGAACGCCGCCAACCTCGGCGGCCAGGCCTTCTGGTCCTTCGGCGGGCTGTTCCTCGTCGGCTCCCCGGAGCAGCGGCGCCTGGGCATCAAGGACTCCTTCGACCTGGCCTGGAGCGACTGGCGCGGCAGCGCGGGCTTCGACCGGCTGGACGACGAGGACAGCTGGGGGGTGCGCTGGGCGCGGGCCTACGTCGAGTGGGCGGCGGGGGAGAAGCGGTCCTGGCTGGACGGGCACGGCATCAGGTTCCTGCCCACGGTCGGCTGGGCCGAGCGCGGCGATCTCCGCGCGGACGGGCACGGCAACACCGTGCCCCGCTTCCACATCGCCTGGGGCACCGGAACCGGCGTCGTCGAACCCTTCGTCCGGTACGCCCGGCAGGCCGCGCGCGACGGACTGCTCACCTTCCACCACCGCCACCGGGTCGACGACCTGGTCGTCGAGGACGGCGCCGTCCGCGGGGTGCGCGGCACCGTGCTGGCCGAGGACGACGCACCGCGCGGCGTCGCCTCCGGCCGCGAGGCGGTCGGCGCGTTCGAGCTCACCGCCCAAGCCGTGATCGTCGCCAGCGGCGGCATCGGCGCCGACCACGACACCGTCCGCCGCCACTGGCCCGAGCGGCTCGGCACCCCGCCCCGCGAGATGGTCACGGGCGTCCCGGCCTACGTGGACGGGCGGATGCTCGACATCAGCGCCCGCGCGGGTGTGCGGCTGGTCAACCGGGACCGCATGTGGCACTACACCGAGGGCCTGCGCAACTGGGACCCGATCTGGCCCGGGCACGGCATCCGCATCCTGCCGGGACCGTCCTCGATGTGGTTCGACGCCCTCGGCCGCCGCCTGCCCGAGCCCTGCCTGCCCGGCTACGACACCCTCGGCACGCTGAGGCACCTGCGCACCACCGAGGACATCGCCGGGTACGACCACTCCTGGTTCATCCTCACCCAGAGGATCATCGAGAAGGAGTTCGCGCTGTCGGGCTCCGAGCAGAACCCCGACATCACCGCCAAGGACCGGGCCGGGTTCCTGCGCGAACGGGTCCTGGGCAAGGGCGCCCCCGGACCGGTGGACGCGTTCCTGCGCAACGGTGCGGACTTCGTGACCGCCCCCACCCTGGAACAGCTGGTCGAGAAGATGAACGCGCTCACCGACGAGCCCCTGCTCGACGCGGCCGCCGTCCGGCGCCAGATCGAGGCCCGGGACCTCCAGATGAGCAACGCGTACAGCAAGGACGCCCAGGTGCAGGGCATCCGCAACGCCCGCCGCTACCTCGGCGACCGCCTCGGCCGCGTCGCCACGCCGCACCGCCTCCTCGACCCGGCGGCCGGCCCGCTGATCGGGGTCAAGCTGCACATCCTCACCCGCAAGACCCTCGGCGGCATCCAGACCGACCTCGACTCCCGCGCGCTCGGTGCCGACGGCCGGCCGGTCGAGGGGCTGTACGCGGCCGGCGAGGCCGCGGGCTTCGGCGGTGGCGGCGTCCACGGCTACAACGCACTCGAGGGCACCTTCCTCGGCGGCTGCCTCTTCTCGGGCCGCGCGGCGGGGCGGGCGGCGGCCGGGCAGACGGCGTAGGGCGGACGCCGCGGCGCACGGCACGGCCGGCGGGGTGGACGGGGACCGCCGGCCGTCCGCCGACCGGGCCGGCCGGCGACTCGGGCTCAGCCGTCCAGGAGGCGGGCCAGCACCTCGGCGTGGCTGCGCTCCGGTGTCCTGGACGCGGTCAGCAGCGTCACGGGGCCCTTCCCGGCGAGCTCGCGCACCCGGTCCAGCAGTTCGGCGGCCTCGGGAGCGGCCAGCTCCGCCTCGTAGCGCTCGCGGAACTCCTCGTACGATCCCTCGCCCGCGTGGTACCAGCGGCGCAGCCCGGTCGACGGGGTCAGTCCCTTGGGCCACTCGTCCACCCGCGCCGCGTCCTTCGTCAGACCGCGCGGCCACAGCCGGTCGACCAGGACGCGGACCCCGTCGTCCGGCTCGGGCGGTTCGTGGACACGGCGTAGGCGCACGCTCATGATCGGCCCCTTCCGGTGGTGCCGTGCGAGCGTACTGCGGCGTACCCGGCGGTGCGCGGCCGGACGTCCACGGCCGGAGGGCTGATTTCGTTCCCGCCGGGCGGGTACTACGTCCGCCTGAGGCCCTGGAGGGAGATCACCATGAGCACAGCGGACGATCTGCCGGTCGTCAGGACCCTCGCCGAACTCACCGCCCTGGTCGAGCGGGACCGCGGGCTGTACGTCCGCTGGTCCCGCGGTCCACGGACCGATCTGCCCGCCGTGACGAGCACCGACGACCTCACCGGCGTGGCCATGCCGGGCCTGTCCGCGAACCCGCTCGACGTGGAGCGGTGGTGGCGGGACCGGCCGGTCGAACTGTGGGTGGCCCGCAGGCTGCACGACTACGCGCATCTGCCGCGGGACAAGGGCCCCGGCGTGCGCCCCTGGGTGCTCAAGGGCCGGGAGAACGGCCGCGGCCCCGACAACGAGCCCCTGGTCGCGGACGTCCGCCCGCTGGGCTGGATCGACCCCGCCGTGATCGACGAGGCGAAGACGGAAGTGGCCCGCCAGGAGAATCCCTGGGGGCCACTGCGCCGGACCGGCGGCTGAGGGAAAGCGTCCGCGGCCGGCCACGGAGGATCCCGACGGGCCGGGAGAGCCGGAGGCGGGGTCAGCCGGAAGCACGCCGCGCGGCGGTGCGCCGCTTGAGCGCGTGCCGTTCCGTCTCGCTCGTGCCGCCCCACACTCCGATGGACTGCCCCGTGTCCAGCGCCCACTGGAGGCACTGCTCCCGGACGGGGCAGCGTCGGCACACCGCCTTGGCCTGCTCCGTCTGCAGCAGGGCCGGTCCGGAGGTGCCGATCGGGAAGAAGAGGTCCGGGTCCTCGGTCCTGCAGGCCGCACGGTTTCGCCAGTTGTCCATCGAAAGTCACCTGCGATCGGAGTGGATACGCACCCTTTGGATGCCTTGCTCTTCTTCGGGTCACCTGTCGATACGCGGTGAAACAGCGGAACGGGTGCGACGCGTCACCGTTCGCGCACGCCCCGAAGAGGCCGGAGACCTCCGGCTCGCCGAAGGGTCCGGCCGGTCCGGCCTGACCCGAACGAGAGGGCCTAACCCCGCAGGGCCCGGGCAGCCGCTGCCGTGACCGCGTCGGCCACCGTCGCCAGGGCGGGGGAGTCGAGCTTCCACTGCTGCCAGTACAGGGGGACGTCGACCTCGCGGTCCGGGGCGAAGACCGTGAGGCGGCCGGCGCGCAGGAGCGGGCCGGCCTGGGCCTCGGGAACCATGCCCCAGCCCAGGCCCGCGGCGACGGACTCGGCGAAGCCCTCCGACGTCGGGACGTAGTGGCGCCGCGGGCTCGCCTCGGCGCGTCGGCGGGTGAGCCGGCGGACGAAGCCGTCCTGGAAGTCGTCCCGCCGGTCGAAGACCACCACGGGCGCCTGCGGCAGCACGTCCCGCAGCGGACCGGCGAGATGCCGTGCGGCGAACTCCGGGTTCGCCACGGGGAGGTAGCGCATCCGCCCCAGGTGCCGCACGGAGCAGCCCGGCACCGCGTCCGGCGACGAGGTCACCGCGGCCATCACCGTCCCCTCCCGCAGCAGGGCCGCCGTGTGGGCCTCGTCCTCCCGGCGCAGTTCGAAGCAGAGCCGCGCCTCGGGCGGCACGCGGGTCAGGGCCCCGAGGAACCAGGTCGCCAGGGAGTCCGCGTTCACCGCCACCGACACCCGGGTCGGCTCCCCGGCCCCGCTCAGCCCCAGCTCGGCGTACGCGTCCCGCTCCAGCCGGGCCACCTGGCGGGCCAGCCGCACCAGCACCTCGCCCGACTCGGTCGGCCGCACCGGTCTGGTGCGCAGCAGCAGCACCCGTCCCGTGCGCTGCTCCAGCGCCTTCACCCGCTGACTCACCGCCGAGGGCGTCACGTGGAGCGCGGCGGCCGCCGCGTCGAACGTCCCCTCGTCCACCACCGCGAGCAGGGTCCGCACCTGGTCCAGGGGAAGATCCGTCATCACGAAGGCTAAGGGTACGTAAGAATCCTTAGCTGTACTGCACGGTGGTGCCGCCCGTAGCGTCCTCGTCATGACCAGCACCCTGACCACCGCCGCCGCCGGTTTCGGCACCGGCCTCTCCCTCATCGTCGCCATCGGAGCCCAGAACGCCTTCGTCCTGCGCCAGGGCATCCGCCGCGACGCCGTGCTCGCCGTCGTCGGCATCTGCGCGCTGTCCGACGCGGCGCTCATCGCCCTGGGCGTCGGCGGGATCGGCGCGGTGGTCGTGGCGTGGCCCGGTGCGCTGACGGCGGTCGGCTGGATCGGCGGCGCGTTCCTGCTCGGCTACGGCGCCCTGGCCGCCCGCCGGGCCGTCCGGCCGGGCGGGACCGGACTGGAGACGGAGGGCGAGTCCGCGCGGTCGCGCCGCCGGGCCGTGCTCACCTGCCTCGCGCTGACCTGGCTCAATCCGCACGTCTACCTCGACACGGTGTTCCTGCTGGGCTCGGTCGCCGCCGACCACGGCCCGCTGCGCTGGACCTTCGGCCTCGGCGCGGCGCTGGCCAGCGTCTGCTGGTTCGCCGCGCTCGGGTTCGGCGCCCGCCTGCTGAGCCGCTTCCTGGCCCGGCCGGCCGCCTGGCGCGTCCTGGACGCCCTGGTCGCCACCACCATGATCGTCCTCGGTGTCACCCTCGTCGCCGGGAGCTGAGCCGGCCCGGACCCCGGGGACGGGGAAACCGGGAACACCCGGCGCTGCGACACCGAATCCCGGACGGCCGCGGCCGGCGGCGGGGTCCTGGCCGTCGTCGTGATGCCGGCCCCGGCCGCCGCGGTGCCGGTGCCGCGCCGCCACCGGGTGCGAGGCCGGTCTACAGCGCGCTCCGCCGGTGCATCGTGTACTGCTCCATCAGCTGACCCCGGGTCATCTCCAGCCGGTGGGCGAGGATCTCGGCGACCCCGCGCACCAGCGTCAGCCCGAGCCGCGGATCCTCCTCGCACAGCCGGAGCACGGCCGCCGCGTCGAACTCGTAGGAGCGCACCGGGCTGAAGGCCACGGCGCCGAAGTCCCACTGGTGGGGCGGGAACAGCCAGGACCAGCCCAGCAGGTCGCCCGCGCCGAGGCCGGCCACCGTCATCCGGTGCAGGACGTTCACCTGCTGGTCCAGGGAGACCGCGCCGGAGCGGATGACCCAGAAGCGGTCGGCGGTGCCTCCCGCCTCGAAGATCCGGGCGTCCTCGGGGAACGACACCTCCCGGGCGAGCGTCATCAGGCGCTGCCGCTGCGGGGGAGGGAGGACGGTCAGGAGTTTGATCGCTTTGGTCATGGGGCGGGGCTCCTCGCCGGGCGTCGGTTCCGGTGCTTTCCCTACGCCCATTTCAGCCGCTGGCGCCGCACGGGGCACCTCGGCGGACGAAAGTTCCGCCGCCGGGCCCGGACCGGCCGTCCCGCAGGCCTCCGGCCCGCGCGCGTACCGGAGCCGGGGCATGAAAAAGCCCTGGCTGGACGGGGGAAACCAGCCAGGGCCGTAAGCGGTGGCGCACGGAGGACCGGACGTCGACTCCGTCACCACGTATGGATGAACGATAAACCATCTCCGGGGGTGCCACGGAACCGGGACCGGCCCGGGTGAGCCGTTTCACTCCGGCGTCCTTCCGGTGTCACTCCGCGCGCTCGTCGACGACCCGGATCGTCTCCAGTCCGGGGTCCGTCGGGTCCGGCAGGTTCATCCCGCCGGCCAGCCCGGTGCGCAGATAGCGCAGCACCGGTTCGGTGAGCCGCTCGCCCGGCAGACGGCCGGGATCCCGGGCGGGTACGGTGTGATCATCTCCGCCGCGACCCGCCCGGCGGCCTCGCTCACCGGCACGTCCTCGGCCGGACCGAAGAACGCGTCCCGCGGCAGCAGGGCCTGCTCCATCCGCAGCCCGTCGGGGGACGGCACCTCCACCCGCGGCGCCTCGGGCAGATCCCGCGCGGCACGCGCGAGGTCCCGCAGCGCCGAGAGCAGTTCGCCGGTCGTCTCCCGGTCGTCGCCGAGGGTGATCTGCGTCCCGATGCGGCGGTGGTCGACGAGATGCGCGTCGACGCCCCGGTGCTCGCGCAGCCAGTCCGCCGCCTGGTACCCCGTGATCCCGAGGCCGTCGAGCTCGATGACGCCGGGCAGCGGGTCGAAGTCGTCCGCGAGGCCGGGGCCGCAGAAGTCGTCGCGGTCGTCGACGTGCATTCCGTCGATCTCCTCGACGGCGGCCCGGACGTCGGCCGCGAGATCGAGCGTGGCGCCCAGCAGTTCCTTGCCGTGCAGCGCCATCTGCCGCCGCCAGCCGTCCAGCCCCGCGTGGATCAGCACCGACGGGCTGGTGGTGTCCAGCAGGTCCGCACGCATCCCCAGCAGCGCCGGCGTCACCAGGTCGCCCCGCAGGTGGAAGACGGAACCCTGCTCCAGACCGCTGCCCATCTTGTGGATGCTGGTCACGCAGATGTCGGCACCCGCGTCCATCGCCCAGGACGGCAGATCGGGGTGGAAGGGCAGGTGCGCGCCCCACGCCTCGTCCACGATCAGCGGACGCGACCGCCGGTGGCACACCTCGGCGATCGCCCGCAGATCCGCGCAGGCACCGTACGGTGTCGGACTGGTGACCAGCGCGCCGCGCGCCTCCGGGTGGGCGTCGAAGGCCCGGTCGAACTCCTCGGCCGACGGCGGATGTGCGAGGTGCCGCTCCGCGTCCCAGCGCGGTTCCACCCACACGGGCTCGATCCCGGACAGGATCAGCCCCGCCACCACCGACTTGTGGGCGTCCCGCCCGATCAGCAGCTTCTCGTGCGGACCCGCGACCGAGAGCATCGCCGCCTTGACCGACAGCGAACTGCCGCAGGTGCTGAAGAAGGTGTGGTCCGCGTGCACCGCGTCGGCCATCAGCTCCTGGGCCCGCTCCAGCACCTGGCCCCGGGTGAGCCGGTCGTCCAGACCGCCCGAGGCCAGCACGTCCCCCAGGAACACGGCGTCCCCGAGCACCGCGCGCACCGCGGGATCGGCGCCGCGGGCCTGCTTGTGCCCCGGCGGCGAGAATCCCAGCCGCCCCTTGCGGTGATAGTCCTCCAGAGCTTCCAGAACCGGCGCCCGGCTGTGATCGACAATCATGCGTCCCGGGTGCCCGGCGCCGCCCGCGCCAATCGGCCCGGCCCCGGCGCCCCCCGCGCGGCCGCCCGGTCAGTCCTGTGCCGGGTGCCTGCCCGGCGTCAGGATCTCGTCCAGCACCCGCAGCACGACCTCGTAGGCCGTCCTGCGCACGTCGGCGTCGCGCGCCGTGCCCGGATCCGTCGGTCCGGCCTCGTCACCCCTGGCCCGCCAGGCCCGCTCCTCCCGCACCGCGTAGGCCCGTGCCCGCTGGATGCGCCGCATCAGTTCGTCGGAGTCCACCACATCGGTCATGTACTCCGCGTACCCCCGTGCGCCATTCGGATGGCAGACATCCGGGAAACAACCGGGAGGTTTGCCCGTACCGGGACAGGTGAGCCGAAACAGGAGACCCGCGGCGTTCGAGGACGGGGACCGCCCCCGCGACCGCGGACGGGGCACGGGACCACCCGCACGCCCGCCAGAGGCCGGGCCTCCGATCCGGCCGTCGCGTCCGCCGGCCAGGGGCCGCCCCCTTCCTCACCGAGTTTCGTCACCGACCAGGGAGCCGCAGGATGTGTGAGGAGCACATGACCGAACCCGTTGTCGAGCCGCCCGGCGCGCGCCGGGCCGGACCGTCCTGCCCGCGCCGGCCCGCCGAGGTGCGCGAGGCCGTCGAGCGGGCCGTGTCCGAACGCTGTCGCGCCACCCGTACCCCCTGCGACACCCACGCGCTGGCGGACGCCCTGCTCGTCGCCTCCGAACTCACCACCAACGCGATCCTGCACGGGGGCGGCGTCACCGACTTCCAGGTCGACGTCAGCGGCCCCGGAGTGCGTCTGTCGGTGAGCGACCGCAGCGACGAGCTGCCCGTCTCCCCGCCGGTGACCGACCCGCAGGGACGCCGCCGGCCCGGCGGCCACGGCTGGCCCATCGTCTGCCGGCTGTCCTGCGACGTCCGGGTGTCCGATCTCCCCGCGGGCGGAAAGTGCATCACCGCCGTGGTGCCCCTGTTCTGAGACCGGCTGTTCCGGGACCGGCCCGAGCGCTGATGTCCCGAGGCCGTCCCGAGCGCCCGCCGAGACTCCTCGCGGATTGCGCGAAGAAGCGGAGTTTGTTCCACCGGCGGCAGGGCAATCGGAGTGCGTGCTTCGGACCGGAGGCGCGCCAGCGGGAGCGGTGTGGCTGCTGCGGACCCTCCGGGTGTCCCGGCGGCCACCGTCCCCGCGGTAGATCCCTGAAACCACCGTTCGGGAGCGAAACCGTATGCTCATTGACACGCCCACCCCCCGCACGACGACCGCCGCGCCCCGTCGGCGGCACGACGACGCCCCCGACACCGCCGCTCTCTTCGCCCGGCTGGCGTCCCTGGAGGACGGCCCCGAGCGGGACGCCGTGCGTGACGAGCTCGTCACCGCGTGGCTGCCCATGGCCCACCGCATCGCCGGCCGTTTCCGCGACCGGGGCGAGTCCATCGAGGACCTGCGCCAGGTGGCCGCCCTGGGACTGGTGAAGGCCATCGACCGGTTCGACCCGGGCCGCGGAGCCTTCGAGAGCTACGCCGTCCCCACCATCACCGGAGAGGTCAAGCGGCACTTCCGGGACCGGATGTGGGCCCTGCGCGTACCGCGCCGCGTGCAGGAACTGCGCAACAAGGTGCGGGTGGCCCGGCGCGAGCTCACCCAGAACCCGGGCAGTCCGGAGCCCTCCGTGGCGGACATCGCGGCCCACACCGGACTGACCGAGGAGGAGGTCGCCGCCGGGATGGAGGCGCTGGAGAGCTTCAGCACCCTGTCGCTGGACGCCGAACTGTCGGCCGACGACGACGGCTACAGCCTCGCCGACACCCTCGGCGCCTCCGACGCGTCCTACGACGTCGTGGTCGACCGCGAGTCCGCCAAGGAAGGCCTGCGCCGCCTGCCGGAACGCGAGCGCGCCATTCTCTACATGCGTTTCTTCGAGGACATGACCCAGAGCCGCATCGCCGACCGGCTGGGCATCTCCCAGATGCACGTCTCCCGTCTCATCAGCCGCAGCTGCGCCCGGGTGCGCGCCGAGGTGATGGGACAGCGCACGGGCCGCTGCGGCACCGGCGGACACTCGGCGACGGCGTGACCGCGCCCGCCCCGGACAGAGAGCGAGACACATGCTGAAGCCCCACCCCACCGTGCTGCGCCGGCTCGTCGAGGAGTACGAGGCCCTGCTCCCGGCCGTGTCCGGACCGGGCACCGGCGACCCGCGCCTGGACGACCTGGCGTACACCCTGTGCGTGTCGACCGGCACCCGCGACGTGGAGGACGCCCTGAGGACCGCGCACCGATGGCTGGCGGCGGCCGCCCCGGCACCGGTTCCCGCCCCGCATTCCGGGCCGGACCCACTCGTGCCGACGCCCGGGCGACACCGGTGGGACACCGGCGCGGCGGCGGGCGCCCCGGCCCACGCGTAGGCACGACGGCACGACTGCGCCGGCCTTCCTCATCCGCAGGGATGAGGAAGGCCGGCGCAGTCGTGTCCCGGCCGCCCCGTCACCGCGTGTGCGCGGACGGAGCCGGGGCATGCGGAGTCCGGGAGGTCGAATGAACACGCGTGTGATGGCATGGAGGGGACGGGCCGGTGTCCGACGGGCGGCGAACGGCTCGGTCAGGGAGGGCGCCGCGAGGGCGGGACTCACCGCCCGGGGTGTGATCTATCTGCTGGTCGGCGTGCTGGCCCTGCGGATCGCCTTCGGCGACGGACAACGGCAGGCGGACCGCGGCGGCGCCCTGGCCGAGCTCGCCGACAAGCCGTTCGGCGCGGCCCTGCTGTGGGCGCTGGGCACCGGACTCGTCGGCATGGCCCTGTGGCGGCTCACCGAGGCGCTCTTCGGCTCGGCCGGCCGGGACGGCCGCAGCGCGCGCAAGCGGCTGCTCGCGGTCGCGCGCTGCGTCTTCTACGCGTTCGTCGCCTCCTCGGTGCTGGTCTTCGCCGCGAACCGTGACCGGGGGAGCGGATCGAGCGACCGGCAGTCCCGGGACCTCACCGCCCGCGCCATGGAGGCACCCGCCGGGCAGTGGCTGGTGGGCCTGGCCGGAGCCGTCGTCGTCGGCATCGGTGTGTGGATCGGCGTACAGGCGGTCCGCCGCTCCTACCGCGACAAGCTGAAGCTCGGCGAGCTGAGCGCCGGCGCCCGACGGCTGGTCGACGTGACCGGCGTGGGCGGCGGTGTGGCCCGCGGCCTGGTGTTCGCCGCGGCCGGCGCCTTCGCCGTCCGCGCCGCGATCGCCTACGAGCCCGACCGGGCCAAGGGCCTGGACGACACCCTCCGCAGCTTCGCCGGCACCCCGCTCGGCCCGTGGCTGCTGGTCTGCGTCTCCGTCGGACTGGTGCTGTTCGGGGTGTTCTCCTTCGCCCTGGCCCGCTGGCGGCGGGTCTGACCGGCGGACGGACATCCCAGGACCACCGTATGACCGGCCGTATGCGGGGAACACGCAGGGGATGAGCGAATCCGAGATCCCCCCGGAAGGCCGGCCCGTGGACGTCTACCTCGACCTCCTGCGCGTCCGGATGGACACCGAGGACTACCGGCTTCTGCTCCGTGTGGTGGAGCCGGTCCTCCAGGCGATCGAGGAACACCGCATGTCCGGCCTGGACCTCGCGCTGGACGGCGGGGACGAGGAACTGCCCCAGGAGGTCCGCGACGAGGCCGCCCTCGTCATCGCCACCGCCGTCACCGGCCGCCTGGACAACGAGGTGGTCGAGCTGGAGGTCGACGAGACCGGACCGGTCAGGGTGGTCACCGACGCGGCCACCGCCGCCGACCCGTCCCGCCTCGGCGAGATCGCCGACTACATCAGGGACCGGCACCGGCAGAACGAGGAACTGCGCGGCATCGCAGAGGTCAGCGGACTGCCCACCGACTTCTGACCGACGGCGGCCGCCAGCGGCCGCCGTCCGTCACCGCTCCGGCGCCGCCACCGGCACGCCCAGCGGCCGGGCGAGGCCCACCACGGCCTCGTCCAGCCGCTCCAGGTGCCGCAGCACCCGGCCGGTGATCCGGCCGTAGCGTGCGGCGCCCTCGTCGTCGGAACCGCCCAGCAGCGAGGCGATGCTCGGCCCCGTCTCGACCGCACCGTCGGCCTCCTCGCCCGCGACGCGGGCCGCGATCGTCCCGATGTTGCGCACGGTGCGCCCCGCCGCTCCCCGCAGCCGGGGATCCGCCGCGATCGAGGGGTGGGCCGGCAGCAGCTCGGCCGTCGCCGCCAGCGAACGCGCGTGGTACGCGCAGGTCTCCAGCAGCGCCACGACGTACCGGGCGGTGGTGCGCCGGGCCCGCAGCGGGGTGACCGGGTGGGTCAGCGGCTGGGTCGCGGCCCGCAGATCGCCCAGCGCCTGGTCCAGCTCCCGCGCCTTGTCCAGCAGGTCGTCCGCGGCTCCGCCGCTGAGCTGCCCGACGGCGGCCTCGGTGACCCCGGCGAGCCGCTCCAGCACGGTGACCAGCAGCTCGTTCGTCCGCCGGTCGGTGTTCACCGGCAGGACCAGTGCCGCCGCGACCACCCCGCAGGCCGCACCCAGCGCCGTCTCCTCCAGACGCAGGACCAGCACCTCCCAGCTGTAGGTGTGCAGCAGGGTGTAGAGCAGTCCGAGCATCGCGGTCACGAAGAACGACATCAGCGTGTAGGACAGCGGTGCCGTGTAGAACATCGCGAAGATCAGCACCAGCACCAGGGCGAACGCCGTCACGGTGTGCCCGCCCACCAGGCCGGCGAGCACGATGCCGGCGGCGACGCCGAACACCGTGCCCAGCAGCCGCCGGTAGCCCTTGACCAGGATCTCGCCCGTCGAGGCGGTGTTGATGAACACGATCCAGCAGGCCAGCACCGCCCAGTACCAGCGGTCCGCGGACAGCAGCTCACCGCCGACGATGGCCAGCGTCGAGCCCACGGTGACCTGCACGGCGGCGCGCGTGGTGGGCCGTCGCAGCCCTTTCGGCTGCTCGGCCCGCTCGTCCTTCTCACCCGCGTCGATGGCGGCGTCCTCGGCGTCCAGCTCCTCCCGGGAGCGGGCCGTCGCCGGGGTGTCGTCCGACTCGTCCTGCGGCCCCTCCAGGGCGACGCGCAGCCCCATGACGGCACGGGCGGCCTCGCCGACGGCCCGGAACACGTCCCGTACGGCCGGTGTCGCGGCCGGCAGGTTCTCCTCGTCCCGGTAGCCGAGCAGCCGGTTGCGCATCTGGGCCACGGCCGCCCCGGACGCCCCGGTGCGCAGAACGAGCGCGCGCAGCGCGAGCAGGTCCCGGCGCAGCACGGCGGTGGCCTCCTCCGGCCCGGGCAGCCGGCCGACCTCCGGGGCGGGCGCGCCGGGCAGGTGCAGGGTGAGGGTGTCCGCCCGTTCGGCGCTGCGGGCGGACAGCAGCAGCAGGCCGAGCCGCTCGGCGGCGATCTCGGCGTCCGCGATCCGGCGCTGCACCAGCCGCGCCGTCGACTCGTCCGGGGTGCCCTCCTCCAGCCGCGTCTGGATCATCAGAGCCGTCTCGTGCAGCCGGGCGGTGCCCGTGCGTACGTCCTCCAGCGCCTTGTCCACCTTGTTCGGCTCGTCCGGACCGGCGTCGAGCAGCGCCAGCTGCGCGGAGACGAGCTGGGCCAGCCGGGCCCGGAAGGCCTGGCGCAGCCGCGCGAGCAGACCGGTCGGCGTCACGGGGACGACGGCGAACCGCACCACGGCACTGCACGCGAACGCGACGGCCAGGGCGGCCCACAGCCCGGGCAGTTCCGCGGCGGAGGCACCGACGAACAGGGAGACGAAGTAGAACTGGAAGCCGATCAGGCCGAGCGCGGTCCCGCGGTCGCCGAACCGGCGGCCGTAGGCCGCGCAGAAGATGAGGAGGACGAAGAAGGCGTCACCGACGACGACCCACTCGCTGAGCACCGCGCCCAGCGACACGGACACGAGCGCCACCGGCAGTCCGAGGGCGAGCGTGACGGCCTGGGCGGCGCGCTGCTTCTCCCGGACGGAGAAGGTGGCGACCATCGCCGCCATGGCCCCCGCCACCAGGCGGGTGATCCCGAAGCCCAGCGAGGCGAGCACGGCCAGGGCCAGCGCGATGGCGGCCACCGTGCGCAGCCCGGCGGTCAGCCGCAGCAGCCCGGGGTCGGACGCCGCGAGGCGGTCCCGCAGCCGTGCCCGCACCGAGCGTCCCGCCGCTTTCACGCCGCCGCACTCTCCCCCGTCGCGGACGTCGATGTGGATACCGGCCTCGCAGGGCGCGAGCGGCCGCTCACGGGCCGCGTCACCGCACCGCCCGGCCCGCCTCCTCGACGTGCGCCCGGACCTGCTCCGGTGTCAGATACGCGTTCGTGTACTCGAAGTCGTGCAGTTTGGCCGGCCTGCGCGCCTGGAAGCCGGTACGGACGAAGTCGTCGCCGGCGACCGCGTTCAGCAGCCAGTTGGTCGCCACCCGGGCCTTGGCGACGTTGGTGCGCAGCGCCGCGAAGTGGTAGCCGCGGGCCACCGCCTGGGCGGGCAGGCCGCGCAGCTCCAGGCCGAGCGGCTTGGAGACCGCGTCGGTGCCGCCGAGGTCCACCACGAGCCCGAGGTCCTTGTGGCGGTAGGGCCGCATCGGCTGGTTGCGCAGCGCCGCGATGACGTTGTCGGCCACCTGCCTGCCCTGCCGCAGGGCGTGCTGCGCGGTCGGCGGGCACACGGCGCCGCCGCCCTTGGCCTCGTCGGGCACCGCCGCGGCGTCGCCGAGCGCGAACACCCCGTCGTGGCCCGGCAGGCACATGTCCGCGTTGACCGCGAGCCGGCCCTTGACGGTCTCCGCGCCGAGCGTGGCGATGAGCGGGCTGGCGACGACCCCGGCGGTCCAGATCAGGGTGCGGGTGGGGACCACCCGGCCGTCGGTGAAGGTGACCTCCTCGGGGCCCGCCTTCGCGATGGACACGCCCAGGGAGATCTCGATGCCGCGGCGCGTCAGGACCTCCTGTGCGCTGCGGCCGAGCTTCTCGCCCAGTTCGGGCATGAGCTTCGGGGCGATGTCGATCAGATGCCACTTGATCAGACCGGGGTCCAGCCGCGGATAGCGCTTGACGGCGGCGTGCGTCAGCCGCTGCAGGCAGGCCGCGGTCTCGGTGCCCGCGTAGCCGCCGCCGACCACCACGAACTGCAGCCGCGAGGCCCGCTCGGCCGGATCGTGGCTGGCGTCGGCGAGGTCGAGCTGGGAGATGACGTGGTCGCGGAGGTAGGCGGCCTCGGCCAGCGTCTTCATCCCGAACGCGTGGTCGGTCAGCCCCGGGATGTCGAAGGTGCGGGTGATGCTGCCGGGGGCCAGCACGATGTAGTCGTAGGGCTGGTTGACGATCTCGTCGGTGATGGTGCGGACGACGCAGACCTTGGACCGCAGGTCCACACCGATGGCCCCGCCCGGGATGATCCGGGTGCGGTACTTCTCGCTGCGGCGCAGGGAGAGGGCGACCGACTGCGGGGTCAGCACCCCGGAGGCGACCTGGGGGAGCAACGGCAGGTAGAGCTGGTAGGAGAGCGGCGTCACCAGCGTGAGGTCGGCCTCGTCGGGGGCGAGCCTGCGCTCCAGCCGGCGCACGCACTCCACACCGGCGAAGCCTGCGCCCACCACCAGGATCCTGGGTCGTGTCACGGTGTTCATCCCTTCCTGCGGCTCCAGACGATCTGCCTCGAACGCCCGCACCTCTCGCGTGCCCCTCTTCAGCACCACGATGCCCGCACACGCGGCGGACCGCACCGGGAAGCGGAGGGCGGGGGTGTGCGGCGGCCCGGCGGTGTACGGGGCCGCGTCCGCCCGGCACGGGCCGGGGCGGGCGGGGGAGCGGCGTCGCCACCGGCCGTGCTCGCCGGGCGCCCGGCCGTCACCGTGCTCCGGGCCGACGCTTTGGATTCAGCCGTGCAGATGGCACAGCAGCAGGCAGACGTCGTCGTCGCGCTCGGAGTCGCTCAGCAGGGGGTGGAGGATCCGGTCCGCCGAGCCCTCCAGGTCCGCGTCCAGCTCCGCGGAGCCGAACGAACCGAGGGCCGCCGCGAGCCGCTCGATGCCCGGGTCGATGCCCCGGTCCCGCCGCTCGACCAGTCCGTCCGTGTAGAGCGCGAGCGTCGACCCCGGCGTCAGCCGCTCGGTGTGGTCGGCGATCTCCTGCTTCAGCGGTATGCCGAGCATCGCGCCCGGCTTGGCGTCCAGCGTGCGCACCCGGCCGTCGGGCAGCCGCAGCACCGGCGGCGGATGACCCGCGGCGGCCCACGTCAGCGTGGGCTCGTCCGGGTGGAACCGGGCGATGACGGCGGTGGCGTACAGATCGGGCTGCAGATGGTGCAGGAACCCGTGCAGCCGGGTCAGCAGCAGGCCGGGGCTGCCGCCGTCGACCGCGTAGGCGCGCAGCGCGGTGCGCAGCTGGCTCATCATCACCGCCGCGTGCAGCCCGTGCCCGGTCACGTCGCCGATCACGGTGATCAGGCTGCCGTCCCGCTGACGGAACGCGTCGTACCAGTCGCCGCCGATGTTCAGCCCGTGCGTGGCCGGCAGATAGCGCGCGGCCAGGCTCAGTCCCGGCGTGTCCGGAAGGTCCGTGAGCAGGGCGCGTTGCAGCGTCTCGGCGATGTCCTGGTTGTGCTCGAAGCGGCGGGCGTTGTCGATGGCGATGCCGGCCCGCCGGGCGAGCTCGATCAGCATCACGGCGTCGTCCGGGTCCCAGCGCTCACCGGGCGGCGACAGGGTCAGCACGCCCAGCGGCGCACGGCGTGTCAGCAGCGGGATGCAGAGCAGGGGCCGGTGGGGATCCAGGGCCGACGGCGGCTGGTCGTCGACACCGGGCAGCCCGCCGGGGTGGTCGGCGGCGTACTGCGGCCGCCCGGTGCGGGCCGCGCGCACCGCCGCGGCCGGGCGGGGCACGGGCCGGTGCCGGTCGTCCTCGTCGTCGAACAGCCACACGTCGACGCTGCGGGCGTACCGGGGCACCAGCAGCTCCGGCAGCCGGCGCATGATCTCGCCGTGGTTCAGCGAGGCGTTCAGCACCGGGCTCGCGTCCGCCAGGAACGTCAGCCTGCGGCGGGCGTCCTCCGCCTCGTTGCGCGCCCGCCGCTCGGCGGCGAACGCCTCCCGCTGCGCGCGTCCCGCCGCGTCCAGTTCGGCGTGCAACGCCAGCACGCCCTGGTTGGTCTGGTGCAGCTCCTCCCGGTGGAAGGCGACCAGCTCCTCCTGCTCGGCGAGCTTGTCCAGCACGGCGGCGGTGTCCTCGTCGGCGCCCAGCAGCGCCTCGGCCAGGTCGGCCGGATCCTCCGTCACCGTGCCGCCGTCGCACGCCCGGCCCGGCTCGGGGCAGGGGACGGTCACCGCCCACGGCGTGCGGTCGGCGGCCCCCGCGCCGGGCGAGGGCGTCAGCACGGCGTGCAGCGCCCCCTCCCCGGCCGGGGAGGCGGGTGTGTCCAGGGTGAGCACCCAGGTGCCGCCCTTGGTGAGGCACTGCCGCAGCCGGCCGCTGAGCGCCGCGGCCAGCCGGGCCCGCTCGACGGTGGGCACCCCGCACTCCGCGGCCAGCCGCGCGACGGCGATACGGGCGCGTGCCGCGTCGGTGACGGTGCCGATCTGCCACATTCGCGTCATGGGCGGCCCGCCGGGGTGGGGGCCAGCACGGCCACGGCGGTGTCGTCCCGCACCGGGCGCGCGGAACTTCCGGCGTCCCGTATCGTCACGGCGGCCGTCACGGCCGGATCGGCCGGCGGCACCCCGGTGTCCGGGGACGGGATCCAGCGGCTGGGCAGGCCGTCGGTGTGCAGGATCAGCAGGCTCTCCTCGGTCCAGGCGACGTCGTCCTCGCGCAGGGAACGGGGCCGGTGCACGCCGACGATGCCGGGCCGGGACAGCAGCGACCGCCATCGGTCGCCCTCACGCAGCCGGGCCCCCACATTGCCGATCCCCGCGAACCGCAGCCGGCCGGCCCAGGTGTCCAGCTGGGCCACGGCGACGGCCGCGCCCCGAGTACCGGCCAGTGCTCCGTGGATTGCCTCCAGCGCCTCGGCGGGCGGCAGGTGGGGCCGGCCGCGCAGGGCCTCGGCCGCGGCGGTCGAGGCCCGGGCGGCCTCGCCGCCGTGGCCGAGGCCGTCCGCCAGCATCAGCGTCAGACGGTCGCCGGACCGGACCCAGGCCCAGGCGTCCCCCGAGAAGTCCGCGCCGGCGAACGGTATGTTGACGCCGCCGGCCCGCACGCCGGGTGCCTCCGGGGAATCGCCGCCGTGCGGCGCGTCGGCACCCACGCGGGCCACCGCCACCGTGCCCCGGCCGGGCGCGCTGTGCAGGTGGAAGTCGTCGGCGAGACGCCGGCAGGTGCCGAGGCCCGCGCCGAGCGAGCGCGTCGTGGTGAACCCGTCCCGCAGCGCACCGGCCACATCGGCGATCCCCGGTCCGTGGTCGATCGCGGTGATCTGCACGGCCCGTCCCGCCCGGCCCTCCCGCAGGGCGGGCGGGTCCACGACGTCGACGAGGACCTCACCGGCCTGCGCGTGCTTGAGGAGATTGGTGGCCAGCTCGGTCGCCACCAGCGACACGACGGCGGTGCGCCGCTCGTCGAGCCCGGCCAGGGCCGCCGCCCCCTCCGCCGCGACCCGGACGTCGCGCACCCGGGTCGAGTCCTGCACCGGCACGTCCCAGACGCGGGGCATCACACCTCCTCGCGCGGACGCGGTGGCCGGCCCACCCAGGACGTCACCCGTACCGTGGTCCCCTCCCCGGGAGCGCTCTCGACCTCGAAGTCGTGCACCAGGCGCCGCGCACCGCCGAGCCCCATGCCCAGCCCGTCGCCCGAGGTGTAGCCGTCGCTGAGCGCGCGCTCCAGGTCCGGAATGCCCGGTCCCGAGTCACTGAAGGTCAGCCGCAGCCCGCTGGCGCCGTCGGCGGTGACGTGCGCCACCTCCACCTGACCGCCCCCGCCGTGCACCAGGGTGTTGCGCGCCAGCTCGCTGGCGGCGGTCAGCAGCTTCGTCTGGTCCACCAGGCCGAAGCCGAGCTGGGCGGCGGCCTGCCGCACGTGCTGGCGCACCCACACCAGGTCCATGTCCGACCGGATGGGCAGGCAGGCCTCGACGCCCGCGGCAGTGTGCATCACGGACTCTCCTGGCGCAGGCCGTCGGAGCGGGACAGCACGATGGGCTGCGCGAGGAGCTCCATCGCCGCCTCGGTGGTGAGCGCGGTCCGCAGCCCCGGCAGTGTCAGACCCAGCTCCACCAGGGTGATGGCGACCGCGGGCCGCATGCCGGCCACCACGGTCCGCGCGGCCAGCAGTTCGGTCTGGGCCGCGATCTCGGCCAGCACACGCCCGAGGAAGGAGTCGACGATCTCCACCCCGGAGATGTCGATGACCACACCCGTGACCCTGCTGCGGGCGATGGTCTCGGACAGGTCCTGCTGGAGCTGCTGCGCCGTGCTGTCGTGCAGGTCCCCCTGGAGGGTGACCAGCAGAACGTCGCCGAGCCTGAGGACCGGCACATGTCCCGCGACCGGGCGGGAGAACTCCTCGCTCACCGGCGGCCCGCATCGTCGGGCGTCGCGTTCACGATGTTCGCCCCCAGCTCGTGCAGGCAGTATCCGAGCGCGTCGGCGAGGCTCGCGCGGGTCTTCACCGTGCCGAGGTCCAGACCCAGGTGCACGATGGTCTGCGCGATCGCCGGACGGATACCGGACACGACGCACTCCGCACCCATCAGCCGGGCCGCGGCGACCGTCTTCATCAGGTGCTGCGCCACCAGGGAGTCGACGGTCGGCACACCGGTGATGTCGAGGATCGCGAACCGGGCGTGCTGGTCGACGACCGCGTTCAGCAGCGTCTCCATCACCACCTGGCTGCGGGCGCTGTCGAGCGTCCCGATCAGCGGGACCGCCACGATGCCGTCCCAGAGCTTGATCACCGGCGTGGCCACCTCCAGCAGCTGCAGGCGCTGCCGGTCGATGAGGGCCTGCCCCTCGCTGAGCGCCGTCTGCATGGCCACCAGCCGCAGCGTGCCCATGAGCACGCTGAGCGTGGTCGAGCACTCCCGCAGCCCCTCGGGCGACGCCTGGGCCAGATCGGCGACCAGGAGGTTCTCCACCGGCGGCCACAGTGCGGCCAGCTCGCTCGACATCTGCGTGGCCGACAGCCCGGCGCGGGAGCGGGCCGCTCCCATCCGCGCCAGCTGCTCGCGCACACCCGTGAAGCCCGCGGCGTCCGGATCCTCGACCCGCTGCGAGTCGGCGACCTGGGCCAGCGCGTCGACGACCACCTTGCCCGCCTCCACCGCCTCGTCGCGGGAGACGGTGAACACCGTACGGAACAGGGGCTCGTCCGCCCACCGCTGGGCGATCTGCTCACGTCGGCGGCGCAGGAAGTCCCTGACCTCGAGCGTCGGCGTTCCGAGCGTTCCGCCCGCTTCGTGCTCCGGCACCTGCTGTTCTCCTCATCATCGTTGCGTGTCGAGCCCGTTCGGGTTGACGAGCCGGCGATCGAACCCTGCCGGGCGACCACTTTAACGACGCCCCGACCTCGTACGACACCGCGTCCCGCACACGCGACCGGACCTCCTCGGGGGCCGCGCGAACAGCGCGACGGCCGGTGGCGGGCGGCCGGGGGCCGCGCTGCTCACCGGCCCGACGCGGGGACGTGGTGATCTTTCGCGGAAGCCGTTCAGTTCTCGGGCTCCTCCGGGGTCTGCGGCAGCCGGTCGACGCGCTCCAGGGCCTCGTCGACGCTCTCGGAGACCGGGACCGTGATGCTCACGCCGGTCAGGTCCAGGATGCGGCGCACCGCGGGCGTGGGGGAGATGATGTGCACGCTCCCCGGCAGCTCACGTGCCTCCTGGTAGACGCGGAGGATGATGTTCATGCCGGACGAGTCCATGAAGGGGACCGCGGACAGGTCGAGCAGGAAGTGCCGCCGGCCGTGATGGAGCTGGTTCGCCAGGTGGTGCTGGAACTCGGTCGCGGTGTCGACGTCCAAGTACCCCTCCACCCTGAGCAGGGCCACGTCCTCCCGGGGAAGAGTGACCTCGACGGACAGAGGGTTCTGGGCAATGGGCACGGGTACCTCCAACAAATGACGGCCAGGGCTGGTTCCCCCTGCGGGGATGTCGACGCACGCCGGTCCGGGCGCGCGGGGTGATCACGCTCTCATGGGTGCCGGCCTGCGAGGACGTCTCCGTGACGGGAGGCGGCGCAGCCCGCAACCGATTCCGGTCACGCGCTCCCTCACCTGTCGGGCACCCCCTCACCTGTCGGTCGACTCTCACCGCGCAGCCGCGCGTACCCCCGAATCGCGATGTCATGCCTCGGCCGCCGCCGGTGCCCGTCCTGCCGTCTCATCCGACCCGGATGCCCACGATGCAGGTGTCGTCGTCGGTGTCCGACCTGCTGTACGTCAGCAGCCGGTCCAGCCGCTGGTCGAGCGTCCCCGGGGCCGTGGCGGCGGTGGCGAGCAGATGGGCCAGGGACTCCTCGACGGAGCGGTCCCGGCGCTCGATCAGACCGTCCGTGTACATCAACAGATTGTCCTCCGGGGCCAGTTGGACCTCCGCCTCCTCGTACGAGGCCTCGGGCACGGCACCGAGCAGCAGCCCGCGGACCAACGGCAGCGGAGCGGCCTCGGCGCCCCGCACCAGCACGGGCGGCAGGTGGCCGGCCCTGGCCCACCTCAGCGTGCGCGAGGCCGGGTCGTACAGCCCGCAGACCGCGGTGGCGGTGACCGCGCCCGTCAGATGGTGCGCCACGATGTTCAGCCACGACAGCAGTTGCCCGGGGCCCGCACCGGTGACGGCGAGACCGCGCAGCGCGTTGCGCAGGACGACCATGCTGGTCGCCGCCTCGATGCCGTGACCGGCGACGTCGCCGACGCACAGCAGCACCAGCCGGGACGGCAGCACCACGGCGTCGTACCAGTCGCCGCCCACCAGCTGCTCGGTCTCCGCGGGCCGGTAGCGGACGGCCACGTCGAGATCGGGCACCTGCAGCGGCGCCTGGGTGGGCGGCATGATGGCGCGCTGCAGTTGGAGCGCCAGCCGGTCGCGTTCGCTGGCGTGCTGCTCGGTGTGCGCCAGCTGGTCGCGGGTGGCCGCCAGTGCCACCTCCGTCCAGTGCTGGGCCGAGATGTCCTGGTAGGCGCCGCGGACGGTGAGCAGCCGGCCGTCGGTGTCCAGGACCGGTTCGGCGACGACCCGGATGTGCCGGGTCACCCCGTCGGGCCGCTGCAGCCGGAAGGCCGCCGAGGCGGGGCGCCGGTGGTGCAGCAGCGTGCGCAGGAACCGGCCGATGGCGACGGCGTCGTCCGGGTGGGCGTGCGCGGGCAGGTCCTCCAGCGGCACGGGCGGACTCGACTGCGGGCGTCCGTACAGGTCGAACAGCTGCCCGTTCCAGGTGATCTCCCCGGTGAGCAGGTTCTCCTCGAAGCCGCCGATCCGGCCGAGCCGCTGGGCGTGCTGGAGCAGGCTCGCCAGCCGGGCCGCCTCGTCCTCGATGCGCCAGATGAACAGGATGCCGGAGCCGTGCCGGCTGACGCTGATGTCCGCGACCGCCGACAGCGGCACCTGGCCGACGAGCGCCGTCAGGTTCATGCGCTTGGCCCGGAACGGCTCACCCGTGGCGTACACCCGCTCGATCCGCTGGAACAGCTCGCTCTGCCCGGCGGCCATCGGATAGGCCTCCAGGAGAAGGGCGCCGCTGACCATGGCGCGCGGCCGGCCCGCCGGGTCCAGGAAGCGGCCGTTGACGTGCTGGATGCGGAAGTCCACCAGGTTCCCGGAGGAGTCCAGGTGCGGCAGGAGGACCAGTGCCGGGTCGTGCAGCCCGTCGGCCAGGTCCATCAGCTCGGCGGCGTCCGGCAGCATCCGCGGCTGGTGCGGCGGTCCGCTCGGCGGCGTGTACGTCTCCAGGGTGTGGGCGCACAGCTCGGCCAGGGCCTCCACCTGGCGGATGATCTGCGGCGGCTGCTCGGGCAGCGGCGACGGCCAGACGATCTCCAGCACGCCGTGCACCCGTCCCCCGGTCCCCGCGGGCAGGGCGGCCCTGCCCCCGTCCGGGTGGTGGTGCCGGCCGACGCTGGGCAGTCCCGTGTCGGACAGCGACGTGATCCACAGGCCGTCGCGCTCCATGAGCCCGCAGCGGGCGACCGTCGCCACGTCCGGCGGGACGTAGCACCAGCGCGCCGCCTCGGCCGGGGAGAACCCGGCGCTGCCCGCCAGCGTGAGCGACCCGTCGGTGCCCACCGCCCAGATGGCCACCGCCGTCGCACCGAGCGGGCGCAGCGCCTGCTCGAGCAGCGACTCGGCGACCGCCTGGGTGTCGTCCGCCGCCAGCGCCCCGCTCTCGGCCGCGCGCAGCCGCACGGCGGCCGCCTCGGTCTGCGCGTCGTCGGCGGCCCGGGTGGCGGCCAGGAAGGCGTCCGTCACCTCGGACATCCGGTCCCGGGCGGCCTGGTTGATGACCTCGACCGCGAACTCCAGCGGGGTCGTCCCGGCCTGCTCGGTCAGCTCGGCGAGCTGACGGGCGGCCTGCGCGGGACCGCACCCCAGGCGTTCGACGAGGATGCCCTTGGCGAGTTCGATCAGAGCGCGCCCCTCGGCCTCGGCCTGCGCGGCGCGCACCTCGCGGCTGAGCCGGTCCACGGTGGCCGCGAGCCGGCCCACGGGCGACTCGGCGGACACCCCGGCGGGTCCGGCCGGTGGGACGTCCGCGGGGGAGGGGACGGAGACGTCCGCGGGGGAGGGGACGGAGACGGCCCCGGACGGCACCGGCGCGTCGGCGAGCGCGGGACGGACGGGTTCGAGCCGCGGCTCACCGCGCTGCGACTCGCGCGGATGCTCGCTGATGCTCACG
>NZ_JAPSKQ010000002.1:0-5721 GCF_031181555.1 Streptomyces sp. | reverse complement strand
GACGTCCGCGGGGGAGGGGACGGAGACGGCCCCGGACGGCACCGGCGCGTCGGCGAGCGCGGGACGGACGGGTTCGAGCCGCGGCTCACCGCGCTGCGACTCGCGCGGATGCTCGCTGATGCTCACGGTGTGGATGCTCCTCGGCTGCGGGGCCCTGGGGCGCGGAAGGGGAGGCGCGGCGGGGCGCCCGTCCCGCCGGTGTGCGGTACGGGGCGCGCGGTCGTCGCGCGGCTCATGCCGGCAGCCAGCGCCGGACGCAGGCGATCAGGTCCTGGGTGTCGACCGGCTTGGTGACGTAGTCGCTGGCTCCCGAGGCGAGGCTCTTCTCCCGGTCCCCGGGCATCGCCTTCGCGGTGACCGCGATGATGGGCAGCTCGGCGTACTGCGGCATGGCGCGGATCTCGGCGGTGGCGGCGTAGCCGTCCAGCTCGGGCATCATCACGTCCATCAGCACGAGTGCCACGTCCGGGTTGTTCACGAGCTGCTCGATGCCCTTGCGGCCGTTCTCCGCGTGCAGCACCCGGAAGCCGTACAGTTCCAGGATCCCGCTGAGCGCGAAGAGGTTGCGCGCGTCGTCGTCCACGACCAGGATCGTGCGGCCGGAGAACGAGCCGTCCACGACGGCCTGCGGAGCCGGCCGCTGCGTCTCGTCCGGACGCACCAGGGACAGGACGTCGCCGGGTTCCTCGGCGGAGAGGTGCAGGGCGATGCGTTCGCGCAGCTCGTCGAGGCTGGACAGGAACTCCAGCGCCGTGCCCTCGGCACGGGACCGCAGCGCCTCCTCCACCGCCGCGTCGGCCCGGTGACCGCTGTGCACCAGCACCGGCACGTTCGCCAGGGCGGAGTCGCCCCGCAGCGCCTCCAGGAAGCGGGCGACCTCCTCCTCGGCCATGCCGAGCTCCAGCACCACGCAGTGGCACGGTTCGGCGGCCAGCGCACCGGCCGCCTCCTGGGCGCCGACGGTGGTGATGATGTCGACCGAGGGCCGCGAGGTGCCGTCGCCCCGGCCGTGCGCGACGTCCTGGACCACGCTCTCCGCGACCAGGGTCAGCAGACCCCGGGGCCGCTCCTCCACCACCAGCAGCCGTCTCGGGCGCCGCCCCGAGCCGGTCCCCGCCTCGATCGCCGGCCGCTGCCGGGACGGTGCGTCGGGGGCGGCCTCGGCCGGTCCCCGGCCCGCGGCGGGGTGCAGCAGCGTCTCGAAGTCCGGCCGGGTCACGGGCAGGAACAGCGTGAAGGTGCTGCCCTGGCCCGCGACGCTTTCCACCGTGACCGCCCCGCCGAGCAGGTGCGCGATCTCCCGGGTGATGGACAGACCGAGCCCGGTGCCCCCGTACTTGCGGCTGGTGGTGCCGTCCGCCTGCTGGAAGGCACCGAAGATCGTCTCCAGGTGCTGCTCCGGGATGCCGATGCCGGTGTCCTTCACCCGGAAGGCCACCACGGAACCGCCCCGCACCACGTCGTCGGGCACCTCGTCGTCCGCCGCGGGCTCGATCCGCAGCTCCACCCCGCCCCGCTCGGTGAACTTGACCGCGTTGGACAACAGGTTGCGCAGTACCTGCCGCAGCCGGGAGTCGTCGGTGAGCAGGTCGGCCGGCGCGCCCGGGGCCGTCGTCACGGTGAAGTCCAGGCTCTTCTGCATCGTCATGGGCCGGAAGGTGACCTCGACGTACTCGATGAGCTGGCGCAGCGTCACCCGCTCGGGGCTGACGTCCATCTTCCCGGCCTCGACCTTGGACAGGTCGAGGATGTCGTTGATCAGCTGCAGCAGGTCCGAGCCCGCGGAGTGGATGATCTGCGCGTACTCGACCTGCTTCGGGCTGAGGTTGCGCGAGGGGTTCTGGGCGAGCAGCTGGGCCAGGATCAGCAGGCTGTTCAGCGGGGTGCGCAGCTCGTGGCTCATGTTCGCCAGGAACTCCGACTTGTACTTCGAGGCCAGTGACAGCTGCTGGGCCCGGGCCTCGAGCTCCTGCCGGGCCTGCTCGATCTGGAGGTTCTTCGCCTCGATGTCCCGGTTCTGCGTCGCCAGCAGCGCGGCCTTCTCCTCCAGCTCGGCGTTGGAGTGCTGGAGTTCCTCCTGCTGCGCCTGCAACTCCGCCGAGCGCTCCTGGAGTTCGGCGGTCAGCCGCTGGGACTCGGCCAGCAGTTCGTCGGTACGGGCGTTGGCCACGATGGTGTTCAGGTTGACGCCGACCGTCTCCATCAGCTGGGCCAGGAAGTCCCGGTGGACCGGGGTGAACGGGGTCACCGACGCCAGCTCGATGACGCCGAGGACCTGGCCCTCGACCACGATGGGCAGCAGCACCAGGGCGGTCGGCACCACCTGGCCGAGCCCGGAGGAGATGGTCACGTAGTCCGGCGGCAGCTCGTCCACCACGATGGTGCGGCGGCTGCGGGCGGCCTGGCCGACCAGGGTGCGGCCGAAGGGGATCCGGGTGGGCCGGCCGTTGTCGTCGTCGGGACGGCCGTAGGAGCCGACGAGCCGCAGCTCGGGGCCGTTGTCGCCGTCCTCCGCGAGGTAGAAGGCGCCGTACTGGGCCGACACCAGCGGCACCAGCTCGTCCATGATCAGCTCGGCGACCACGGGCAGGTCGCGGTGCCCCTGCATCAGGCCGGAGACCCGGGCGAGGTTGCTCTTGAGCCAGTCCTGCTCCTGGTTGGCCCGGGTGGTCTCGCGCAGGGACTCCACCATCGAGTTGATGTTGTCCTTGAGCTCGGCGACCTCGCCGGAGGCCTCCACGGTGATCGAACGCGTCAGATCGCCCTCGGCGACGGCGCTCGCGACCTCCGCGATCGCCCGCACCTGCCGGGTGAGGTTCCCGGCCAGTTCGTTGACGTTCTCCGTCAGCCGCTTCCAGGTGCCCGAGACGCCCTCCACCTCGGCCTGTCCGCCGAGGCGTCCTTCGGTGCCGACCTCGCGGGCGACGCGGGTGACCTCGTCGGCGAAGGCGGAGAGCTGGTCGACCATCGTGTTGATGGTGGTCTTCAGCTCCAGGATCTCGCCGCGCGCGTCGACGTCGATCTTCTTCGACAGGTCGCCCCGGGCCACCGCGGTCGTCACCAGCGCGATGTTGCGCACCTGGCCGGTGAGGTTGTTGGCCATGGAGTTGACGTTGTCGGTGAGGTCCTTCCAGGTGCCGGCGACGTTCGGCACGCGCGCCTGTCCGCCGAGGCGTCCCTCGGTGCCGACCTCGCGGGCGACGCGGGTGACCTCGTCGGCGAAGGCCGACAGCGTGTCGACCATGGTGTTGATGACCTCGGCCAGCGCCGCGACCTCGCCCGCGGCCTCGACCCTGATCCGCTGCGACAGATCGCCCCGGCCCACGGCGGACGCGACCTGGGCGATGGAGCGGACCTGGCCGGTCAGGTTGGACGCCATCACGTTGACGTTGTCGGTGAGGTCCTTCCAGGTGCCGGAGACGCCGCGCACCTGAGCCTGTCCGCCGAGGCGTCCTTCGGTGCCGACCTCGCGGGCGACGCGGGTGACCTCGTCGGCGAAGGCGGAGAGCTGGTCGACCATCGTGTTGATGGTGTTCTTGAGTTCGAGGATCTCGCCGCGGGCGTCGACGGTGATCTTCTGCGACAGGTCACCCTTGGCGACCGCGGTCGCCACCAGCGCGATGTTGCGGACCTGGCCGGTCAGATTGCCCGCCATGAAGTTCACCGAGTCGGTGAGGTCGCGCCAGGTCCCCTTCACGCCCTGCACGTCGGCCTGTCCGCCGAGGCGTCCTTCGGTGCCGACCTCGCGGGCGACGCGGGTGACCTCGTCGGCGAAGGCGGAGAGCTGGTCGACCATCGTGTTGATGGTGTTCTTGAGTTCGAGGATCTCGCCGCGGGCGTCGACGGTGATCTTCTGCGACAGGTCACCCCTGGCGACGGCCGTCGTCACCTGGGCGACGTTGCGGACCTGGGCGGTGAGGTTGCCCGCCATGGCGTTCACCGAGTCCGTCAGGTCGGCCCAGGTGCCCGAGACCCCGGGGACCTGGGCCTGCCCGCCCAGCGCCCCTTCGGTGCCGACCTCGCGGGCCACGCGCGTCACCTCGGAGGTGAACACCGACAGCTGGTCCACCATGCCGTTGAAGACCTTGGCGATGTCCCCCATGAGACCGTCCGCGTCGTCCGGCAGCCGGGTGCCGAAGTCCCCGTCCCGTACGGCCGTCAGTCCCACCAGGAGCTGCTTCAGTTCCTGGTCCTGTGGCACCGCGCTGGTCCCCCCGGTGCTCTTGCCGGTCATGCGCACCCTCGTTCCGCTCCCCAGGAGCTCTCGGCACCGAGAACTCGAAACCTCTCCGAGCCATCCCCGGCCCGGCCGAGCCCATGTGCATTTCCGCTGATCACGGATCTGCGTGATGAGAAAATACGCCGAAGGCTAACCCAAGTGCCGGGCGGGGAACAAAGCGTGATCATCGTCCCGGAACCCGGTCGGAAAAAGTCATGAGAACCATGCATGTCCCGGCTGTCCGGGGGTACTCGGACGGGTTTCCGCCGAGGGGCTCCGGCCGAGGGGAGGCGGCTTTCCGCACGGGGGTGCCCGGTCCGGGAGGACCGCGGTGGCGGGGACCGCCGGCGTGCGGTTTTGGGTCCGCGCCCTCCGAATGCGCCCGCGCCTGCCGGGTATTTGCTGCTGTGGAGCCGGACGGCCGACCGCAGGCAGGACCGCCGCCCGCTCCGGGGATCCGCATTCACCGGGGAGGCAAGGAACAGCGTGCCCATCGACAGCATCTGGTCATACGCGCCGGGACTGAGCGACGCTCAGGGGCAGGACCTGACGGGCTACACCGTCGTTGCGAACGACGGCACCATCGGCCACGTGGACCGGCAGGCCGACCACCACGGCATGCGGCACCTCGTCGTCGACACCGGAGTCTGGGTGTTCGGCCGCAGCGTCCTCGTGCCGGTCGGCGTCGTCACGGGCGTCGACGCCGGGGAGCGCAGGATAACGGTGTCGTGCAGCAGGGCCGAGGTGAAGGCCGCGCCCCGGTTCCGGACCGACAGCGAGACCATGGACCCCGCGTACCTCGGCAGGGTCGGTGACTACTACCACCGGCTGCCGCCGCGCGAGACCCCCACCGGGTGAGTGCCGCGCCGGGCCGGGGCCGGCGGCGCACGGCCCGCGGCGCCGTGCGCCGCCGGCCGGGGTCACCAGGGCAGGAAGACATGGATGTCCTTGCCGTGGTCGTCGCTGACCACACTGACCTGGTCGCACAACGTGTGGATCAGGTGCCAGCCGATGCCGCCCCCGCCGCGGCTCGGGTGGAAGGGCCGCGGGGCGGGCTCGGTGGTGCTCGTGTCGTGCATCACGACGTGCACCCCGTCGAACGTCCTGCGCAGGCGCAACTGGAAGGGCCCCGGCGCGTACTGGACCGCGTTGGCGGCCAGCTCCGTGACGACCAGGAGTATGTCGTCCCAGTGTTCCGGAGCCGACGGCGCCGACACGCGGGCCAGGTCGAAGAGGAACTCCTCCGCGACCAGACGTGCGTCCGTGACGTCGTGCAGCTCCCCGGGGAAGCTGGCGACGCGGCTCGTGATCTCCTCGGCAGCCAGTGTCCTGTCCCAACGCGGCTCGGTTGCCATCTCGCCTTCCAGGCCCCGGTGTCGCGGGGCGGTCGTCCTTCGTGCATCTCCCGTCTGTGGGTTCCCGCGCCGGCGGAGCCTACGCGCCCGCATGCCCGTGAGCGGTCGGTGACAAACACGTCACCCGACGCCGCGGTCCGGCCCCGG
>NZ_JAPSKQ010000235.1 GCF_031181555.1 Streptomyces sp. | reverse complement strand
CCAGGCCGAGGTCGTAGGCGAGGATCGTCGCCTGGACCCGGTCGCGCAGTTCGAGTTTGCGGAGCAGTGCGTTGACGTGGGACTTCACTGTGCCGACGGTGATGCCGAGGTGCTGGGCGATCTCGGTGTTGGTGAGCCCCGCGGCGATCAGTCCGAGGACGCCGCGCTCACGGCCGGTCAGGCTGTTCAGTTCGCGGGGGGTGCTGCTGTCCGGCACCCCGGTACCGGTTCTGGACGCGTAGTGGCCGATGAGTCGGCGGGTGGCGGACGGGGCGAGGACGCTCTCGCCCGCGGCCACCACCCGGATGCCGTTCAGCAGTTCGCCGGGGTGCACGTCCTTGAGGAGGAATCCGGAGGCGCCGGCGCGTAGTGCGTCGAACACGTACGCGTCGAGGTCGAAGGTGGTCAGCACCAGGACACGGGGTGCGTCGGGACGGCCGGTGATGATCCGGGTGGCGGCGATGCCGTCGAGTTCGGGCATGCGGACGTCCATGAGGACCACGTCGGGGGCCAGTTCCCCGGCGAGCCGTACCGCTTCGGCGCCGTCGGCGGCCTCACCGACGACCGTCATGTCCTCCTCGGCGTCGATCACGGCGGCGAACCCCGCTCGTACGATGCCCTGGTCGTCGACGACCAGCACCCTGAGGCTCATCGTTGTCCCTCCTCGTCATCCTGCTGCACAGTCGGCGCCGCGGTCAGCGGCAGCAGGACGCGGACCGGACCCGTCGGGTCGGCGGTGACCGTCCCGCCCGCCACCGCCGCCCGCGTCGACAGCCGTCGGCACAGGGCGGAACGCACGGTGTCCGGGACTCCGATCGCCGTGATCGTCAATGCGGTGTCGTCCGCGTCCAGTTCCACCGTCATCGGCTCCTCGCCGCCGACCGCGAGTACCGTTTCGCAGGCATGGTAGGCAGCCAGGTCCACGGCGGTGGGCAGCCGTCTCGGCATCCGGTCGGCCAGGCGTATCTCGACGTCGCGGCCGGTGGCCCGGATCTGATGGCCGAGGAGGTCGAGGGCCTGCAGGGTGGGCCGCGGCCGCAGCGCGGGCGTGGTCTCGGCGTCCCGGACCGTGTCGAGCAGGGTGCGCATCGCGGCGAGGGCCTCGCGGGCACGTTCGACGGCCTGGTCGAGCCGGCCCGCCTCGGCCTGCGCGACCATGTCGGCGGTCCGCGCCAGCACGGTGGTCTCCAGCCCGGTGGCGATCCGGCGGCGCTCGGCCCAGGCGTCCCGTACCGCCTCCTCGGTCCAGGCCGCGAGCTCTCCGGCCTGCGCACTGCGCGTGGCCCGGCGGTGACGCCCGCGCAGGGTCCCGCCCCACCAGGCCGCGCCGACCAGCAGGGCCGCCAGCCCCGTCGACCCCGCGACGAGCGCCCAGAGAGGGAAGGAGGTGCCCCGGTGCACCAGTGCGGCGGTCGTGGCCGCCGCGTGCACCAGCACGGCCACGACCGGGCCGGCCCCCACGGGCGACAGGAGCGGGCGGCCTTCGGTGACGGGCGGTCCGGTGGCGGCCGTGCGGGCCGCGGCGGAGGCGATCACCGCGCAGGTGGCGGCCGTGCTCAGCAGGGACGGCAGGAGCACCCACCCGGTGTACGCACCCACGGCCGTCGCCATCGGCCAGAGCAGGGCCAGACCCAGGACGACGCCCTGGGCGGCGCGTGGCGCCCGGCGTCGCCACAGCAGTGCGAGCGCCTGTCCTGCGGCCAGCAGCGCGAAGAGCGCGCCTGCCGACGCCCCCGGACCGCTCGACGCGGATGCCGCCCGGATGACCAGTGAGGGCAGCAGCGGTTGCACGACGAGGCCGACGGCGGCCGTCACCTGTGCCAGGCGGTACTGCCACGGCACCGACCGCTTCACCGAGGCGGCGGCGAGCCGACCGGGCAGGACCGCGTTCACCTTCCAGCCGCCCTCCGCCGTCGGGCCGCTGGTCAGGGTGCCGCCGGCCTCCCGGGCCCGCGACCGCAGAAAGCTCTGGCCGCGCCCCGAGCCGAGGCCGGCGCCGTGCGCCGGCGAACCGGCCGGCGGTGCGGCGCTGGTGACGACGACCTCCGTGCGGGCGTCGCCGTAGCGGCAGGTCACGGTGGTGCGTGCACCGGGTGCGTGCCGTGCCACGTTGGTCAGCGCCTCGCGCACGATGCCGTACGCCGCGTCCCCGAGGGCACCGTCCGGCAGTGCGTCGATCTCGCACTCCACGTGCTGGCCGAGCTGGGAGAAGCCGGCGACCAGAGCCAGCATCCGCTCCCTGGGTGAGGGCTGCTGCTGGTCCGGTGAGGGTGCCGGTGCCCGCACGGCGCCGAGCGCCCGGGTGACCTCACGGCCGGTCTCGGCGGTGAACCGGAGAGCCTCGTCGGCCAGTTCGGGGCGGCGGTCGCGCAGCCCGAGTGCCGCACCCGCCGTGACGACCACGGCCGTCAGATGGTGGGCGCTGACGTCGTGCAACTCCCGTTCCATCCGCTGGCGTTCGACCGCCGGGAGCCGGTGACGCTCGATCTCGGCCCGCTTCAACCGCTGTTCGGCGGCCTGCCGCGCGAGCCGGCTGCGCCGTGCCAGCATTCCGGCGGCGGACGCGGCGGTGTACAGCACGGCCGTCAGGACGAGGTCGAGCCCGTCGCGGTCGCTGAGCCCGTGCAGGCTGATGCCGTACAGGGACTGCCAGGAGACGAGCGTCATCACGCACAACAGGGCGGTGAAGGTGTCGCGTTCGTCGGCCACGGTGAACAGGGCCAGGGCCACACCCGCCGTCCCCAGCACCGCCATGGCGCCGACGGGCAGGGGACCGGCGCCCAGCGCACAGGCGGCGGCGACCAGGACGAGGGTGGTCACCGGTTTCGAACGGCGCAGCGAGAGCGCGGCCGTCACCAGCCCGGCGACGAGGGCCGCCACGAAAAGGGCGGACCCCGCCGGGACGTTCCCGCGGATCACATCCGTTCCCGGCCACACCACGGCCTGGACGCCGAGCAGCACAAGGGGCAGAAGCCGGTCGTCGGTGTTCTTCATAAGGGATCAAGATTAAGACCGCAGGTGAGCGGCTGTCCTCGGGCTCGGGGCGGACCGTTCTCTCTTACCTGGGGTGCAGACGCTGCACCTGCGGTTCGACGCGGTGATCATCCCGCAGCGTGAGGATCCGGCCGGGTACCCGGCCATAGTCTCGATCACGTCGGGAAAGCAGCCGACCGAACACCGGTTCTTCCACGCTCTCCCGCCCGTCGACACTCCACTCACCAGCAGGAGGATCCATCATGTCCGAGCGCGTTCTCGTCCCGTCCGTCATCGGCGTCGTCGCCCTCGGTGCCGTCGCCGCCGGCGGCTACGCCATGGCCTCCACCACCACGCAGCCGACCGTGAAGAACGGCTCCGCCAGTTACACCGCTCCGTCCCAGCAGGGCGAGGGCAAGCTCACGTACACCGCGGACGTGAGCGACGACTCGGGTGTCCGCGAGCTCAGGGTCATCGCGTGGCCGGCGAGCTCCGAACTCGACCCGACGAAGGCGGAGCTGCGGTACGTGGACAAGGCCACGTGCCACAGCACCTCGGACGAGACCTCCCGCTGCACCTACACGCTGAAGGTGACGCAGCAGGACGCGGCCGATCTCGCGGAAGGCGCCTGGCACGTGTCGGTGCTGGCGACGGCGAAGGACGGCGACACGAAGTTCGTGTCCCGCGCGGCCACGGTCGACGTCACCCGCTGACCCGTCACCAGGGCCGGACACCCCGGGGGACCGGCCCTGGTGACGTCGGTCCCCGCTGCCACGGCGGCTCCGCGTCCGAGGGTCGCTGCCACGAGCAGCCCGCCACCCCTCCCCTTCCCGCCGGGCGCCGTCCCTGCGCCCGTCCGTGTGCCGTCACCCCCGCCGGAAGGAGTGCGCAGTGTCCCGTGCAGCCGGATTCTCACTCACCACCGCCACGCCGGTGCCTGCCGCCGGTACTCCGGTGACGCACCTGCGCGGCAGCCTCCCGGGACGCGCCGGCAGCCACGGGCCGGTGCCTGGCAGCCTCGTCGACGACGTCCAGGGCGCGCCGCCCGAGGACCGGGAGGCGCTGGCGGCCCACGCGGATGTGTCGCGTGAGGCCCCGCTCATGGTGGTGTGCGCGGTCACGGAGGACTGCGGCCCTGAGGTCGCCGGGTTCCTGGCACGGCTGGCCCGGAGCGGAGCCCGGCTCATCGAGGTGGGACCGATGGACGTCGCCGACGTCGAGGAGCTGCTGCGGGCGGGGAGTTCCCGGACCGGCGGCGCCGTGGGCGCGGGCAAGGGGCCCGGTCCGGCCGCCGGGCCGCGTACGTGGTGCCCGAGCGGACCGGACCTGCTCGGCGCCTTTGCCCCGCTGTCTGCCGAGGCGGCCCGGCTGCACGCGCTGACCGGGGGCAACGCCTTCTACCTCACCGAGCTCCTCGGGGCATCGGGCGGCCTGTCCGCCGGCACCTCGGTACGGGTGCCGCACGCGGTCCGGTGCGAGGTCCGCGCCCGGCTGGCGGCGCTGTCGCCCGACGCCCGGCGAGTCGTGGAGACGGCGGTCCTGTCCGGCCCGGTCGGGGCGTGGTTCCTGGCGCACGCCTGCGAGTTGCCCCTCACCGCCGTGCTGCGGGCCCTGGAGGACGCCGCCGACACCGGGCTGATGACCTGGCAGCGGGCCGACGGCCCGTCGCCGCCTGCCGCGTACGCCTTCTCCTGCGAACTCGTCCGCGGCACGCTGCTCGCCGACATACCACCCTCCCGGGCCCACGCCGCCCGGACGGCGGTGGCCCGGGTAAAAAGCGGCCGGCGGAGCAGAGGGCCGACCCGGCCGCCCTGCCGGTTGCCGCCACACCACCCAGCAGGGCTGACGACCGGTAAGGTCCCTTACGTACCCGAGCGTCACTTTTTTACGAGGAGCCCCGCACGCCGGTTCACGGGTGGCGGCACCTAAAAGAGGATGAGGCAATTTAATTGCGCGCAACTAAATTGAACGCTATGTTATTCCTCGGAGTCGGGCCCGCCTTGCCGGCCCGACCCGATCAGGGCGACAGCCCGCACACAGAAGGACGTTGAAGATGCGCATCACCCGATCGGCCCGGTCCGCGCGGCTGTTCACCCTGCTCGGTGTCGCGGCCGTGGGCCTGTCCGTCACGGCCGTGACCCTGCCCGGCGAGGCCGACGCGGCGCCCCGCCACCACCAGAGTCGGCCGACGATCGTGCTGGAGCACGGCGCGTTCGCCGACGCCTCCAGCTGGGACGGTGTCGTCCAGCGCCTGGAGCGCGCCGGTTACCCGGTGGTGGCCGCCGCCAACCCGCTGCGCGGCCCGGCGAACGACGCCGCCTACCTGCGCAGCGTCGTCCAGCACATCGACGGGCCCGTGGTCCTGGTCGGCCACTCCTACGGCGGCACCGTCATCAGCCAGGCCGCCGCAGGACTGGAGGACAGGGTCAAGGCCCTCGTCTACATCGCCGCGTTCCTGCCCGACACCGGCGAGAGCTCGCTCGGACTGACGAACAAGTTTCCCGGCAGCACCCTCGGCAACGTGATCGACCCGGTGAACTACACACTGCCGGACGGCAGCCAGGGCGCCGACGTCTACATCGAGCTGGACAAGTTCCACCGGCAGTTCGCCGCGGACGTGCCGGCCGGCCAGGCCCGGCTCATGGCCGCCGGCCAGCGTCCGATCGCCGCCGCCGCACTCGAGGAGAAGTCCACGAAGGCCGCCTGGAAGACCATCCCCTCCTGGTCCCTGGTCACCACCGAGGACCTCAACATCCCCGTGGCCGTCCAGCGCTTCATGTCGCACCGCGCCCACTCCCGCACCACCGAGATCGACGCATCCCACGCGGTGTCCGTCTCCCATCCCGACGCCGTGACCCGCATTGTCGAGAGGGCCGCCCGCACGGTCCGCTGACCGCGGACCGCACCCGACCTCACCTCCCGCACCACAACCCGCACCGAAAGGCAGTCACCACCATGGCGTTCATCACCGTCGGCCAGGAGAACACCACCCCCATCGACCTCTACTACGAGGACCACGGCAGCGGGCAGCCGGTCGTACTGATCCACGGCTACCCGCTCGACGGCCACTCCTGGGAGAAGCAGTCCGCCGCCCTGCTGAAGGCCGGCTACCGCGTCATCACCTACGACCGGCGCGGCTTCGGCCGCTCCAGCCAGCCCACCACCGGATACGACTACGACACCTTCGCCGCCGACCTGAACACCGTCCTGGAGACCCTCGACCTGAACGACGCCGTCCTCGTCGGCTTCTCCATGGGCACCGGCGAAGTCGGCCGCTACCTGGGCACCTACGGCTCCGCCCGGATCGCCAAGGCCGCCTTCCTCGCCTCCCTGGAGCCCTTCCTGCTCAAGACCGACGACAACCCCACGGGCGTCGACGCCGACGTCTTCGAGGGCATCGAGCAGGCCGTCACCACCGACCGCTACGCCTACTTCACCGCCTTCTACCAGGACTTCTACAACCTCGACGAGAACCTCGGCACCCGCATCAGCGAGGAGGCCCTGCGCAACAGCTGGAACGTCGCCGCCGGCGCCTCCTGGTACGCCTCGCTGGCCTGCGTGGACACCTGGACCACCGACTTCCGCGCCGACATCGCCAAGATCGACGTGCCGGCGCTGATCCTGCACGGCACCGCCGACCGGATCCTGCCGATCGAGTCCACCGGGGAGCCGTTCCACCGGGCGCTCCCGAAGGCCGAGTACGTCGTCGTCGAGGGCGCCCCGCACGGCCTGCTGTGGACCCACGCCCAGGAGGTCACCGACGCCCTGCTCGCCTTCCTGGCCAAGTGACCGGCCCCCGGCGGGCTTTCGCCGCCGGGAGGTGAACCACCCTGATCCTTGGAGCCGCCAGGAAGAGCAGCTCTTCCAGGCGGAGCAGTTCCTCGCGCACAGCCCAGAACCATCAGCCCGAACGCAGCCGTCACCAGCAGTTTCCAGACGATCTCACGAGACGTGTCAACGAGATCAACAATCACGGAGAGTAGGCACACCACAGAAGTCGGGCCAGAACCGCACTCTCGCGAACGAAGCCACGCGGCGGCAGATCCCGCCCCTTCCTTCATTTGCTGAACTCGACCGGGTGGTCCCCGCAGGTGCGGGGACCACCCGGTCCGAAGTCAAGGAGACGCGCACCATTCGGTGCGGGTCTTCAGCGCGTCCGTCAGGGTCACCGGCGCTGTCACGTTGGTTGATGACGTGGGGTGATCTTCGGGTTGATCCTGTTGGAGGGGTGCCCGTGGAGAGCAGGTCGCCGGCGTACGAGGGGCACCGCTACCCGGCCGAGATCATCTCCCCCTGTGTGTGGCTGTCCCACCGCTTTCCGCTGTCGTTGCGCGAGGCCGGGGAGCTCATGCTCGAGCGCGGTGTCGTCGTCTCCTGCGAGACGGTCCGCCGCTGGTGGGTGACGTTCGGTCCGGCCTGCGCCCGCGAGCTGCGTCACCGGTGGCCCCGGCCCGGGGACAAGCGGCATCTGGACGAGGTCTTCATCAAGATCAACGGTGAGCAGAAGTACCTGCGGCGCGCTGTCGACCAGAACGGGACGGTGCTCGACATCCTTGTACAGAACCGGCGGGATACCGCCGCGGCCAGCCAGTTCTTCCGCCGCCTGCTGAAAAACACGGGTGCGGTGCCGCGGGTGGTCGTCGTCACCGACAGGCTCCGCTCCTACGGCGCGGCCCACGGC
>NZ_JAPSKQ010000234.1:5153-7660 GCF_031181555.1 Streptomyces sp. | reverse complement strand
GTGGAGCCTAGGGGAGTCGAACCCCTGACATCTGCCATGCAAAGACAGCGCTCTACCAACTGAGCTAAGGCCCCGTAAGGGAAGCGTCCACCAGGGGGAAACACATCCCGGTGGGCGCAGGTGACCAGAGTACCGGGTCACCCCGGGGATTCCGCAAAAAGATTGGGGGTCCCCGTGACCAACCACTCTCCGTAAGATGCTCGGCGTGGTTCGCTACAGCGAACCACGGTTCATGGGGAAGCGATGGGGAGACGCAATGGACGCCGCACAGCAGGAAGCCACCGCAAGAGCGCGGGAACTGCAGCGGAACTGGTACGGGGAGCCGCTGGGGGCGCTCTTCCGTAGGCTCATAGACGACCTCGGCCTCAACCAGGCTCGTCTCGCGGGGGTGCTGGGTCTGTCCGCACCGATGCTGTCGCAGCTGATGAGCGGCCAGCGGGCGAAGATCGGGAATCCCGCGGTGGTCCAGCGGGTGCAGCTGCTGCAGGACCTGGCGGGGCAGGTCGCGGACGGCAGCGTCAGCGCGGCCGAGGCGACCGAGCGCATGGAGGAGATCAAGAAGTCGCAGGGGGGCTCGGTACTCAGCAACACCACCCAGACGACGAGCAGTTCGGGCGCGCCCACGGTCAAGCGGGTGGTCCGCGAGATCCAGTCCCTGCTGCGTTCGGTGGCGGCCGCCGGCGACATCATCGAGGCCGCCGACACCCTCGCCCGCACCCACCCCGAGCTGGCGGAGTTCCTCCGCGTCTACGGTGCCGGCCGCACCTCCGACGCGGTCGCGCACTACCAGTCCCACCAGAACTGATCCCCCGCCCGGCGGCCGAAGGGGGTTCGGCCGCCGGGACGTGCGCGCGAGGCAGGGGAGTCGTATCGCTCGTCGAGGGGGAGACGAGGGGGCAGGGGGACACCGCAGGGGGAGGAGCGACGCACAGCCATGGGTGAGGTCTTCGCCGGCCGGTACGAACTGGTCGACCCGATCGGACGTGGGGGCGTCGGCGCCGTCTGGCGCGCCTGGGACCATCGCCGCCGCCGTTATGTGGCCGCCAAGGTGCTGCTGCAGAGCGACGCCCACTCCCTGCTCCGCTTCGTGCGTGAGCAGGCCCTGCGGATCGATCACCCCCACGTACTCGCTCCCACCAGCTGGGCCGCCGACGACGACAAGGTCCTGTTCACCATGGACCTGGTCGCCGGCGGTTCGCTGGTCCACCTGGTCGGCGACTACGGCCCCCTGCCGCCGGCCTTCGTCTGCACCCTGCTCGACCAACTGCTGTCCGGCCTCGCCGCGGTGCACGCGGAGGACGTCGTGCACCGCGACATCAAGCCCGCCAACGTGCTCCTCGAGGCCACCGGTACGGGCAGGCCGCGGTTGCGGCTGTCCGACTTCGGTATCGCGATGCGGCTGGGCGAGCCCCGGCTGACCGAGACCAACCTGGTGGTGGGCACGCCCGGTTATCTGGCGCCGGAGCAGATGATGGGATCCGAACCGGACTTCCCCGCCGACCTGTTCTCCGTGGGCCTGGTCGCGCTGTATCTGCTGGAGGGCGCCAAACCGGACGCCAAGGCGCTCATCCAGTACTTCGCCGACCATGGGACGCCAGACGCTCCCCAGGGAATCCCCGAACCGCTGTGGCAGGTCGTGGCCACGCTGCTGCAGCCGGACCCGCAGGCTCGGTTCCGCACGGCCACGGGGGCGCGCAAGGCGCTCGCCGCGGCCGCGGAGCTCCTGCCGGAGCCCGGCCCCGACGACGAGCTGATCGAGATCTTCGACCAACTCGGTCCACTCCCACCGGGGTTCGCCGCACACGGTCCGCTGAAGAGGGCTTCGGGCGTGGTGCCGGGACTCGCTGGGGAAGGCGGCTCCTCCAGCGGACCCGGGCCCCGAGTCGACGCGGCAGCCACCCCCGGTGATCTGACCGGTTCCGGACCCACTGGGTCGGCCACGGCAGCGGGAACCGGGACCGGAACCGGCTCGGTGCCGCCCGGCCCGGGCGGGGACGGGGGCACGGGTACGGGCAGGGACGGCAGTGCCGCGCCCACCGATCCGCGCCGGAGCACCGCCCCCGCGACACCCCCGACCGCTTCCTCCGCGACGCCGCCCGGCTCCCCGGCGGCACCGTCCGTCCCTCCTCAGCTGCCCGGCAACATGTCGGACACCGGAAGCTTCCACCTCCCCCCGCCCCGGGCCACGGTCACCCCCTCCCCCGTGCCCGCTCCGCCGTCCCCCTCGCACGGTCCTCAGGCGCAGGAACAGGCCCAGCACAGCGCTCAGCGCGGCGCACCGCACCAGTCGGCCCACACCGCCGGCCACGTCTCCCCCCACGACCCCACTCACCCACTGCGCTCCCCTCTGGCGCAACCGACCGCGTACCCCGGCTCGGCCCCGCTCCGGCGCGCCGACGCCTCTACTGCTGAATACACCGCCCAGGGCCCGCAGGTTCCACCCGCGGGCGAGGGAATGCCGCAGCCGCGGCACGGAGCCGCCCACCGACCCCACCGTCGGCCCGGCC
>NZ_JAPSKQ010000234.1:0-5053 GCF_031181555.1 Streptomyces sp. | reverse complement strand
TCCGGCGCGCCGACGCCTCTACTGCTGAATACACCGCCCAGGGCCCGCAGGTTCCACCCGCGGGCGAGGGAATGCCGCAGCCGCGGCACGGAGCCGCCCACCGACCCCACCGTCGGCCCGGCCGCCGACCCCACCGTCGGCCCGGCCGCCGGTCCGGCCATCGGGCCGGCCCTCCGGCGAAGGTGGCCGTCCCGCTCCTGCTCCTGGCCCTGGTCTGCTACGCCGTGGGGTTCTGGGCCCTCACCCGCATCTGAACGGCCCCGGCCGCCGGACACCTCGCCGCCCACGGAACGGCCCGCCGCCGGACCGCCCCACCGTCTAGGGAACGGCCCGCCGCCGGGCCACCAGCGTCCACACACCGAGCCCCACCAGCAGCGCGCTCCCGCTGCCGATGCCGCCCACGGCGAGCGCCCTCATCGCGGTGTCGTCACCCACCGCCCCACCCTCGGCCGCCGCCTCCCGGTCCTCCTCCGTGACCGTGAAGACGTCCGGTGGCACGGCCTCCCCCGCGTACCCGGGCCCGTCCTGTGCCGCACCGCTCAGCCCCACCCGCAGCGTCAGCGGAACGGGCCCGTCCCCGAAGCGGTCCGCCACCTCCGTCGCGAGATGGGCGACGAGGTAGTACGAGCCGGCGAACCGCATCGCCCCGACGCGGCCGCCGGCGTCGTGGCGATTGACGTACACGACCGGCGGCAGGGGAGCGAGGCCCTTCGACTTCTGGCCGCCGTCGTAGCCGACGCCCACGTCCGCGACATGACCGCGCGCGGGGTTGTAGAGGTCCAGGTCCAGGGCGGTGGCGACGTAACCGCTGCCGCCCGTGCTCGAACTGCCCAGTTCGGCGGTGACGTGGAGCTGTCGGCCCCAGTCGACCGGGACCTTGTAGAAGAGAGTCTGGCCAGGGCGGATGTCGTCCCGCCAGACACCCTCGCCGAGGGGAGTGGCCCGGGCGAATCCCGCGCCTCCCGCGCGCCGTTCGGGTTGCCCCGCGACGGGCCGGGGCGGGGCGGAGTCCCACTCCTTCGGCGCACTCGTCGCACCGGTCCTCTCCAGGGGCGGCTCCGACACCGCGGTGAGTTCCGTCTCCCACGGGCCGGGGGAGGTGCCCTCGCCGTCCGGGTCGACGCGTTCGACGGTCACGTAGTACGTGCCGGGCTCCTGGCAGAGGGACCTCCTCGGGGAGATCTCCCGCGCGGCCCACGCGGCGACCGGATGGGGGCTGCCGGCGGCGCCGAAGCTCGCCGTGTCCACATCGCAGGAGCGGCCGTCGCCGTCCTGTACGGACACCTTCACCCCGTCGATGACGGAGGCGGTGCGTCCGGCCGGGGGGACGGCGGTGGCGGAGACGTACGTGTTCGAGGTGGCGTCGAGTTCCAGGCGGTAGTACACCTTGCCGCTCGTCGGAAGGGTGCTTCGGTAGGTGCGGCCGGCCCGCAGCCGTACGGCGTCCGCGGTGCTCGCGGCCCCGTCCACCTTCTGCGCGCCGTCGGCGAAGGCGTACGTGCCGTCGGCCGTGCCGGACGCGGACCGGAAGGCGCCGACGGTGTCGGCGGTCTCGGCGGTCTCGGCGGTCTCGGCGGCGAGGGCCTGCCGTCCCGGCGGTCCGCCGCCCAGCCCCAGGACCGCCACGGACGCGAGCGCCACCACGCCCAGGCGTCCGGTGACCGTCGTCCCACCGTGTCCGGCGCGTGCGCGCCCCCGCGCCGTACCCCACCGTCCCCTCACGCGCCACCCCTCGTCGCCGCCCGGACGTCGCACCGCGGCCCATCCTGCCCTCCGGACGAGGTCCGGGCGAGGCCCTTCGACAAGGTCCGCACCGAACAAGACCCCGGCCGCGAGGGCGGCCGGGGTCTGTTCAGCGTCGGATGTCGGGACTCACGAACCCGTGGGCACGGAGTCAGTCGCCTCCGTCCACAGATCCTGCTCGGCGCGATCCGCCTGGATCTGGCGGTACACGAGGAGCCCGCCGATGGCGGCCAGTGCGACCAGGAGAAGCTTCTTCACCGCGCTACCTCGTCTTTCCTTGACGTAGGGGACCTCTGGCGCCCGACTATACACACCGGCCGATATCGATCGGTGACCTGCGTCGGCCCGTCAACTGGCCTCCGGCACAGCGCAGTAGGAGGGGACTGCGCCGCCCCGGCCGGAGGGTCACCACACCCTCACGGACGGTCACTTTCGCCGCTTCCCTCCCACCTCTTCTCTTTTTCGACCCACTTGCGCCCATCCGGGTGGTGTTCATCTGAACATCCACGCGCCACGGGCGTCGGTCCACCACTTCGCGACCCCCATACACATGATGAGGAAAGTACGCAAATCGCCCGACCCGAAAGTGAGGGACCATGGCCCGGAACAAGGTCATGAAGTTGTGGACCACCATCGTCACCGCCTTCCTCGCGCTGTGCACCGCGCTCGGACTCGTCACCACGACCGCCTCCGCGGCCGTACCGCAGACCGAGCCGGCGCGCAACAGCGAGAGCATCCCGGACGCGACCGCACCGGAACCGGCGCCGTTCCTCTGGTCCCTCCTCACCGCCCTGCCGCCCACGATGAAGCAGCGCATCCACGCCGAGGCCCACGGCAAGTCTCCCAGCTGCCGCCACCGCCCGCTCCCGGACACGCCTGCGACCGCGGACCCGGCCACCACGGACTGCTCCGAAGCCGCGGCGCCTCCGGCGGAACCCCTCCCCGGCGACATGCCGCTCCAACGCTGATCCCGGGGCTCGCCCCCTCCCCTTGCCGTCATCCGCTCCCAGAAGTCCCGGCGAACTTGCGTACGGCAGTACGGCACGCAACAGGCCCGGCAGCTCGGACAGAGCAGCCGGGCCTTTCGCCTGCCCACGACCACCGGGACCCCCGGGGCCACCGATGGCACCGGTGGCCCCGGCGCCACCCGCGAACGTCAAAGGCCCCCGGCCGCTGGTGGCCGGGGGCCTTCCCACTGACGGGGCCGACAGGATTGGACCCTGTTCCGGGTCACCGGCGTTCGCGCGCTGGTGTCGGCCGCTGGTGTCAGCGCAGAAGGGCGGTCTTGGCAGGTCCGACTTGGCGCACTAGGTGGCTCTGCTCCTCCTGCGCCGCCGCAGCGGTGCCGTCACCCACATCGTCAGTCCGACAAGGGAGAGGACGACCGCTCCCCCGATGACGGTGGGAACAGCCGCCACGAGAAAGAAGGTGAGGAGCAGGTCCGCCCACGTCGGCTCCTCACCCATCGTGCTCCCGCCCTGTGCCATGAACGCTACGACGCAGGCAGGCAACGATCAGTTCCGCGGCCCTGGCGGTCGATGTCGGCCATGGACGCCAAAGGCCTCCTATTCACGTGAGCAGGAGGCCTTTGTGCTGGTGGGGCTGACAGGATGTGAACCTGTGGCCCCGTCCTCATCAGGCCGATCACGGGGATAGATCGACGCCGCTCGATCTGAGCTCCGCTGGTAAGGGGGTTCACAGAGGTACGTCGTCAACCGGCCCCGTTCGCCCCTGTTGGTGTCAGACGCTGATGTCAGCCAGGGGACAGTCCGGACGGGCGTCCGGCTCAAAGGCGATCATTCGGATACGCGCCGCCGGTCCCTGTACCGCGATGGGTTCCCGTGTCGTGTGTCTTCCGCCGACGGGGGATGAGACCGAGCAGACCCAGAAGACCGGCGAGACCCCAGAGACCCCATCCCCCATTGTCATCGTCCTTGTTGTCGTCATCCTGCGCTTGACTCTGGGTGGCCTGCACAGTGGCCGCCTGGGCCACCACCGGCGTCTGCGCTTCCGCGGTGACCGCAGCGGGTCCCGCGAGGAGAGCGGTGGTCAGGAGAGCACCGATAGTCACGCGACGCATAGTTCCTCCCTGAGTGACCCATGGACAGGGGTCTTGTATCCATATCGCGTGACGCCGGAGAGTCGTGCAACTCCGGCAGGCACGAAAGCTCCTCCTGAAGCCCGGGTGAGCCCATTTTTCGGGCCTTGCGACCAACAGGGCCAATAGGCCGAATGGGTGACTTGATTGCGCCGATTCGCAGCCCCCTCCATCCCGGTGCCGGCCGATCCCCGCCGGAGGCATTGCCTTGACCACGGGCCGCTCTGCGCGGTGATCGCTTCATGGCCTCCGGTCCTGCCCACGTGTGGGCGCGCGTCGGCGCAGCCCGGGCGGAGCGGAGCGCAGCCGGGTGCCTTGATGAGGTAGAGAAACCCGTGACAGCTCTCGATGAGGTAGAGAAACCCGTAACAGCTCTCGCTCCTGCCTGGGTCGAGCTGAAGTCGCGTCGGTGGTCAGGAGTCGGCTCGTGAAGCCGGCTTGGCACAGGCGCTCGTACGCCCCGGCCACGTCGGCGGGGACCGGTTGGCTGATCATGAATCCCTGCTCCGGGTAGATCATCAGTCGCTGAAGCGCACCGACCGACATGTCGATCACCAGGCGGGCGTCGCCCATGGAGTCGACGTACTCGTCGAGCGTCATGGGAGTGGAAGCGCTGACGACCTCGACTTCGGGCCAGAGCGTGCGGGCGGCGGCGTACGCTCGCCGCTCCTCGTACGGCTTGCTGATCAGGAGCGCCGAGGGCCCATCCGCGCCTTCGGCGACTTCATCGCCGGCCAGATCGGGGAAGCTGCCTGAGGGCGAAGCATCGGCCCAACGGCGGCGGCACGATCACCAAACGGTCCGACGGCCGGTACCAAGGGGCCGCCCCCGTGACCGACACGGACGGCAACCGGGTGCGCAAGTACGTGTCTCGCCTTCCTGAAGGTGCACCCAAGGCCGCCCGGGCGGATCCTCCGACACAGCCGGATCAGCATGACCACGGGCGTCTGCACGCACGTGGTCGGCGACAGTGAGCGGGAAGCCGTCGGCATGCCCGCTGAGCTTCTGGAGGATCCACTCATCGGCTGATGTCGGCCATGGATGTCAAAGACCCCCAGCCGGTACCGGCTGGGGGTCCCTACGCTGTGGGGCTAACAGGATTTGAACCTGTGGCCTCATCCTTATCAGGGATGCGCTCTAACCAACTGAGCTATAGCCCCGCCGCGCTCTGCGGTGTGTGTCCCGCGCGCTGACTCCTGAAGATTAGCGCAC
>NZ_JAPSKQ010000062.1:18284-33516 GCF_031181555.1 Streptomyces sp. | reverse complement strand
TGGGTGACCTGCTCCTTGGCCTTGCGGTACAGGCGCGAGCGCTGACCGCGGTAGCCGGAGGCCTGCTCGAGGATCGCCCGGCGCTTCTTGTGGGCGTTGACTGCCCGCTTGACGCGTGCCACTTGTTTAACTCCTTGTAGCGGGGCCGCGGTTGAAGCTCACACGGCCCGAAATCGATTGGGTCCCGGTCCTGACGTACGTACGGCGCTCACGCGCCGGGGCGTCACTTGCCGAGAAGCTTCTTGATCTTCTTGGCGTCGCCCGGGGCCATCTCGGCGTTGCCGGTGAGGCGACGCGTCACACGGGACGACTTGTGCTCGAGCAGGTGGCGCTTGCCGGAACGCTCGCGGAGCACCTTGCCGGAGCCGGTGATCTTGAAGCGCTTGCTGGCACCGCTGTGCGACTTGTTCTTCGGCATAGCGCCGTTCTCTCCTCGTCGGTGGCGCTCCGGTGCCCGGTCACGAAAACCGGGCACGGTGGAGCGTCGTTCTTGTTTCGGTTGCTTCCTGGGGCTCGCGCCCCGGGGAGTCACGCCTCGGCAGGCTCCTCGGCGGCCGCCTGGGCCTCGGTGTCCGCCTGGGCCTCGGCGTCCGCGGGGTTCTGCGAGCGGCCGGGGTTGGCCTTCGCGGACGCCTTGCGGGCCTCCTGAGCCTGGCGGGCCTCGGCCATCGCCTCGGTCTTCTTCTTGTGCGGACCGAGGACCATGATCATGTTGCGGCCGTCCTGCTTCGGGTTCGACTCGACGAACCCGAGGTCCTGGACGTCCTCCGCGAGCCGCTGCAGCAGCCGGTAACCCAGCTCGGGCCGGGACTGCTCGCGACCACGGAACATGATCGTGATCTTGACCTTGTCGCCCTGCTTGAGGAACCGGACGACGTGACCCTTCTTGGTGTCGTAGTCGTGCGGGTCGATCTTCGGCCGGAGCTTCATCTCCTTGATGACCGTGTGCGCCTGGTTCTTGCGCGCCTCACGGGCCTTCATGGCCGACTCGTACTTGAACTTCCCGTAGTCCATGAGCTTGCACACGGGCGGACGGGCGTTCGCCGCGACCTCGACCAGGTCCAGGTCGTACTCCTGCGCAAGCTCCAGTGCCTTGGCCAGGGGGACGATGCCCACCTGCTCGCCACTGGGACCGACAAGTCGCACCTCGGGAACGCGAATCCGGTCGTTGATGCGGGGCTCGGCGCTGATGGATCCTCCTCGGTAGCACCACGCGACGGTCTGGCGGACAGCCGCGTAACGTCTGTGTTCGTTAGACCTAACCGCGCCGAAGCAGAAAAATGCCCCGGACGATCACAGGCGGGGCTCCTCGAACTACCGGAACACCGCCGCGATGGCCGCGGGGCGCGCTCTCGGGCGGATCGCCGTCACGGGGACGGGGCCGCCTGACCGGTGACCCGCCGCCCTGAGGGCGGCCAGGTGGGAGTTCGGAAGCCTCCACTTGTGGGCCGGGCTCGCGAGCCGTGAGGCATACGGGTCCGACCGGTCGTTACACAAGGTTAGCAGCTCCCGAGGGGGTACGCTAACCGCCCGTCCCGCACCTCCTGCCGTCAAGGGGGCCCGCGCCTGCGCCTATCGTGTGGGGCATGAGTGACACCCCCGCCTCGGACGCCCCCGAGACCCCCGGCAGCCCCGACTTCGACGCCATGGCCCGCGACATCGCCGAGGTCCCGGCGGTCGAGGTGATCGTGACGGTCGCCGTCAACCTGATGAGTGCCGCCGCCGTGAAGCTCGGTCTGACCGAGGAGGGCGACACGCACAAGGACCTGGACGAGGCCCGCAAGCTGGTGCACGCGCTGGCCGGTCTGCTGGACGCCTCCACGACCGAGATCAGCTCGTTCCACGCGGCGCCGCTGCGCGACGGCCTGAAGTCGCTCCAGCTGGCCTTCCGCGAGGCCTCGCTGGTCCCGGACGAGCCGGGCCAGGGCCCGGGCGAGAAGTACACGGGCCCCCTCTACAGCTGATCCGCGCCACAGCTGCCCCGCGGCTGATTCAGGTACGCACGTACAAGGGCTCGCCCGGAGGCGTCACCCCGGCCGGCAGGACTGCCAGGTCGAGGCCGCGCACCAGGCGGGCCCTCAGCGTTTCGTCGGCGGCCAGCCGCCGAGCCACCGCGCGGGCGGCCTCGGCGGGGGGCACGGCGGGATCGAGGACGACGGCGAGGGTGCCGTCGGCCTGCCCCGGTCCCAGGTGGGCGCGCAGGACGGCGGGCTCCGCGGCGACGACCGCGCGCACGGCCTCGGTGACCGCCGGGTCGGCGAGCGGGTCGGTGGTCGTACGGCCCTCGGCGAGCGCGAGCAGCGCGGGGCCGGTCAGTTCGAAGGGCACGGGTCCCGCCATGTCCAGGACCACCGTGTCCGCCTTCTCGTGCGCGGCGGCCTGCAGCGCCTGGTGCAGGGGCACGGCGACGGGGCGGGCCGCCGGGTCCCAGCGGGCGAGCGAGTCGGTGGAGGTGAAGGCCGGCAGGGCGGTGCGGGAACCCGCCCTGAGGGTGGGGACGGCCATGTCGCTGGTCTTCTCGCGGCGCAGCCCGTTCTCGTCCTCCTCGACCTCGCCGAGGACGGCCACCACCGGGACGAGCAGCCGGGCGCCCTTGAGTGCCTCGAGGACGGGACCGACGGCGCCGCGGTCCTCGGCCCAGGCGGCGAGCGCCGCGCTCAGCCGGGGGTCGGCGGAGCCGTCGTCGTCGCGGAAGCCGGAGTCGGGAATGTTCTTGTTCGCCACGGTCACCGACCTTATCGGCCACCCGTGACCGGCTCGGACCCGGGCGGCCCGCCGCCGGCCCGCTCGTGATCGCTCGGCGGCCGGCCGGGGCCCGTCCGGCGGATCGGGTCGGGGAGACCGACGGCGCCTTGCCGACGCGGGCGAGCGGGGGCGACGGGGTGCCCCCTGCTCGAAGAGCTCGGGGGAGGGCGTGCCGGACCCCGCGTCTCCGGCACGCTCCGCCGGACAGGCCCTAGTAGTCCTCGCCGTGCGCGCGCCGCCCCCGCCACAGGACCACCGCCGCGACCAGCAGGACGCCGCCGGCACCGCCCGCGAGGGGGGCCGTCCGGGCGGCGGAGCCGTCGTCGGACGCGGCGGTGTCCGGGCCGGGGCCGAAGTACTTCTCGCCGTGGACCGCCGCCTTCAGGCCCGCGGGCTTCGTGCGGGCCGCGGCTTCGAGGGCGGCGGCCGGGTCGACGAAGCCGAAGCCGCGGGAGTCGTCGCGGCCGTCGACGGGGGCGTTGCGGGCGGTGTCCGCCAGGAGCCGCTTGATCTGGGCCGGGGTCAGGTCCGGGTGGGCCGACCTGACCAGGGCGACGGCGCCGGAGACGAACGCGGCGGCCGCGCTGGTGCCCCAGCCCTCGTAGTACTTGCGGTCGGGGTCGGCGATGATCACGTCCACGCCGGGGGCGCTGACCGTGGCGTACCAGCGGCGGGTGGAGAACGGGGCGCGGGTGCCGTAGCGGTCGACGGCGGTGGCGGTGATGACGCCCGGGTAGGCGGCCGGGTAGGAGACGCGGTCGCCCTTCTCGCCGCCGTTCCCGGCGGAGGCCACGACCACCACGCCCTTGCGCAGGGCGTACTGGACGGCCTCGTCCTCGCCGCTTTCGGGGTGCGCGGAGGCCGAGTCGTCGCCGAGGGAGAGGTTGATGACGTCGGCGCCGTGGTCGGCGGCCCAGCGGATGCCCTCGGCGAGGGCGCTGCCGCGGGTGCTGCGGGCCTTGGCGCGGGACGGGTCGCGGTCCTCCAGGATCACCCGGACGGGGAGGATCCTGGCCTCGGGCGCGATGCCCATGACGCCCTCGGCGTTCCCGGGGCCGTGTCCATGACCGGCGATGATGCCGGCCATGGCGGTGCCGTGGCGGGCCCAGGCGCGGTCGCCGCGTTCGGCGCCGAAGCCGATCAGGTCCTTGCCGGTGAGGACGTTGCCCTCGAGGTCGGGGTGGTCGGCGTCGACTCCGGTGTCCAGGACGGCGACGGTGACGCCCTCGCCCTTCGTGGTCCGCCATGCCTCCTGGACGCGCATGGCCTCCAGGCTCCACTGCCGGGCACGGATGCCGTCGGCGTGCGCGGCGGTGGCGGGCAGGAGGGCGAGGGAAGCGGCGAGCAGGACGCCGAGGGCCGCGGCGGGGCGCCGGCTGGTGACCTGCCTCATGAGGGCCGCTCCGTGGCGGTGCCGGCGTGCCTGCGCACGCCGCGCTCGACCCGGTCGGCCAGGCCCTGCGCCTCGTGGCCGAGGCCGGCCTGCGCGGGGGCGGTGGTGGCGCCGGACTCCATGGCCTCCTCGGCGGGCTGCGGGGTGTCGACGGTGCGGCCGTCGGCCCAGCCGGAGACGGCGTAGACGACGACGGGGGCGTCCGTGAGGACGGAGATCGCCCAGGACGCACGCTGCCGGGCGCCGAATGCGGCGGCGGCCGTGTCCTTCGCGGCGTACGGCAGGGGCATCAGGTCGGTACGGCGGTCCAGGCGTTCGGTGTCGAAGCGGCGGGCGAGGGAGGCCATGGCGGCGGCGTCGGCCTCGGTGAACAGCAGGCCGACGGTGGTGACGTGGCTCTGGGTGGCGTCGGTGTAGGTGGCGCGCAGCAGGCGTGCGCAGCCGACGGGGGCGAGGACCTTGCGCAGCAGGGGGGCGAAGGCGCCCTCGCAGCCGCCGTCGGGGGCCACGGCGATGCGGGTCCAGGTCCGGTCGGCGTCACCGGGGCCCGCGCCCTCGCCCCGCACGGTGGGCGGGAACAGCTGGTCGACCGGGACGTTGTGCCACAGGTCCCCGGCGGCGGCGAAGCCGTTGCGGGCCCCGGATCCGCCGGAGTCCCCGACGAGCCAGCTCCCGGTGACGGCACCGCCGATCAGGCCCGTCCCCAGGACGAGGCAGACGGCGGCGGCGACGGCCCGGGACCGGCCGCGCCGCCCGAGCGGGCGCGGCCGTGCGTTCTCGTCGTACCCCTCCGGTTCCCCGAACGACACGGCCGGCCGCCCGGCCCCGTGGCGCGTGCCGTCCGGGGGCGCGGAGGCACTCCACGAGAGGGCGGGGTCGGGCGCTCCGGGGCCCGGCCGGGAGACCGGCACCTGTGCCGCGTCGTGCGTCGGACGGGGTGCGGCGAGCGGCGCCGTGGAGGGCGTGCGCGGACGGTCCGACGGGAGCGGGCGGTCCGGGGTGCGCGGCCGGACCGGGGCCGCGGGGACCGGACGCAGGCGGGTGGTCTGCTCCGACGGGGTCTCCGGGGGTGTGTCCGTACGGTCCCCGCCGGGGCGGTGACCGGGCTGCCTCGGCACGGCGGTGGAGCCGCCCGGGCGGGAGGCGCTCGCGGACCGCACTCCCCGGCCGACGGCCGGCGGCGCGTCCGGGAAGCGGGCGGAGGCGCGGGGAGGCGGTGGCGCCACGGGGCCCGTGCCGGCCGGCCCGGCATCCGTGTCCGTGTGCCTGCCGCCCCGGGCCGGCTCACGCACGTCGAACGCGCCGGTCCCACCCGTGGTCCGCCTCGGAGGCAGGGCCCCGTCCGGGGTCGGCCCTGAGGACACGGCTCCGTCCGGCGTTCCGTCCTCGGGGCCGGCCGGGGGCCGCCCGGTGTCCCCGGTCCGGTCGGACGCCGCATCCGTGAGCCCGCTCCCGTCGGGCGTCCTGCCCGCGAGCCCGGCGCTCTGCGGGGTCCGGCCCGCCGGCTCGTCGTCGCTCGGCGATCCGCCCCGGGGGGCGGCGCCCGCGGCCGGTCCCTCCGCGGGGGTCGCGCGGGACGCCTCCTGCGGGACGGGCTGCCGCCGGTGGTCCGGATCCGCCGTGCCGTCCTGCGCCGTCCTCGGCGGGTGCACCGGTCGCGGGGGTGTGGGCGGGGGCGGAGGCGTGGAGGGGCGTGCGGGCGCGGACGGAGGCGTCGTGGGACGCGGGGGGTGGGAGGCGCGCCGCGCTTCCGTGCTCATGCACCCCCCGTTTCCTCGTGTCCGGGCCGTTCCTCACGTGCGGACCGGTGTCCTCCTGCCAGGGGCCCGGCACGGACGCGTCCCGGGCACAGATACCCGCACCGGCGGCGCGTCATCCCGGCCCGGACCTCCGGCCGGCGCCGCTCCGCCGTGCGTGCGCGTCACTCTACGGCGTGTCCCCGCCCGAACGGGAACCGGTCCGCGGGGCCGCGGCATCTGCCCGGAACATCCCCTACCCTGCGGTAATCCCGTCTGGCAGGCTGCGTTCATGACTGCGCGCGCCTCCGACCGGGCCCGTTACGACCAGGCCACCGCCCACCTCGACGCCCCGCTGGCGATCGTGGATCTGGACGCCTTCGACGCCAACGCGGACGACCTGGTCCGCCGGGCCGGCGGGAAGCCGGTCCGGGTGGCCAGCAAGTCCGTGCGCTGCCGTGCGCTGCTCGAACGGGCCCTGGCCCGTGACGGTTTCGCGGGCGTCATGTCGTTCACCCTCGCCGAGTCCCTGTGGCTGGCCCGTTCCGGCTTCGACGACGTCCTGCTGGCCTACCCCTCGGCCGATCGCGCCGGGTACGCCGAACTCGCCGCCGACCCCAAGCTCGCCGCCGCCGTCACGGTCATGGTCGACGACCCGGCGCAACTGGACCTGATCGACGCCTCGCGTGCCGGTGGCGGTGAAGTGGTGCGGGTCTGCCTGGAGTTGGACACCTCCCTGAAGTTGCTGGGCGGGCGGGTGCGGGTCGGCGCCCGGCGTTCCCCGCTGCACTCCCCCGCGCAGATCGCCGACGTGGCGCGCGCGGTGGCCCGGCGGCCGGGGTTCAGGGTCGTGGGGATCATGGCGTACGAGGGTCATGTCGCCGGGGTCGGCGACGCGGTGCCCGGGCGGCCGCTGCGGTCCCGTGCGGTGCGGCTGATGCAGGCCGCCGCCCGGCGCGAACTCGCCGAGCGGCGCGCGGCGGTGGTGCGGGCGGTACGGGCGGTGGTACCGGATCTGGAGTTCGTCAACGGCGGCGGCACGGGCAGTGTGCAGCACACCGCCGCGGAGGACGCGGTGACCGAGATCGCGGCCGGATCGGGGCTCTACGCGCCCCGGCTGTTCGACCACTACACGTCGTTCACGGGACGTCCGGCGGCCCTCTTCGCCCAGCCCGTCGTACGGCGGCCGGGCGTGGGCGTGGTGACGGTGCTCGGCGGGGGGTATCCGGCCTCCGGTGCGCCGGGCGCGGACCGGCTGCCGGTGCCGTATCTGCCCGAGGGCCTGCGCTACGACCCGCAGGAGGGGGCCGGCGAGGTGCAGACGCCGTTGCTGGGCTCGCCCGCCGACGATCTGCTGATCGGCGACAAGGTGTGGTTCCGGCACGCCAAGGCGGGCGAGCTGTGCGAGCGGTTCGACGTGCTGCACCTGGTCGAGGGCGGGGCCGTGACGGCGACGGTGCCGACGTACCGCGGCGAGGGTCGCACGTTCCTGTGACCGCTCAGTCCGCCGGTCCGATGCTGCTGCCGACGCCGCCGGAGCCGGCGCCGGTGACGGAGCGGATGCCCTCGGTGATGCGGTCCATGTCGGCCAGGGGCGGTCCGTCCTCGCCGGCGTCGAAGACGTAGCGGACGAGGACGGGGGACTCGGTGCCGACGCTGGACGGGAAGACCAGCGACTGCACATAGCCGCCGGGGCCCTCGGCGGTCGTCACGCGCCAGCGCACGAGGTACCCGGCGCGCCCCGCCACCGCGACCGGTCCGGCCTTGACGACCCGGTGGGACTCCAGGCCCCCGTAGGGGCGGCGGCCGATGGTGTCCTCGTGGAAGGCCTCGTCGGCCGCCTCGGAGACGTCCTCCCTGGCGAGCAGTTCGGGCGAGGTCTCGTCGGCCCCGGTCACCGTGCGGGAGATGACGAGGCCGTGGCGGCAGACGGAGCCCTCGCCGGGGCAGTCGTAGGTGCCGTCGGTGGTCATGACGACGTCGTCCTCGGCGACGTTCTCCGGCCGGACCCAGCCGTCGAGGAGCGGGAAGGTGATGCCGTTGAGCGGGTCCTCGACCACGCCCGGGTCGTCGGCCGGGGGCTCGGAGGAGGAGGGCGGCGGCGACGAGGTCTGCGGCGCGGGGGCGGAGCCGGTCGCCGTCGGGCCGGTCCTCGTCCGGGGGTCGTCGTCCCCGCCGAGGAACACCGCTCCGGTGACGATCGCGGCGACGAGCACGGCCCCGGCGGTGGTGAGGGCCACCGCCTTGGCGCGGCCGCTGACGCCGTCCGGGGACGGGGGCACCGGCCCGGCGGCCTCGGGGGCGCGCCGGTGCTCGGTCCAGGCCGTGCCGTCCCACCAGCGTTCCAGGTGCGGGGCGTGCGGGTCGCGGTACCAACCGGGCGGAGGCGTCATGCTCATCCCGGCACTGTAGGACGAGCGCTACAGCGGTGTGACGTACGCACCCGAGATCCCGCCGTCCACCAGGAAGTCGGTGGCGTTGACGAAGGAGGAGTCGTCGCTGGCCAGGAAGGCGACGGCGGCGGCGATCTCCTCGGCCTCGGCGAACCGGCCGAGCGGGATGTGGACCAGGCGGCGGGCCGCGCGTTCGGGGTCCTTGGCGAACAGCTCCCGCAGGAGCGGGGTGTTGACCGGCCCGGGGCACAGCGCGTTGACGCGGATGCCCTCCCGCGCGAACTGCACGCCGAGCTCGCGGGACAGGGCGAGGACGCCGCCCTTGGAGGCGGTGTACGAGATCTGGCTGGTGGCCGCTCCCATCCGGGCCACGAAGGACGCGGTGTTGATGATGGAGCCCTTGCCCTGGCGCCGCATGTAGGGGATGGCTGCCTTGCAGCACAGGTAGACGGAGGTGAGGTTCACCTCCTGGACGCGCTTCCAGGCGTCCAGTCCCGTCTCCAGGATGGAGTCGTCGTCGGGCGGGGAGATACCGGCGTTGTTGAAGGCGATGTCGACGCTGCCGTAGGTGTCGTGGGCCGTCCCGAACAACGCCTCGACCTGCTCGGGGTCGGTGACGTCGACGTGGACGAAGATCCCGCCGGTCTCCTCGGCGGCCGCCTTGCCGCGTGCCTCGTCGACGTCGCCGCAGACGACGTGGGCGCCCTCGGAGGCGAGCCGGCGGGCGGCGGCGAGGCCGATGCCGCTGCCCGCTCCGGTGACGACGGCGGTCCGGCCGACCAGGCGGCGGCAGATGGTCTCTTCACTCATGAGCGGTCAGCCCTCCGTGCTGATGAAGACGTTCTTGGTCTCGGTGAAGGCGGCCAGGGCGTCCGGGCCCAGCTCGCGCCCGACGCCGGACTGCTTGAACCCGCCGAAGGGGGTCCAGTAGCGGACGCTGGAATGGGAGTTGACGGACAGGTTGCCCGCGCGGACGGCCCGGGAGACGCGCAGGGCGCGGCCGACGTCCCGGGTCCAGATCGAGCCGGACAGGCCGTAGTCGGTGGCGTTGGCCAGGCGTACGGCGTCGGCCTCGTCGTCGAAGGGGAGGACGACGGCGACGGGGCCGAAGACCTCCTCGACGGCCACGCGCGCGTGCGGCTCGACGCCGGTGAGGACGGTGGGCGGGAACCAGTAGCCGGGGCCCTCGGGAGCCTTGCCGCGGATGCCGTCGAGGTCGTCGGTGACGTACGAGCGGACCCGGTCCAGCTGGGGCCTGGAGATCAGCGGACCCATCTGGACGTGCTCGTCGGCCGGGTCGCCGACCCGGACGGACTCGATCGCGGGGGCGAGGAGGCCGAGGAAGCGGTCGTGGACCCGGCGCTGGACGAGGATGCGGGTGCGGGCGCAGCAGTCCTGGCCGGCGTTGTCGAGGAAGGACATGGGGGCGGCGGCCGCGGCGGCCTCCAGGTCGGCGTCGGCGAAGACGATGTTGGGGCTCTTGCCGCCGAGTTCGAGGGTGACGCGTTTGAGGTGCGCCGAGCCCTTGGCCCACACCTGCTTGCCCACCGGTGTCGACCCCGTGAACACGATCTTCGCCACGCCGGGGTGCTCGACGAGCGCGTCCCCGGTGACCGGGCCGGGTCCGGGGAGCACCTGGAACAGGCCCTCGGGAAGCCCCGCCGCGAGGGCGAGTTCGGCCAGGCGCAGGGCGGTGAGGGGGGTGGTCTCGGCGGGTTTGAGGAGCACCGCGTTGCCGGCGGCGAGCGCGGGCGCGGTGCCCCAGGCGGCGATGGGCATCGGGAAGTTCCAGGGGGCGATGACGCCGACGACGCCGAGCGGTTCGAGGAAGGTGACGTCCACGCCGCCGGGGACCGGGATCTGGCGGCCGGTGAGGCGTTCCACTCCCCCGGCCGCGTAGTCGAGCAGGTCGCGGACGTTGCCCGCCTCCCAGCGGGCGTTGCCGAGGGTGTGGCCGGCCTCGCGGACCTCCAGGCGGGCCAGTTCCTCGGTGTGCTCGTCGACCGTGGCGGCGAAGCGGCGCAGCAGCCGGGCCCGGTCGCCGGGCGCGAGGGCGGCCCAGGCGGTCTGCGCGCGGGCGGCACGCGTCACGGCGGCGTCGACGTCGGCGGGCGTCGCGGCCGGGACGGTGGCGATCACCTCCTCGGTCGCCGGGTTGCGTACCTGGAGCTCGGATGAGTCGTGGGACACGTCGGGCCTCACATGCGTTCGAAGGAGCGGCGCAGCTCCCAGTCGGTGACCGCGGCGTCGAAGGCGTCGATCTCGACGCGCGCCATGTTGCGGTAGTGCGCGACGACCTCGTCGCCGAAGGCGGCCCGGGCGATCGCGCTGTGCTCCCACGACTCGGCGGCCTCGCGCAGGGTGGTGGGGACGTGCTCGTGGCCGGCGGTGTAGGCGTTGCCGGGGCAGGGTTCGGGCAGCTCCAGCTTCTGCTCGATGCCGTGCAGCCCGGCCGCGACCATTCCGGCCACGGCGAGGTACGGGTTGACGTCGCCGCCGGGCAGCCGGTTCTCGAAGCGCAGGGAGCGGCCGTGGCCGACCACGCGCAGGGCGCAGCTGCGGTTGTCGTGCCCCCAGGCGACGGCGGTCGGGGCGAAGGAGCCCGGCTGGAACCGCTTGTAGGAGTTGATGTGCGGCGCGTACAGCAGGGAGAACTCGCGCAGCGCGACGAGCTGTCCGGCGAGGAAGCGGCGCATGACGTCGGACATGCCGCCCGGGTCCTGGGCGGAGCCCGCCATGGCGTTGGTGCCGTCGGCGTCCGCGAGGGAGAGGTGGATGTGGCAGGAGTTGCCCTCCCGCTCGTTGTACTTGGCCATGAAGGTGATCGACACGCCTTCCTGGGAGGCGATCTCCTTGGCGCCGGTCTTGTAGACGGCGTGCTGGTCGCAGGTGACCAGGGCCTCGTCGTAGCGGAAGGTGATCTCGTGCTGGCCCGGGTTGCACTCGCCCTTGGCGGACTCGACGGTGAGCCCGGCGCCGGCCATCTCGTTGCGGATGCGGCGCAGCAGGGGCTCGATCCGCCCCGTGCCGAGGACCGAGTAGTCGACGTTGTACCGGTTGGCCGGGGTGAGGCCGCGGTAGCCCGCGTCCCAGGCCTGCTCGTAGGTGTCCTCGAAGACGATGAACTCCAGCTCGGTGCCGACCTGGGCGGTGAGCCCCAGCCCGGCGAGGCGCTCCAGCTGGCGGCGCAGGATCTGGCGCGGGGCGGCGACGACCGGGGAGCCGTCGGCCCAGGCGAGGTCGGCGACGACCATGGCGGTGCCCTCGTTCCACGGCACGCGGCGCAGCGTGGCGAGGTCGGGGTGCATGGCGAAGTCGCCGTAGCCGGTCTCCCAGGAGGACATCGCGTAGCCGTCGACGGTGTTCATGTCGGCGTCGACGGCGAGCAGGTAGTTGCAGCCCTCGGTGCCGTGCCGGAGGACCTCGTCGAGGAAGAAGCGCGCGGCGAACCGCTTGCCCTGGAGCCGCCCTTGCATGTCGGGAAAGGCCAGGACGACGGTGTCGATCTCACCGCCCGCGACGAGGGCGTGCAGTTCCTCGACACCGAGCGGGGGTGTGCGGTCTGCCACGGGAGAGCCTCCTCGGGCTTCTTCGGCCGTCCGGGAGCCATAAGGTATTGCTGAGAACCATTGCTTGGGAAGGGGGCACGGCCGCATGCCGGAAGAACCGGGAGAAGCGACCGGCGCGGCCGGGGACCGCCTCGCGCCGGTGCTGCGGCCGGTCCGCGCGGGCAACGGCTTCGAGGAGGCGCTGGAGCAGATCCTCCAGGTCGTGCGGCTGGGCCTGGTGGCGGGCGGGGAGCGGCTGCCGGCCGAGCGTGAGCTGGCGGAGCGGCTGGGCATCAGCCGGGTGACGCTGCGCGAGGTGCTGAAGGTGCTCCGGGACCAGGGGCTGGTGGAGCCTCGGCGCGGCCGGTACGGCGGCACGTTCGTGCTGCCCCGGCCGACGGACACGGGCGAGGAGGAGCTGCGGCGGCGGATCGCCGGGGTCGACATCGAGGACGTGCTGCGCTTCCGCGAGGTGCTGGAGGTGGGAGCGGCGGGCCTGTGTGCGGCGCACGGCCTGACGGACGGGCAGGCGGCGCGGCTGCGCGGGGCGCTGGCCGGCACCCGGGACGCCCCGCCGGCCGACTACCGGCGCCTGGACACCCTGTTCCACCTCACGCTGGCCGAGCTGTGCGGCTCGCCGACGCTGGCCGCCCAGTACGCGGCGATACGGGCGGCGGTGAACGACCTGCTGGACTGCATCCCGCTCCTGGTGCGCAACCTGGAGCACTCCCAGCGGCAGCACACCGCGCTGGTCGAGGCGGTGCTGGAGGGGGACGCGGACGGGGCGCGGGAGATGATGCGCGAGCACTGCGCGGGGACGGCGGCGCTGCTGCGGGGGTTCCTGGCATGAGGGCGTGACGCGCCCCGGACCGGGGCAGGGTTCACAGCGGTTCGACGCACGGGTCTTGCACGGGCGCCGCTCACCCCACGAAGGTATGGGCCCACAAAGGTCTGGATCCGTTCCATTGCCCCCTTCATCGCCGCCGCCCCCTGGGGAGCCGCCCCGTGAGCCTTCCACCCGCGTCCCGCACCTCCGCCGGCGAGGCGGACGACTACCTCGAGCGCAGGAAGCTGCGCCGCGGCAGCGCCGGCTGGCTGCTGCTGACCGGCCTCGGCGTCGCCTACGTCGTGTCCGGCGACTACTCGGGCTGGAACTTCGGCCTGGCCGAGGGCGGCTTCGGCGGCCTGGCGATCGCCATGGTGCTGATGGGCACCATGTACACCTGCATGGTCTTCGCCCTCGCCGAGCTGTCCTCGATCCTGCCCACGGCCGGCGGCGGGTACGGCTTCGCGCGCCGGGCGCTCGGCCCGTGGGGCGGGTTCCTCACCGGCACCGCGATCCTCATCGAGTACGTCCTCGCGCCCGCCGCGATCTCCATCTTCATCGGCGACTACGTCGAGTCGCTGGGCCTGTTCGGCCTGGAGTCCGGCTGGCCGGTGTACCTGGCCTGCTTCGTGATCTTCATCGGCATCCATCTCTGGGGCGTGGGCGAGGCGCTGCGCTTCAGCTTCGTCGTCACGGGCATCGCGGTGGCGGCACTGGTCGTCTTCGCCCTGGGGGCGCTGCCCGGGTTCGACGCCTCCTCGCTCGACGACATCCCGGTGGACTCCTCGGCCCTCGGCGCGAACTCCTGGCTGCCGATGGGGCTGCTCGGCATCTGGGCGGCGTTCCCGTTCGGCATGTGGTTCTTCCTGGGCGTGGAGGGCGTCCCGCTGGCCGCCGAGGAGACCAAGGAGCCGGCCCGTACGCTGCCGAGGGCGATCCGCTGGTCCATGGGCATCCTGGTGGTGCTGGCCGTGGTCACCTTCGTCGCGGCGGCCGGGGCGCGGGGTTCGGCCGCGGTCCAGGACGCGGGCAACCCGCTGGTGGAGGCGCTCCAGCCGGACGGCGAGGCGACGGTGCTGAGCCGGATCGTGAACTACGCGGGCCTGGCGGGGCTGGTCGCGTCGTTCTTCTCACTGATCTACGCCGGTTCGCGCCAGCTGTTCGCGCTCTCCCGCGCGGGCTACCTGCCGAGGTTCCTGTCCCTCACCAGCAGCCGCAGGGCGCCCTACCTCGGACTGCTGGTGCCCGGAGCGATCGGCTTCGCGCTGGCCGCCGGGACGGGCAACGGGGCGCGCATGCTGAACGTGGCCGTCTTCGGCGCGACGATCTCGTACGCGCTGATGTCCCTCTCGCACATCGTGCTGCGCCGCCGCGAGCCGGAACTGCCCCGGCCGTACCGCACGCCGGGCGGGGTGCTCACCTCGTCGGTCGCGCTGGTGCTGGCCTGTGCGGCGCTGGTGGCGACGTTCCTGGTGGACGTGACGGCCGCGTTCATCGCGCTGGCGGTGTACCTCGTGGCCGTGGCGTACTTCGGCCTGTACAGCCGCAAGCACCTGGTGGCGAAGGCACCGGAGGAGGAGTTCGCGGCCCTGGCGGCGGCCGAGGCAGAGTTGTCCCGGAACTGACACGGACGAGAGGTGCAGGGCATGACGGCCGGGCCGTTCATCGGCATCAGTACGTACGCGGAGTCCGGCGTGCGCTGGGGCGTGTGGCAGCTGGACGCCGCGCTGCTGCCCGTCGGCTATCCCCGGCTGGTGCAGCGGGCGGGCGGACTGGCCGCGATGCTCCCGCCGGACGCGCCGGAGCACGCCGCGGCGACCGTGGCGCGGCTCGACGGTCTGGTGATCGCGGGCGGCCCGGACGTGGAGCCCGTCCACTACGGCGCCGAGCCCGGCCCGCGCACCGGGCCGCCCGCGCGGGCGCGGGACGCCTGGGAGCTCGCGCTGATCGGGGCGGCTCTGGAACGCGGTCTCCCGCTGCTCGGGATCTGCCGGGGGATGCAGCTGCTGAACGTCGCCCTCGGGGGCACGCTCGTCCAGCACATCGACGGCCACGCCGGGGTGCCGGGCGTCTTCGGCCGCCACCCGGTCAAGCCGGTGCCGGGAACGCGCTACGCCGGGCTCGTCCCGGAGGAGACCTCCGTACCGACCTTCCACCACCAGGCGGTGGACCGCCTGGGCGAGGGCCTGGTCCCGTCGGCCCACGCGGAGGACGGCACGGTGGAGGCGGTCGAACTCCCGACGGCCCCCTGGGTCCTGGGCGTCCAGTGGCACCCGGAGATGGGCGACGACGTGCGGGTGATGCGAGCACTGGTCGCCGCCGCCACGGCCGCCCCCTAGGGTCTTTCCTTCGTTCGGATGAGGGCCGGATCAGGGAGCGGGGGCACCTCCCGCGCCTTTCAGGCACGGGGGCACCGCGAGGCGGAGGGGCCGGCGGGGCGGAGCCCCGCCGGCCGACGACGACGCGGCGGGGCAGGGTGCCGGGACCCGCGAGCCCGGCACGATCCGCACGAGAGGCCCCAGGACCCGTCCGGCCCACGGCCGGGCACCGGCCGGCCCCGCGGCCCGCCGAAGCAGCGGGCGCGCCCCCTC
>NZ_JAPSKQ010000062.1:0-18184 GCF_031181555.1 Streptomyces sp. | reverse complement strand
CGGCGGGGCAGGGTGCCGGGACCCGCGAGCCCGGCACGATCCGCACGAGAGGCCCCAGGACCCGTCCGGCCCACGGCCGGGCACCGGCCGGCCCCGCGGCCCGCCGAAGCAGCGGGCGCGCCCCCTCACCCCCGGGTCAGCGACAGCAGGTCCCGCGCCGGGCCCGTGGGACGGTGGCCCGTCGGCCAGACCGCCCGCAGGTCCCGGGCCAGCGCGATGCCGTTCACGGGGATGCGGACCAGGCGGCGCATCGCCAGCTCCTCCCCCACGGCCAGCTCGCTGAGGACCGCCGGACCGGCGCCGCTCACCGCCGCCGCCTTCACCGCGGTCGTGGAGGACAGCTCGATCAGCGGGCGGGCCGGTCCGCCCAGGGCGGCGTCCAGGACCTGGCGGGTGCCGGAGCCCGTCTCCCGCAGGATCAGCGGGGTGGCCGCCAGTTCCTCCGCGGCGAGCGGACGCCTGCGGCGGGCCCAGGCGTGGGACGGGGCCGTCACGACGATCAGCCGGTCATGGGCGATCACCGCGGAGTCCAGGCCGGCCGACACGGTGAGCCCTTCCACGAACCCCAGGTCCGCCTCGCCCGACAGCAGCCGCTGCGCCACCGCCGCCGAGTTCCCGGCGAGCAGCGACACCGCCGTGTCCGGCCGCTCGGCGCGCAGGGCGATCAGCCAGCCCGGCAGCAGGTACTCGGCGATCGTCATGCTCGCCGCCACCCGCAGCCGCGAGTCCCTGCGGTCCCGCAGGGCCTGTGCCCCCGCGTCGAAGGCCTCCGCCGCCTCCACGATCCGCCGTGCCCAGTCGGTGACCAGCGCCCCCGCGTCGGTCAGCCGCGATCCCCGCGGCGAGCGGTCCACCAGCGCCACGCCCAGTTGCCGCTCCATCGACCGGATCCGGCTGCTCGCCGCGGGCTGGGTGATGCCCAGCTCCCGCGCCGCACCGCCCAGACTCCCCAGACGCGCCACCGCCAGCAGCAGTTCCAGCGCTCCGAGGTCCGGCACCCGGTGGGCCAGGGATCCGGTGCTCGGGGGCCGGTCGCCGGTGTGGTCGTCCGTCATGCTCATAAGGCCAGCTTATGCCGCCATAGGGGCGTACTCCCTGGTGATCGCCCTTTCCCGGTACGACCGTATGACCATGATCCTCACAGCCCGCCCCCGGCCTCCCCACCCCCGTGCCACCGCACGGCCCGCGCGCGCCACGGCCGTCCGTCACCTCGGACCCAACTGGTACGCCTGCGTCATGGGCACCGCCGTCGTGGCCGGTTCCGGCACCGCGCTGCCCGTGCGCGTGCCCGGGCTGCGCACCGCGCTCACCGTCGTCTGGGCCCTGTCCCTCGTCCTCCTCGTGGCCCTGCTCGCCGCCCGTGCCCTGCACTGGGCCCACCATCGCGACCAGGCCCGCGCCCATCTGCTCGACCCGGCCACGGCCCCGTTCTACGGCTGCCTGTCCATGGCGCTGCTGGCCGTCGGCGGCGGCGCCCTCACCGTCGGGCGGGACTGGACCGGCACCGGTCCGGCCGTCGCCCTCGACGCCGTGCTGTTCACCGCCGGTACGGCCGTCGGGCTCGCGGCCGCCGTGACCGTCCCGTACCTCATGGCCGTACGCCACCGGGTCGCGCCGGAGCAGGCGACGCCCGTGTGGCTGCTGCCGCTGGTCGCGCCCATGGTGTCCGCAGCCCTCGGCCCGCACCTGGTCCCCCACCTGCCGCCGGGGCAGCCCCGGCGGACGCTGCTGCTCGCCTGCTTCGCGCTGTTCGGGCTCAGCCTGCTCGCGACCCTGGTGATGCTGCCGCTGGTCTTCGCCCGGCTGGTCACCGGCGGTCCGCCGCCCCTCGCGCTCACCCCGACGCTGTTCCTGGTGCTCGGGCCGCTCGGCCAGTCCACCACCGCCGTCGGCGCGTTCGCCGACGTCGCCCCCGGTGTCGTGCCGGCGCCGTACGACGAGGGCTTCGGTCTGCTCGCGGTCCTGTACGGGGTGCCCGTCATGGGCTTCGCGCTGCTGTGGCTCTGCCTCGCCACCGCCCATGTCGTGCGGGCCCGGCGCCGGGGGATGCGCTTTTCGATGACGTGGTGGTCGTTCACCTTCCCGGTCGGCACCTGTGTCACCGGCTCCGAGGCGCTGGCCCGGCACACCGGGCTGCTCGCCTACGACGGTCTCGCGCTCGTCCTGTACGCCGTCCTCGTCGCCGCCTGGGTCACCGCCGCGGTGCACACCGCGCGGGGTCTGGTCGGCGGCACGCTGCTCGCAGGGCCCGGCCCAGCACCGTCGGTGCCTCGGCCAGCGACGGCCCGTACCAGGTGAGGTGCCGGCCGCTGACCAGGGCGCAGGGCAGCCCGGGGAAGGCCTCCGGGCCGTCGTCCGCGGTGAAGCGGTACGGCTCGTCGGGGAGCACGACGAGGTCCGGGTCCGCCGCGCGCAACGCGTCGAGCGGGATCCGCGGATAGCGCTCCGGGTGGGCCGCGTACGGGTGGTCGACGCCGAGCCGGGACAGCAGGTCGCCGGCGAAGGTGTCCCGGCCCAGCACCATCCAGGGCCGCCGCCAGATCGGCACCACCGCCGTCCGGCGGTCCGGTGGCGCGGGCAGGGCCTCCCAGGCCGCTTCGGCCTCGTCCAGCCACCGGGGCCGCGCGGGCGCCCCGCACGCCGTGAGCACCCTGGCCAGCTCGTGGAAGGCCTGCGGCAGCGTCCGCACCTTTGTCACCAGCACCTCGACGCCCGCCGCGCGCAGGGCCGCCAGGTCGGGCTCGCGGTTCTCCTCCTCGTTGGCGATCACCAGGTCGGGGGCGAGGGCGACGATCCGGTCCACCTCCGGGTTCTTCGTCCCGCCGACGCGCACGACGTCCAGCTCCGCCGGGTGCGTGCACCAGTCGGTGGCGCCGGCCAGGAGGCCGGGGGCGGAGAGCGCCACGGCCTCCGTCAGCGACGGGACGAGGGAGACGACCCGGGCGCCGCTCACCGGCGCGGCCGGTCCCGCACCGCCTCGATGTGCTCGGCCACGGCGACGACGACGAGCCGCGTCTCCGGGACCGTGGCACGCCAGCGGTGCCGGACGCCTCCGGTGAGGTACAGGGTGTCGCCACGGCCGAGGCGGTAGGCGCGCCCCTCCGCCTCGATCTCCACGGCGCCGTCCGCCACGTACATCAACTGGTCGTTGCGGAACTGGAGTTCCCGGCCGGCGTCATGGTCGCCGGTGAACTCCGAGGCGTGCATCTGGTGGTGGCCGCGCACCAGGGAGCGCACCCGCGGGTCGAGCCCCGGTTCACCGCCGATCCCCTCGGCGCGGACGACGTCGACGCTGCACGCCGGGTCGGCCGCGGCGAGGAGCTCCACGGCGGTGGTGCGCAGGGCGTCCGCCACCCTCTCCAGGGAGTTCTGGCTGGGACGCGCCCGCTCGTTCTCGATCTGGCTCAGGAACGGTACGGACAGGCCGCTGCGCTCGGCCACGACGGCGAGGGTGAGGTCGAGCGCACGGCGTCGCCGCCGCACCGCCGCGCCCACCCGCAGGGGCTGTTCTTTGTGGTCGCCCATCGCTCCGGCTCCCTCCTTCGCCCATCGTCCCGCACCCGGTGCCCCGGCGTCCCGGCGCACGTACCCCGTGGGGTCTGTCTGCACCCTACGCATGTTCGGCAAACCGTTTCAGGCGCCTGTCACGTCGCCGTCGCACAGGGTCGGGTCCGACCCCACACTTCGCGCCAGCCGTCGAGCGCACCGTTTGGTTCCCCGCGCGCGACACGGGGTGTTCCCGCCATTGTTCCCCGGGGTCGGCCGAAGGTCACGGGGAGGTCCGGGGAGGACGTGGCGCTGTGTGGTTGTCCGGATTCTTGCCGTGGTCGTGCCCGGCGTCCGGCCCCGCACATGCCTCAGGGGCGGGCCCGGCCGCGCCCTCGGGCGCGGGGCCGGTCCCGCCCCTGACGGCGCGGCCGGTACGGCGGTTACCTCGGGGTCATCCGCTCCACCACGCCCGGGTGCTCCTCCAGCCAGGCGGCGACGGCCTCTTCCTCGTGACCCTGGCCGCGGTCCTTGATCTCGCGCTCCAGGGTGCCGAGCTCCTCCTCGGTCATCCTGAAGTTCTTGATCCACTCCGTGAGCTGCGGGTATTGCTCGGGGAACTTCGCGCTCGCGATGGTGTGGATCGTGTTGCCCTCGCCGAAGAGCTTCTTGTCGTCCTTCAGCTTGGTCAGCTCGTACTCGCTGTACGCCCAGTGCGGCGACCAGAGGGTGACCGCGACGGGCTCCTTCTTGGCGTAGGCGCGCTTGAGCTCGGCCAGCATCGCCGGTGTGGAGCCGTCGACGACCTCGTACTCCTCGTCCAGGCCGTAGCCCGGCAGGACCTTCGTCTTCAGCAGGTTCATCTCACCGGTGCCCGGTTCGATGCCGACGATCCGTCCGTCGAAGAGGTCGGCCTTGCCCTTGAGGTCCTCGAGGGACTTCACGTCCTTGACGTAGGAGGGCACGGCGATCTCCAGCGAGGTCGGCTCGTACCAGGTGCCGAGGTCGGTGAGCTTGTCCTTGCTCTTCTCCCAGTAGTTCTTCTGGGCGTGCGGCAGCCAGGCGTCGAAGTTGAGGTCGAGGTCGCCGGAGGCGAGGCCGGTGTAGACCGGTCCGACGTCCATCTGCTTCAGGTTCAGCCGGTAGCCGCGCCGCTCGAGGACGTTCTTCCACAGGTAGGTGATGGCCACGTCCTCCTCCCAGGGGAACCAGGCCACGTCCAGCGGCCGCTTCGCCTCGGCGGGGGTGGCGGCGGAGCCGGACCCGACCGGGGCCAGCTCGTCGACGACGCCCGGGTTGTCCTTCAGCCAGGCGCGGACGGCGTCCTGCTGCCTGCCCTTGCCGGCCTTGTTGATCTCGGCCTCGAGGCTGGTGAGCTGCTTCTCGGTCATCGAGAAGTCCTTCAGCCACTTCCCGACGAGCGGGTGGTCGTCGGCGAAGCCCTTGCGGGACAGCGTGTGCACGCCGTCGCCCTCGCCCCAGGTTCCCTTGGGGTCCTTCAGCTTCTTCAGGTCGTAGTCGCTGTACGCCCAGTGCGGCGACCAGAGCGTGACGACGACCGGTTCCTTCTTGCTGTAGGCGCGCTTGAGCTCGGCCAGCATCGCGGGCGTGGAGCTGTCGACGACCTCGTACTCCTCGTCCAGGCCGTACTCCTTGAGGACCTTGCTCTTGAGCAGGCCCATCATGCCGGCGCTGGACTCGATGCCGGTGATCTTGCCGCCGAAGGCGGACGCCTCGCCCTTGAGGTCCTCCAGCGAGTCGATGTCCTCCATGTACGCCGGGACGGTCAGCTCCAGCGAGGTCTCCTCGTACCAGGCGCCGAGGTCGTCGAGCCTGTCGCCGTACTTCTTCATGTACGGCTCGTGGGTGGTGGGCAGCCAGGCGTCCGTCTGGAAGTCGATGTTTCCCTGTGCGAGCGCGGTGTACAGCGGGCCGGCCTCGAACTGCCTGGCCTCGACCTCGAAGCCGCGCCGTTCGAGGATCTCCTTCCACAGGAAGGTGGAGGCGACGCCCTCGTCCCAGGGGATGTAGCCGATGGTGACCTTCTTGCCGTCGCCGACGTTCCGGTCGCCGGCGGTGGTGTCCGTGCCGCCGCCGTTGCCGCCGAAGACGCTCATGCCGCCCGCCACCAGGGCGAGGACGACCACGCCGATCACGGCGACCTGCGGGCGGGGCCGGTAGGACCAGATCCTCGTCCCCTGGGCGGCGCGCGCCTTGGCGGCGGCGCGCCGGCCGAGCGGGGAGACCTGGGTGCCCAGGGCGCTGGTCATGCGGTCCAGGTAGATCGCCAGGATGACGATGGCGATGCCGGACTCGGCGCCGAGACCGATGTTGAGCTGCCCGATGGCCTCGATGACCGCGCCGCCCAGGCCGCCGGTGCCGACCATGCCGGCGATCGCGGCCATGGACAGGCCGAGCATGATGACCTGGTTGACGCCCGCCATCACCGTGGGCAGTGCCAGCGGGAGCTGGACGCGCAGCAGGGTGTTGCGGGGTGTGGTGCCGAACGCCTCGGCCGCCTCGACGAGTTCCTTGTCGACCTGCCGGATGCCCAGCTCGGTCATGCGCACGCCCGGGGCGAGCGCGAAGATCAGGGTGGCGACGATGCCCGGGGCCGGGCCGGTCCCGAAGAACAGGATCGCCGGGATGAGGTAGATCATCGCGGGCAGCGTCTGCATGAAGTCCAGCACCGGCCGGACGAGGGCGCTGACCCGGTCCGAGCGGGCCGCCCAGATGCCCACCGGCACCGAAATGACCAGCGCGATCACGGTGGCGACGATGACCAGCGACAGCGTCACCATCGAGTCCTCCCACAGTTCGAGGGAGTCCAGGAAGGCGAAGCCGGCGAAGGTGAGGACACCGGCGAAGGTGCCGCGCAGCCAGAAGGCGATCACCGCGAAGATGCCGGCGAGCAGCAGCGGTTCGGGCGCCTGGAGGACGGTGTTGACACCGTCGTAGGCGCCGGTGAAGACGGCCTTGAAGAAGTCGAACAGCCAGGTCACGTTGGCGAGGAGCCAGTCGACCGCGCTGTTGACCCAGTCGCCGAGCGGGATCCTAGGCATGGGACATCACCTTCTCGCCGCCCTTGTCCCGCGGGGAGTCGCAGGTGCCGGGGGCTGCCTCCTCGTCGCCGAGGAAGCCGACGAGGCGCTGCCGGGGCACGACCCCGACGAGCGCGCGGTCGCCGTCGACGACCGCCACGGGGTGCGGTACGCGGGCGCTCATCGCGCACAGGTCGGTGAACGGCGTCTCGGGCGTCGCGGTCTCGCAGCCGCAGTCGGCCTCGTCGCCGCGGACCGCGCGCTCCATCACCGCGCCGGCGGTCAGCACGCGGGAGCGGTCGACGTCCTGGGTGAAGGAGGCGACGTAGTCGTTGGCGGGGCGGATCAGGATGTCCTGCGCGGTGCCGATCTGCACGATGCGGCCGTCGCGCATCACCGCGATGCGGTCGCCCAGGCGCATGGCCTCGTTGAGGTCGTGGGTGATGAAGACGATCGTCTTCTTCAGCGTCTTCTGCAGTTCGAGCAGCTGGTCCTGCATGTCACGGCGGATCAGCGGGTCCAGCGCGCTGAACGACTCGTCCATCAGCAGCAGGTCGGCGTCGGTGGCGAGCGCGCGGGCCAGGCCCACGCGCTGCTGCATGCCGCCGGACAGCTCGTCGGGCCACGACTTCTCCCAGCCGGCCAGGCCGCACAGGGCGAGCGCCTCGTCGGCGCGGCGTTCGCGCTCGGCGCGGGGCACGCCCTGCACTTCCAGGCCGTAGGCGGCGTTGTCGCGGACGCTGCGGTGCGGGAAGAGCGCGAAGTGCTGGAAGACCATGCTGATCTTCCTGGAGCGGACCTCGCGCAGCTGCCGGTCGGACAGCGCGGTCAGGTCCTGACCGCCGAAGCGCACGTGTCCGGCGGTCGGCTCCAGCAGGCCGTTCAGCATGCGCAGCAGGGTGGACTTGCCGGAGCCGGACAGGCCCATGACGACGAAGATCTCGCCGGGCTCCACGGTGAACGAGGCGTCGATGACGGCCGCCGTGGTGCCGTCGGCGCGCAGCTCCTCCCGGTCGGTCTCCTTCGTGCGCAGTCGTTCGACCGCCTGGTCCGGTCGTCTGCCGAACACCTTGTACAGGTGCTCGGCCTCAAGCCTGGATGACACGCGTACCTCTTGTCTCGACGGCAATGGAAGAAGCGATGCCCGGCGGACGGCTCACGCGGTCCGAAACAGTTGAATCTGTAACCGGCATCGCTCCGGGGCGGCGCCTCCCCGCTTTTGCACAGGGCAAACGTGTTCGTGCGCCGCCTCACAGGGGTACCGAACCGCGCAACGTGTTGCGCAGCACGCACAGCGGCTCGCCGACCGCGGGGCGCTGTCGGTGGCGTACGGCATGATGCGGAGCGTGACCGGACGACTGATGCTCCTCGACACCGCCTCCCTGTACTTCCGCGCCCACTTCGGCGTCCCGGAGTCCGTCAGGGCCCCGGACGGCACGCCGGTGAACGCCGTGCGCGGGCTGCTCGACTTCATCGACCGCCTGGTGCGGGACCACCGGCCGGACCACCTGGTGGCCTGCATGGACGCCGACTGGCGCCCGCACTGGCGGGTGGAGCTGATCCCCTCCTACAAGGCGCACCGCGTCACCGAGGAGCACGCGACGGGCCCGGACGAGGAGGAGGTGCCCGACACGCTCTCGCCGCAGGTGCCGGTGATCGAGGCCGTCCTCGACGCGGTGGGCATCGCACGGGTGGGGGTCGCGGAGTACGAGGCGGACGACGTGATCGGCACGTTCACCGCCCGGGCGAAGGGGCCGGTCGACATCGTCACCGGCGACCGCGACCTGTACCAGCTGGTGGACGACGCGCGCGGGGTGCGGGTGCTGTATCCGCTGAAGGGCGTCGGCACGCTCCGGGTCACCGACGAGGCCGTGCTGCGCGAGAAGTATGGAGTGGACGGCCGGGGGTACGCGGACCTGGCGCTGCTGCGCGGCGACCCGAGCGACGGCCTGCCGGGCGTGCCGGGCATCGGGGAGAAGACGGCCGCCAAGCTGCTGGCCGAGTTCGGCGACCTGGCCGGGATCCTGGCGGCCGTGGACGACCGGCAGGCGAAGCTCACGCCGTCGCAGCGCAAGCGTCTGGACGCGGCGCGGCCGTACCTCGCGGTCGCTCCCAAGGTCGTCCGGGTCGCGGACGACGTCCCGCTCCCGGACGTCGACACGGCGCTGCCGCGTACACCGCGCGATCCGGCCGCGGTGGAGTCCCTGGCGGCCCGCTGGGGCCTGGGGGGTTCGCTGCGGCGCCTGCTGACGACCCTCGCGGGGTGAGCCGCGAGCGCCCTTCCCCCAGGGGGAACCGGACGGACCGCCCGCCGACGGGGCGTCGACCACGAGCGAGGTGTTAACTTAGGTATACCTAACTACCACGGCTGGGAGGCCCGCATGGCAGAGCGACCGGCACGCGCTCCGCGCACGCCGCACACCGCCGAGGTCGTCCGCACCGAGCGACTGACCCCGCACATGCACCGCGTGGTGCTCGGCGGCGAGGGTCTCGCCGACCTCTCGGCGGACACCTGCACCGATCACTACGTCAAGCTGCTGTTCCCGGCCGCGGGGGTGACCTATCCGGAACCCTTCGACCTGCAGCGCATCCGGGAGGAGTTCCCGCGCGAGCAGTGGCCGGTGACGCGGACGTACACCGTGCGCCAGTGGGACGCCGAGCAGCGCGAGATGACCCTGGACTTCGTGCTCCACGGGGACGAGGGCCTGGCCGGCCCCTGGGCGGCCGGCGCCCGGCCGGGCGAGGTCGTCCGGTTCCTCGGACCGGGCGGCGCCTACGCCCCGGACCCTACCGCCGACTGGCACCTGCTCGTCGGCGACGAGAGCGCGCTGCCCGCGATCGCCCGCTCCCTGGAGGCGCTGCCGCACGGCTGTGAGGCGTACGCCTTCGTGGAGGTGGCCGGCCCGGAGGAGGAGCAGAAGATCGACTCCGACGTGGAGATCCGCTGGCTGCACCGCGGCGACCGCCCCGTCGGCGAGGCGCTGGTGGAGTCCGTACGGAACCTGGACTTCCCCGAGGGCCGGGTGCACGCCTTCGTCCACGGCGAGGCCCACTTCGTGAAGGAGCTGCGCCGTCTGCTGCGGGTCGAGCGCGGGATTCCGCGCGAGGACCTGTCGATCTCCGGTTACTGGCGGCTCGGCCACAACGAGGACGGCTGGCAGGCCTCCAAGCGGGAGTGGAACGCACGCATCGAGGCGGAGCAGGAGAGGGCGGAAGCCTCCTCCTGACCCCCGGTCCCGCCCGGACCGCGCCGCGCCCTCGGCGCCGGCCGGGTGAACCGGGATCCCCGCGCCGGCCCGGGGCGGCGTGGCGAGCCGGTGCCGGGCGAGCCGCTGCCCGATGATCCGGGCGCGTGGCACACACCTTCGAAGAGCTCGTGGCCAAGCAGCGCGCGGCGGACGAGGCGCACGCCCGGGTGCGGCAGCTGCGGGACGCCTACGGCCCGCCCGCCCGGACCAAGTGGAGCGGACAGCAGACCGCGACCTGGGAGACCGCCTGGCGGGCCTGGCGCGATCTGGACCGGGACGTCCGGATCGCGGTGAACGAGCACGCGCGCGCCGAGGGCACGCCGCGCCACGAGGTCGAGGCCCGGGTGCAGCGCGCGGCACGGCACGAGGAACCGAGCGGGACGGACGCACCGGACGCGTAGGGCCGGTCGCGGAAGCCGCCCCGCGCCCGCCCGGACCGGACCGGACCGGACACACCGCGGGCTCCGCCCTCCGGGCGGACGGCGGAACCTTCGCCACGGGCCCCGGCCGCCACGGCCGCCCCGCCCGGTGCCCCTGCTCGCGGCCCGGCCTCGTACCCTTGCCCGCTGTGAGACGCAGACGCCCGGCCCCGCCCTCTCCCCTGCCGCAGCGCGACGGTGTGGACCCGGTGCGGGTGCGGCTGCCCGCCGGGGGGCCGTGGGCCACGGTGCGGGAACACCTGGTGGGGCGGCTCGCGGCCGGGCCCGGTGTCGTCGACGGGATGTTCGCCGCGGGACTGATCGTCGGGGCGGACGGGCGGGCCGTGCCGGCCGACGCTCCGTACGAACCCGGCATGTACGTGTGGTTCCACCGGGAGCTGCCCGACGAGGTGCCGGTGCCCTTCCCGCTGGAGGTCGTCCACCGGGACGAGCACATCGTCGTCGTCGACAAGCCCCACTTCCTGGCCACGACCCCGCGCGGCGGCCATGTCGCCCAGACCGCGCTCGCCCGGTTGCGCCGCGAGCTCGGCCTCCCGGAGCTCGGCGCGGCGCACCGCCTGGACCGGCTCACCGCGGGACTGGTGCTGTTCACGGTGCGCCCCGAGGAGCGCGGCGCCTATCAGACGCTGTTCCGCGACCGGCAGGTGCGCAAGGAGTACGAGGCCGTCGCCCCCTACGACCCCGGGCTGGAGCTGCCCCGGACCGTGCGCAGCCGGATCGTGAAGGAGCGCGGCGTGCTCGCCGCCCGGGAGGTCGCGGGCGAGCCGAACGCGTTGACCCGCGTCGAGCTCGCCGACCACCGGGCGGACGGTCTGGGCCGGTACCGCCTGGTGCCCGGCACCGGCCAGACCCATCAGCTGCGGGTGCACATGAGCGCCCTGGGCGTGCCGATCCTCGGCGACCCGCTGTATCCCGAGGTGACCGGTCCCGTCCCGGCCGGTGACTTCCGGCGTCCGCTGCAACTGCTGGCGCGGGCACTGGAGTTCACCGATCCGGTGACGGGCGTGGAGCACCGGTTCACCAGTCGCCGGGAGCTCGCTGCGTGGTCCTCGTACGCGGACTGGGCCGCCGGTCAGTAGCCGCGCCACCAGAGCAGGAAACGCTGCCACGCGCCCCGCGGCCGGGCCGGTTCCGCCGCCGGCTGCGACGGTGGCACCGTCCCGGGCCGCTGGGCGGAATCGACGCGCCGCTCGGACGGCGTCGCCGGCGCGGAGGGCGCGGGGACCGGCACGGGCTGCGGCCGGGCGGGGCCGATGTGCCAGTCCTGCTGCACGGGCGGCTCGTTCTGGTGACTCGGCCGCTGCATCACGTCCTGCTGCGGCCTCGGGGTGAAGTGGACGGGCAGCGCCACCAGATGACGTGAGGCGATGGACTCGGTATAGACCAACTCGTCTTCCCCGACGGCGAGTTCGACGTCGGGCAGCCGCATGAGCAGTGCGTCGACGCCGACTTCGGCGATGGCGCGGCCGATGTCCTGCCCCGGGCACTCGTGCGGGCCGCCGCCGAAGGCGAGGTGGGAGCGGTTGCCCTGCATGTCGGCGGTCGGGTCCGGGCGCACTCTGGGATCGACGTTGGCCGGGGCGGGCGCGAACAGCAGTCCGTCGCCCTTGCGGATGAGCTGGCCGCCGAGCTCCGTCTCCTGCTTGGCGAAGTAGCCGAAGGTGGTGCTGAACGGCGGTTCGTCCCAGAGCAGTTGCTCCACCGCCTCCGGCACCGTCATCTGGCCGCCGTTGAGCTGGGCGCGGAAGCGCGGATCGGTCAGCACCTGGCGCAGCACGTTGGCGAGGAGGTTGGCGGTGGTCTCGTAGGCGGCGATGAGCACCAGCCTGAGGTGTTCCCTGACCTCTTCGTCGGTCAGTCCGGCCGGGTGGGTGACGAGGTGACTGGCGAAGTCGTTCGCCGGCTCGGCCCGGCGGCGGGCGGTGAGGCGGCCCAGGATCTCCACGATGTAGGCGTTGCTGGCGTTGGCGGTCTCGGTGCCCTTGATCATGTCGCGGGCCGCCTCGACGATCCGGTCGTCGTACTCGTCGGGCATGCCGAGGATCTGGCACATCACGGCCATCGGCAGATGCTCGGCGTACTGGCCGACGAGGTCGGCCTCGCCCTCCTCGCAGAACCGGTTGACGACGCGCTGGGTGCTGCGGTTGATGTGCCGGCGCAGGGTGCGGAAGTCGATGGTCGCCACGGCGGCGTCGATGGCGCCGCGCAGCCGCTTGTGCTCCTCGCCCTCGGCGTGGGCGCACATCGGCTGCCAGGCGATGTGCGGCATGAGCGGGTGGTCGGGCTTGACCAGGCCCTCCCGGAACACGGACCAGATGCGGGTGTCCCGGGTGTACTGCGCGGGGGTGCGCACCATGTGCTGGTTCTCGGCGTGGCCGAGGACCACCCACACCGGCAGGTCGTCGTGGAGCAGCGCGGGCGCCACCGGGCCGTACTCGGTCCGGAGTTCCTCGTACAGCTTCTTCAGGTCGTCCGCCTCGTGCAGCCGGCGCAGCCCTCCGGGGCCCAGGCCGTGCGCGGGGCAGCCGGGGGGCGGACCGGGCCGGGAGTCGTCCGTTCCGGTCGGGGAGTGTCCGGTCGGGGAGTGGGATTCAGGCGTCACAGTGGTCGCTCCGAAAGCGAGAGCTGGGGTTCTGGGCAGGGGGCGGATCCGGGGATCAGGCGAGCGAGCCCGTCATGGCGAGGGAGTGCAGGAACCGCATCAGGGTCATCAGGACGTCGCGGCTGGATGCCCGGCGCCGCACATCGCACTCCATGATGGGGATCTCCTCGCTCAGATCGAGGGCGGTCCGCAGGTCCGCGAGGGGGTAACGCGGCGCATCGGGGAAGGAGTTGACCGCGACGACGAACGGCACGCCGCGCTCCTCCAGCCGCCCCATGACGTCGAAGCTGACCTCGAGGCGACGGGTGTCGACCAGCACCACCGCGCCGAGCGCCCCCTCGAACAGCCCGTTCCACAGGAACCAGAAGCGCTCCTGGCCCGGGGTGCCGAAGAGGTACAGCACCAGCTGGTCGGTGATCTTGATGCGGCCGAAGTCCATGGCCACCGTGGTGGCCGTCTTGGACGCGGAGCCGAAGTTGTCGTCGACCCCGATGCCGGCCTGCGTCATGGTCTCCTCGGTGGTCAGCGGTTTGATCTCGCTGACCGAGCCGACCATGGTCGTCTTGCCGACCCCGAATCCGCCCACGATCACGATCTTCGCCGCGGCCTGTGCCGTGTGCGGCAGCTGGTCCTCGGTCCGTGGGCCCGGGATGGTGTCAGAGCCTTTGAAGTCCATGCATCACCGCTTCGAGAAGGGAACGGTCGGGGAGCGCCTGACGGGCGATCGGGGCGCGCGCCTGCACCAGTTCCGCCGTCAGCATCTCGGTGATCAGCACGGTCACCATGCTGAACGGCAGGTTGAGGTAGGCCGACAGTTCGGCCACGGACAGGGGGGCGACGCAGAGGCGGAGCAGCGCCGCCTGCTCGGGTGTGGCGGAGGGCGGGGGGTCCGGGGAGCGCGCCACGATCAGCGTCACGAGGTCGATGTCCGCACGTTCGCCGTCCGCACCGGCGACGACGTACAGCCGCTCCGGGTTGCCGCCCCGGCCTTCCTCGGCCGGTCCGGCCGGCCGGGGAGGTGACTCGCCCTGGGGGAAACGCCTCTGGCGTTGCGGAGGAGTCATACGGTCTGCCCGTTCCGGCGAGGCGGACTGGTGAGGTGGGCGCCGATGCGGACGACGAGGTCGCGCATCATGGCGCCCATGCGGCCGGGTTCGCAGGTCATGTCGGAGAGCACCGCGAGATAGGCGTTGGCTCCGGCCGCCATCAGGTAGAAGTAGCCCTTGTTGATCTCGATGAGCACCATCTTCATCTCGCCGTCACTGCCCGGGAGTTCCTGGGCGACGGCCCCGGCGAGGCTCTGCACGCCCGCGCAGGCGGCGGCGACCCGGTCGGCGGCGTCCGGCTCACCGCCGTAGCGGGCGATGCGCAGGCCGTCGGCGGAGAGCACCACGATCATCTCGACGCCGGGTACGCCGTCGGCGAGCTCCTTGAGCATCCAGTCGAAGTTGGCTCGTTGCTGGATCACTTGAGGTCCCCCTCGTCATCGGCCTCGGTGCGGGCCGGTTCGTTGATGAGATGCAGGTAGGCGGTCGGGTTCCGGGTGAAGTCGGTGGGGTGGACGCCCGGTTCGAGGTCCTTCTTCAGGCCCTCCCAGAAGGCGTCGACCCACAGGCCTGGTTCGCGGTCGTCCTTCTTCTCGGGCTCGGGCGCGGGTGTCGCCCAGGGGTCCTGGTACGTCTCGCCCCGCTCCGCGGCCTCGCGCCGGGCCCGTTCGGCGGCCGCCTGCTCGGCGTACCGCTGGCTCAGCGGGATCTTCATCCGGCTGCGGCGCTGCGGCAGGCCGCCCGCGGTCCACTCGGTGACCTCGGGGACGTCGTCCTCCATGGGGACCGTGGCGGGGATGCGGGGGCTGGTGGGGCGCCGCTTCTTGGGCGCGCGCTTCGGCCCGGGCAGGGCGTCGACCTGGTGGGGCACGGCGGTCGCCCCGATGCCGTGGGCGAGACCGACACCGGGCTCGTCGGTGATCATGTCGCTCGGCACGACGAGGACGGCGCGGACCCCGCCGTAGGCGGAGGCGCGCAGCGAGACCTGCATGTCGAACGCGGCGCAGAGCCGGCCGACGACGGCGAGGCCGAGACGCGGGTTCTCCCCGAGTTCCTGGAGGTCGGTGCCCTTCTGGGCGCGCTCCAGGATGCCCTCGATCCGGGCCCGGGCCTGCTCGTCGAGGCTGACCCCGGCGTCCTCGATCTCGATGGCGACGCCGGTCTGCACCTCCGTGGCGGTGACGTGCACCTTGGTGCTCGGCGGCGAGTAGCGCGTGGCGTTGTCGAGGAGTTCGGCGGCGGCGTGGATGACCGGCTCCACGGAGATGCCCTTGATGTTGACCTTGGCGATCGACTTCAGCTCGATGCGGCGGTACTCGAGGATGCGGGACATGGCGCCGCGCAGCACGCTGTAGAGCGCGACCGGCTGGGGCCACTGGCGTCCGGGGCGGCCGCCGCCGAGCACGGAGATGGAGTCGGCGAGGCGGCCGATCAGCGCGGTGCCGTGGTCGATGCGCAGCAGGTCGTCGAAGACCTCGGGGTTGCGGCCGTGGTCCTCCTCCATCTCGCGGAGTTCCTTGGCCTGCTGGTGGACGATCGCCTGGACGCGGCGGGCGATGCTGACGAAGGAGCGCTGGGAGGAGTCCCGCAGGTTCTCCTCCTCGTCGATGATCCGCAGCATCGTGCTCAGCAACTCGATCTGGTACCGCGGCAGGTCCCGCCAGGCCGGGTCGAGCCGGGGCAGGTCGCGGAGGACCTCGTCGGGGTCGTGTCCGCGGTGCAGGTGGTCCAGGGCCGCGGGGACGACCTGCTTCGTGAAGTGGTGCGTCTCCGTGTCGTGGGCGGCGATCCGCGCCTCCAGATACGCACGGTGACGCTCGTGCTCGGCCCGCGCGTCGCGCAGGACGCGGCCGCGGCGCACCGCCTCGGCCGCGGCGGCGATCACCAGCAGGGTGGCGACGGCACCGCACACACCGACGGCGATCCGGGCGGGCTCCGTCACCAGGGCGACGGCGGCTCCGGCCACCGCGGCCATCACTATGGCCGGCGGCAACAGCACGCGCGCATAAGGAAGTTCGCGGCGACCGGGCGGGGATTGGACACTCACCATGTAGGCCTCTGAAACGAATCGGCTGGCGGTCGGGGAACGTGCGGAGGGGGCATGTCGGGAAGCTGTGGGGGCATTTCACCCCATGGGGAACAAGCGCACGAATTCATCTCAACTCGGCGCGCTGCGGGCGAGCTTAGTCCGACCGGATCATCGCCATGTCATATTCAGCAAGTGCCGGAAACGGCCCCGGGACCGGAGTACGCTCGGACTCATTTACACACCGAGGCATCATTCGAACACGATGCGTGACATCATGCAGATGTACGAACGTCACTCACCGTCACGGGTGAAAGGAGCCCCGCGGGGGCACCGGGAGGACCATCGGCGGCGTCCTGGGCGGTGCCGGGTGCGTACGGGTCCCGATCCTGCCCACGGAATCGGCCGGCGATGCCTCCGGAGGGGACGCACAGGACGCAACAGCCCGGCGCGCACGGAGCGCGCCGGGCTGCACGGCGTACGGGACCTCGGGCACGGGCGGGAGCGCCCGGCGGGTCAGCCCACGGACGAGTAGGCCACCACGCCGCGCAGCAGCCCGTCCACCGCCTTGCGGGCGTTCTTCGCGACCGTCGAGCCCTCGACGGCCGGTGCGGCGGCCGAGATCTGGCCGAGCACGTCGATGACCTGCTTGCACCAGCGCACGAAGTCGCCGGCCGGCATCTCCGCCTCGCGCAGCACCTCGTCCAGGCCCTTGCCGGACGCCCACATGTAGGCGGTCCAGGCGAAGCCGAGGTCGGGTTCGCGCTGGCCCACGCCCTCGGTCTGGGTGATCCGGAACTCCTCCTCCAGGGCGTCGAGCCGCCCCCAGATGCGCACCATCTCGCCGAGCGCGGCCTTGGCCTTGCCCGAGGGCAGCTTGGGCGCCATCGCGTCGTCGCCGACCCGCGCCTCGTACACCAGGGCCGAGACGCAGGCGGCGAGTTCGGCCGGGGCCAGCCCCTCCCAGACGCCCTCGCGCAGGCATTCGCTGGCCAGCAGGTCGAGCTCGCCGTACAGGCGTGCGAGCCGCTTGCCGTGCTCGGTGACCTCGTCGCCGCGCAGGTAGTCCATCTCGGTCAGCAGCGCGACGATGCGGTCGAAGGTGCGGGCGATGGTGTTCGTCCGGCCCTCGATCCGCCGCTCCAGCTGCGAGGTGTCGCGCAGCAGCCGGTGATAGCGCTCGGCCCAGCGGGCGTGGTCCTCGCGGTCGTCGCAGCCGTGGCACGGGTGCGCCCGGATCGCCTTGCGCAGCCGGGCGATCTCCCGGTCGTCGGCCGCCTGGGACCGCTTCTTGCGGGCCCGCTCCGGCGGAATGTGCCCGGCCTTGGTGCGCAGCGCGGAGGCGAGGTCCCGGCGGGACTGCGGGGAGCGCGGATTGAAGGACTTCGGGATCCGCATCCGCTCCAGCGCCTCGACGGGCACCGGGAAGTCGATCGACGCCAGCCGCTTGACCTGCCGCTCGGCGGTCAGCACCAGCGGGCGCGGACCGTCGTGGTACTCGAGACCGCGGTGGCCGTTGGTACGGCCCGCCGGCAGCCCCGGGTCGAGGACCAGCGCCAGCCCCGCGTACTTGCCGGTGGGCACGTGGATGACGTCGCCCGGCTTGAGCTTCTCCAGCGCGACGGCCGCCTCCGCGCGCCGCTGCGCCGCGCCCTGCCGGGCCAGATCGGTCTCCCGGTCCTTCAGCTCGCGGCGCAGCCGCGCGTACTCCTCGAAGTCGCCGAGGTGGCAGGTCATCGAGGCCTTGTAGCCCTCCAGCCCTTCCTCGTTGCGCTGCACCTGCCGCGAGATGCCGACGACCGACTTGTCCGCCTGGAACTGCGCGAACGACGTCTCCAGCAGTTCGCGCGAACGGTGCCGGCCGAACTGCTCGACCAGGTTGACGGCCATGTTGTACGACGGCTTGAAGCTGGAGCGCAGCGGATACGTGCGCGTGCCGGCCAGTCCCGCGAGGTGCTCGGGGTTCATGCCGCGCTGCCACAGCACGACCGCGTGGCCCTCGACGTCGATGCCGCGCCGGCCGGCCCGGCCGGTCAGCTGGGTGTACTCGCCGGGGGTGATGTCGGCGTGCTGCTCGCCGTTCCACTTGACGAGCTTCTCCAGCACCACCGAGCGGGCGGGCATGTTGATGCCGAGGGCGAGGGTCTCGGTCGCGAACACGGCCTTGACCAGCCCGCGCACGAACAGCTCCTCGACGACCTCCTTGAACGTCGGCAGCATGCCCGCGTGATGGGCCGCGATGCCGCGCTCCAGGCCCTCCAGCCACTCGTAGTAGCCCAGGACGTGCAGGTCCTC
>NZ_JAPSKQ010000233.1 GCF_031181555.1 Streptomyces sp. | reverse complement strand
CACGGGGTCGGCGAGCTCGCTGGCGTGCGCCCAGCGGACCGGCACGTCGAGGCGGTCCTCGCCCGCGCGCACGGTCAGCTTGAGCGCGGAGTGGTGGACGAGTGAGGCGAGCGTCGGGGGCATGGGGCCTTCAGGTGGGTGAACGTCGGGAGGTGCCGCGAGGGGGAGGTTCGGTGATCACGGTGATCTTTTGGCCGTCACGTATGAACGACCCGTGTCGATTCTGCCTCACCGTACGGTCGCCGCGTCACCGTATGTCCGCGATGCCCGGCCCACCGGCTCAGTCCCGCAGGTCCACCAGCAGCGGCGGCGCGTGCTCGCCCCTGACGTTCGTCAACGACAGCACCGCGTGCCCCGCCGGCACCGCGTGCGCCAGCTCGGAGGCGGACCACCGCTCCCGCTCGACCTGCCGCACGGTGACCGCCCGCGCGGTGGGCGCCTTGCCGGTGATCGCCCGCCGCAGCGCGTGCACGGCCTTGCCCGCCGGGCTCTCGGCGATGATCTGCCGGTCGGTGACGTCCCGCGCCTCGGTCCACTCCTTGCCCCACACCTCGGCGAAGTCCTGCCCGTCCCACGGGGTGAGCCCGGACAGCGCCATCCGGCAGCCGGTGGCCCCGAGCAGCGGCCCGCGCAGCGGCCTCGGCACGTCGTCCAGGGTGCGCAGGGTCAGCACCGCACCCGCGTTGGCCGACCGCAGCCGCTGGATGCCGCGGACGGCCTCGGGGGTGATCACGCCGGTGGCGTCGTCCAGGATCAGGCAGGCGAACAGGGACCGGTCCTCGCGCACCGTCACGCTCGCCGTGAACTGCGCGAGCACCAGCCGCGCCAGCATCCGTGAGGCGTCCGCGTGCCCGCGCTCGGGCAGGTCGATACGCACCCGCACCGGGTGGTCCAGCGCCTTGAGCGAGAACGGCCGGGACTGCCCGGTCGTGTCGAAGCCCGTGCTTTTGAAGAACGTGGCGAAGGCCGGCCGGTCCAGCAGCGCCACCCGGTCGGCGAGGACCCCGCCGACATCACCGGGGTGGGCCAGCTGCCGCTCCCGGGCGTCGAGTTCACGCAGCAGCGACTCCTGCCCCGCCTCCGTCAGGCCCTGGCGCAGCGCGGCCAGCGGTCCCGGCGCCCCGTCGAGCAGCTGCCGCAGCTCGGGGACGGACGGGAAACGGCCGTGCACGGCGCGGAAGGGTCCGAGGAGCTGGGCGAGGACGGTGGTCGAGCGGCGGCTGTCGCTGCCCGGGTGCGGATCCGCCAGGTCTCCCACCAGCCCCTCGGCGAGCACGGCCGCGGCCTCGTCGGGGTCCGTGGTGCCGCCGTACAGGTCGAGGTCGTACACGGAGTCGGGGTTGCCGATCCGTACGACGACGTCGTACGCGTCGGCCGGGCCGAGCCCCGCGCCCGCCGCGCCGACGACGACCACGGCGGCCTTCCCGGCGAGCGCGTGCAGGCACAGCGACTCGGCGAGCGGCCGGACGACGCCGCCGGTCTTGCCGGAGCCGGCCGGGCCGACGGCGAGCAGGGAGGTGCCGAGCAGTTCCGGGCCGAGGGCCAGACCGGTGCCGCGGTAGGCGTAGGGGTTGCGGGGGTCGTCGGCGGCGGTGCCGAGCCGCACCTGCCCGGTGAGCAGGTCGTGCCGGGCCTGCCGGGCGGGCAGGTCGCGCGCGCCGGAGGGGTGGACGCAGGCGGCGGCACCGTCCTTGAGCACCGCGCCGGTGAAGGTGGCGAGGCTGTGCCGGCCGCTGCGCACGCCCTGCCAGGCGCGGGCGATGCGGGCGTGGTCCACGTCCCGCATGAGCCCGGCGCGCGCGTCGGCGGCGAGCCGCTCGGCGGCGTCGACGGCCCCGGCGGCGCGCAGCGCGGGCCAGGCGGCGGGGTCGGCCTCCGGGGCGGGCGGCCGCTGGTCCTCCCGGGGGGTGCGGCGCCAGGCGGGCGGGCCCCAGCGGCGCCAGATCTCGCCCCAGCGGCCGAGCCGGCCGACGCCGACCATGATGATCCCCGCGATCAGCACGTAGTAGGCGTAGACGACGACCACGGCGCCGAAGCTGTGGGGCTCGGCCCAGGAGTCGGGGATCATCGCGTACAGGGGCAGCAGCCACCAGCCGCCCAGGTAGCCGTTCCACAGCAGCGACCAGATGAGCCACCCGACGAGGAACGCGATCAGCGCCCCGCTCAGCAACTGCCTGGCGGGGATCCGCTCCGGCTCCTCCGCCGGCCGCGGCCGGTGTCCGAACCGCCACACGCCGGGCGGCGCCTGAGGACGCGGGGTGCGCAGCCAGGTCAGGAACGCCGACCCGTCCGGCGGCGGTGGCGTGCCCGGCGCCCGCGCGGGCCGCGGCGGCACCGCGGGCACGTCCGGAGGTCCCGCCGGGCGCGGCACGGGATTCGCATGCGTGCCCCGCGCGTCCTGGGTCCCGTCGCTGTCCATCGCCCTTGCCCCCTGACCAGCCGCTCCGTCCACCATCAGCGAGTCAATCTAACGCCCCGGCAGGGCGAGTTCACCGCTTACGCGGCCGGGTCCGGCCACGGCCCGATCCCCGCCGCCGCGTCGCGGCCCACCACCGCTATGTCCACCGCGGACAACCCGGCCCCCCGGACAACGCCCACATGGAGCATGCCCAGCCCCCTCCCACCGCCCTAGCCTGCGAGAAAAGAAGGAAAAAGCGTCCGTTACACCCCCAGGAGCCCCGCATGACCGCACTTCCGCAGGAGCGCCGCGTCGTCACCGCCATCCCCGGCCCGAAGTCGCAGGAGCTGCAGGCCCGCCGTACCGCCGCGGTCGCACAGGGCGTGGGGTCCGTGCTGCCCGTGTTCACCGCGCGCGCCGGGGGCGGGATCATCGAGGACGTCGACGGCAACCGGCTGATCGACTTCGGCTCGGGCATCGCCGTGACCTCCGTCGGCGCCTCCGCCGAGGCCGTCGTCCGCCGCGCCTCCGCCCAGCTCGCCGACTTCACGCACACCTGCTTCATGGTCACGCCGTACGAGGGGTACGTGGCCGTCGCCGAGGCGCTGGCCGAGCTGACGCCGGGCGACCACGCCAAGAAGTCCGCGCTGTTCAACAGCGGCGCCGAGGCCGTCGAGAACGCCGTCAAGATCGCCCGTGCGTACACCAAGCGGCAGGCGGTCGTCGTGTTCGACCACGGCTACCACGGCCGCACCAACCTCACCATGGCGCTGACCGCGAAGAACATGCCGTACAAGCACGGCTTCGGCCCGTTCGCGCCCGAGGTGTACCGCGTGCCGGTGGCCTACGGCTACCGCTGGCCGACCGGCCCGGAGAACGCCGGTCCGGAGGCCGCCGCGCAGGCCATCGACCAGATCTCCAAGCAGGTCGGGGCCGAGAACGTGGCCGCGATCATCATCGAGCCGGTGCTCGGCGAGGGCGGCTTCATCGAGCCGGCCAAGGGCTTCCTGCCCGCGATCAGCAAGTTCGCCCAGGACAACGGCATCGTCTTCGTCGCCGACGAGATCCAGTCCGGCTTCTGCCGCACCGGCCAGTGGTTCGCCTGCGAGGACGAGGGCATCGTCCCGGACCTGATCACGACCGCGAAGGGCATCGCGGGCGGTCTGCCGCTGGCCGCCGTCACCGGCCGCGCGGAGATCATGGACGCCGCGCACGCGGGCGGCCTGGGCGGCACCTACGGCGGCAACCCGGTGGCCTGCGCGGGTGCGCTCGGCGCCATCGAGACGATGAAGGAGCTGGACCTCAACGCGAAGGCCAAGCGGATCGAGGAGGTCATGAAGGGCCGCCTGACCGCCATGGCGGAGAAGTTCGACGTCATCGGCGACGTCCGCGGCCGGGGCGCGATGATCGCCATCGAGCTGGTCAAGGACCGCGCCACCAAGGAGCCCCACCCGGAGGCGACCGCCGCTCTGGCCAAGGCCTGCCACGCCGAGGGCCTGCTGGTCCTGACCTGTGGCACCTACGGCAACGTGCTGCGCTTCCTGCCCCCGCTGGTCATCGGCGAGGACCTGCTGAACGAGGGCCTGGACATCATCGAGCAGGCGTTCGCACGCATCTGAGCCGGCATCGGGGCAGGTGAGCCGCCCCGGACCGGCGGACCGGGGCGGAACGGCAGAGCGTGTGAAGAACGTGTGCGGGGTGGATGACAGGAGCCCGTTGCCCCTGTCGCGGCCCCGTCCCCTGCCGTAGGTTCTCACCGGATGAGAGATACACCCCGCTCACAGGGGACTGTGAGCGGAACAGGCCGAGGCCTCCCCAGCTTCGACCTGGTCGTGCCCTCGCGCACACAACCGGAGCCCGAGGGTTCCGGGTCTCCTCACGATCGGACGGTCGCCCGCCCCAGACCCCCCGGGGCGCGCGACGTTCCGGTCCGGACGGCCGACCGGGCACCACAGACGGCAAGCCGTTCCCCGAAGGGCCAGTGCACACCCCCCCTTGCACTGGCCCTTCGGCGTTCACGGGCGGGGGCCCTCCTCGGCGATGCGGGCCAGCAGGGCACGGGCCTCCCGGATGCGGGGATGGGCCGGATGCAGGTGGTGCGCACAGTCGGTCAACGCCCGACGGGCCGCGACCTCCGCCTCGCCGCGGCGGCCCAGACCGCGCAGGGCCTCGGCCGTGACCAGGTCCAGACGCCCGCTGTCCTTGCGGGCCTGGTGGGGCGTGCACCGGCGGGCCTCGGCCAGTGCCTCCTCGTACCTGCCCTGTCCGTTCAGACTGTGCACCAGCGTGGCGTGCAGAGCGGCGAGCGCGGGTTCCTCCGCGCGGGGCAGGTTGCCGCGGGCGATGTCCTCCGCCTCCTCGAAACGGGCCTGTCCGCACAGCGCGGCGGCCAGGTTCTCCAGGGCGCTCAGCTCCAGCTTCCACAGGGGGGTGAGGTGAGCGAGCCTGGTCACCTCGCGCAGGATGCCCAGTGCCTCGGTCTCGGCCTCCTCGTACCGCTCCTGGCCGACGAGGACCGTCACGCGGTTGTTGCGGACCACCAGTTGCAGTACGTGCGCCTCGGCGTCGACCGGCTCCAGCTCGGCGATCAGCTCCTCCAGCTCGGCCATCACCTCCGCTCCGCGCCCGTGCGCGACGGCCACCCCCGTGGCCAGGGTCCTCGCCTGCCACTGCGGCAGGGGCCGCTTCCGCCAGGGAGGCAGGGGGGCCGCGGCGAGCGCTCGCGCCGTGGCCTCGACCTCCTCGTACCCGCCCGCCTTGTACAGGAGTTCGAGCCGGGTGAAGAGCTCTCGTCTCGCGCTGTCCCGTGTCGTCCGTATGCGCTTCACAGGCGGTGAGGTTACGTGATCGCGGACCTGCGAAGCTGGGCACCATGCTGCTGCTCGGACCGCCCGTTCTCCTCTTCGCGCTGATCACCTGGCAGGTCGTCGCCGACGGTCCGCTGGTGGCTGCGGACGAGCGGCTGAGCAGGGCCCTCGTCCGCCCGGACCGGGCGTCCGAGCTGCTCGCCGACCTCGGCAACGTGCAGGTGGCCGTGCCCGTCCTGGCGATCGCGCTGGCGTACGTGGCGTGGCACGGGCGCGCCACGGGCACGGACCGCTGGTGGCTGCCGCCGGTCGCCGGGATCCTGACGATGGCGCTGGTGCCGGCGCTGGTCGCCCCCCTGAAGGAGTGGACCGACCGCCCGGGCACCCCGGCCGTGCCCCCGGCGGTCGGCTACTACCCCTCCGGCCACACCGCGACCGCCGTCGTGGCGTACGGAGCGGCGACGCTGCTGCTCCTTCCGCTGCTGCGCTCGGCGGCGGTCCGCGGCGGGCTCGTCCTGCTCTGCTCCGCCCTCGTCGCCGGCGCCTCGTACGGGCTGGTGCGCCGGGGCTACCACTGGCCGCTGGACGTGGCGGCCAGTTGGTGCCTGGGGGCGGTGCTGCTGATCGGCCTGTGGCTGCTGGTCAGCCGAAGTAGCCGTCGAAGGTCCGCTGGAACTCCCAGCCGCCGAACCGGTCCCAGTTGATCGACCAGGTCATCAGCCCGCGCAGCCCGGGCCAGGTCCCGTGGGTGGCGTACGAGCCGCAGTTCGTGCGCTTCGTCAGGCAGTCCAGGGTCTTGGTGACCTCGGCCGGCGACACGTAGCCGTTGCCCGCGTTGGTCGTGGCCGGCATGCCGATGGCGACCTGGTCCGGGCGCAGCGGCGGGAAGACGTTGTTCGCGTCGCCCGCGACCGGGAAGCCGGTGAGCAGCATGTCCGTCATCGCGATGTGGAAGTCCGCGCCGCCCATGGAGTGGTACTGGTTGTCCAGGCCCATGACCGGGCCGGAGTTGTAGTCCTGGACGTGCAGCAGGGTCAGGTCGTCGCGCATCGCGTGGATCACCGGCAGGTACGCGCCCGCCCTGGGGTCCTGGCCGCCCCACTTGCCGGTGCCGTAGTACTGGTAGCCGAGCTGGACGAAGAAGGTCTCCGGGGCCATGGTCAGCACGAAGTCCTCTCCGTACCTGGCCTTCAGGGACTTCAGCGCGGAGATCAGGTTGACGATCACCGGGGTCTTCGGGTTCCTGAAGTCGGTGTCGTCGGCGTCCAGGGAGAGCGAGTGGCCCTCGAAGTCGATGTCGAGGCCGTCGAGCCCGTACTCGTCGATGATCTTCGAGACGGACGAGACGAACGTGTCGCGGGCGGCGGTGGTGGTGAGCCGCACCTGGCCGTTCTGGCCGCCGATGGAGATCAGCACCTTCTTGCCGGCCGCCTGCTTGGCCTCGATCGCCGCCTTGAACTCGGCGTCGCTCTCGACGTTCGGGCACTCGGTCACCGGGCAGCGCTCGAAGCGGATGTCCCCGGAGGTGACCGACGTCGGCTCGCCGAAGGCCAGGTCGATGACGTCCCAGCTGTCGGGGACGTCGGCCAGGCGCGTGTAGCCGGAGCCGTTGGCGAAGCTCGCGTGGAGGTAGCCGACCAGGGCGTGGGGCGGGAGGTCGGAGGGGCCGCCGCCCGAGTCGGGTTCGGTGGTCGTCGCGGTCACCGTGGCGGAACGGGCGGACTCGCCGGCGTCGTTCAGGGCGGTGACCTGGAAGGCGTACGCCGTCTTCGGTGTCAGGCCGGACACGGTAGCCGAAGTCCCGCTCACCGTACGCACCTTGATGCCGTCGCGGTAGACCGCGTAGCCGGTGGCGCCCGCGACCGGTGACCAGGACAGGGCCACGCTGGTCGAGGTGACGGTGCCGGCCTCGAGGCCGGCGGGCGGAGCGGGCGGCTGACCGGTCTCGCCGCCGGGGCCGGTGAGGGAGATGTCGTCGGCGTGATAGGCACCGGTGCCGTACCAGCCGTGGGTGTAGAGCGTGATCCGGGTGGTGGAGGGGCCGGTGCGGAAGGTGGTGGTGAGCTGCCGCCAGTCGGGGGCGGACTGGGTCCAAGTGGAGACGTCGGTGGTGCCGGTGCCGCTCGCGCCCAGGTAGACGTAGGCGCCGCGGACGTGACCGGAGAGCGTGTACTGGGAGTCCGGTCTCACGGTCACGGTCTGCGCGCACCGGGCGTTGTCGGCACCGGCCGGGGTCGCCTTGAGCGCCGAACTCCCGCCATGCACCGGGGAGTTCACGGTGGTGCCGGACGTACAGGTCCAGCCGTCGAGGCCGGACTCGAAACCGCCGTTCCTGACGAGGTCCGCGTCGGCCGCACGGGCGGCCGACGAGAGCGCGGTCGTACCGGTCGCGGCGAGGGCCGTGGCGGTGAGCAGCGCGACGAAGGGCCGGCGGGCGAGAGGTCTGGAGCGTTCCACGAGTGCCTCCGGACACGGGGGAGATG